>JAFQZI010000093.1 GCA_017406005.1 Oscillospiraceae bacterium | reverse complement strand
GTATCACGACGAGAAAGCCAATGACAGCTGTATGGATATTTCAGAACAGGCGCCTAAGCGGCTAACAGACACAAAAGCAAAAGAGGTACTGAAATCATTATGCGGATGTGAAAATGTGTCTCAGTTTCAGGCTCTTCCGGAATCTCAAAAGAGCGAAGCGCTGACTGCTCTTCTGCATGCAGGCGGTTCCATTCGACAGGTCAGCCGGCTGACAGGCACAAGTTTCGGCATTGTAAGAAAACATATTTAGCACAGAGAACATCCCATGCCGAAGGATCTGCACACGCAATGCATGAAAGACCAAGTAATTACATTTTGTAACCGTCTTTCGCATTAACCGTCCCCCTGTGTTTCGGTCTTCATGCGGTGGATCATGATCTGATCAGCGACCCATTACGAATCCTTTGAAACGCTAGTAAACCGTCACCAGCTCTCGCAGCACGGGCACCAGTTTCTCATTCAGAACCTCGTCGCACTCGCTCTCATGGTATTGGCACACAGCCAGCGTCTCTCCTGTCACCATGTCGATCAACTGCACGGTTGTGTCGCAGATCGACATGCCGCCCTCGTAGCCATCGGAAGATCTGACACGGTGGGTCTTCGTGGCGTTGTGATAGAAACGGCAGACGTACCGAGCGCTCTCCACGGAGTCGGCCAGGCACAAAGGTGCCACGCGGTAACGAAAGTCATTGACGCCAACCTTCACCCCGTCATAGTAATTGCTCTTTTCCAGGAAACAGATGCCGCTGCCGGTGATTTCCGCCGGCGGCGTTGGCACGCGGCCATCCATAATCTCTATCTCGTCCTTGCGGACCGGACTATATTTCGTTCTGTAAGTGCCAAGCTTCGCGTAGTCCTCGGCTATACCGTATTGCTCCAGGCTTTCCTCCATGCGATGGGCGCGGTCCCAATATATATCTCTGAGATTAACTTCGCCGAGCGGGGTTTTTGCAAAGCCGCGGCTTGTCAATTCGCAGGGGCAGTCCTCCAGCGTTGTGATGTCGTTGCCCAAGTCGGTCTGCTGGGTGTAGTAGCACAGAAGGAAACCCTGAAAAACAAACTTGTCATGCATAGCATTGGCGAACATCTCCAGCCCGCTGCAGCGCAGGATGGTTTCCGTGCAATACTTCCTCGTGAGCCATTCGTTGCCGTTTCCATCGTCAATGATGAGCGGCTCGAGCGCCTGCGCAAAGTCCAGCGCCTCCGTCCAATTCTCCTCCTGGCAGGCATCCGCTATCAGGATGGCGAGGCGGTACGGGTTATCGTTGAAGCTCTCAGGCAGCGTTCGGACGATCTCAGCGGCCTCGGCAACCTTGCCGTCAGTGAAGTGCGCCAGAGCCTCCCGCAGTGCAGTCCAGTCCGCGGCGTCCCGGTAATTGGGAACTGCATCCAGATACGCTTGGGCTTGAGTGAGAGCATCCTCATGGTCGTCGATCTGCCAAAACCACCACAGCGCGTTAACGTAAAAGTATTCCCGTGCCTCGTCCGCCAAGGCAGGCGCATCCTCGTAGTCACCCACCTCAACCAGCGCGTCCAGCGCCGCCAGCCACACGGGATCCTTCGTTTCAGCCGTCAGGCCGCCCCCCAGGTTCTGCGCGGTCTCAAGTTTCTTCTTCGCGGCGCGATAGGCAGATTCCTCCTTGCTCATACACCCGCATAGCAGCAGAGCAAGAACGATAGCCAGCGCAATCAGGCAATACTTTTTTCATGCTTATGCCTCCCCACAAGCTTGTCTAATTTATTTAAAAAAATAAAATCCGTGTATGTTGTCTCCGGATCACAACCCAGAAACATCGAAATGCCTCACGACACCTTTGTCTTCATGATCAACATAATCGCAATAGTGGAAATCTCCATCAACATGGTTCCCATATTCTCCTTCTGGTATAGTCTGGAGTCTTTTCAGCATTCCTGCGTTATGTTCGTTTTTTGCTTTCCGATAAAGTTCAATAATCGGATCAATAATGTTAGATACTACAGAAATATTATTTTGGTGTTTTTTCGCTGCATTCAGCAAAATGTCCACCCCGCGTAAATCGCCTCCGTCCAGAATCTCACGACAGTATTCTGCTGTTTTTTCCAATGGGAAAAATCCCAGCAGGCCTGTCTGTACCCAAAGCTCTTTTCCCGTGTATTCTTTCCCAAGTTCATCGAGTTCCTTAAGCTTATCCGCAGGGAAATCTTGAGGGTGTTTCTGAATGTATTGCTTCAAAATCACGAAGCCCTTCTCATTGCCGTCCAGGATGATTTGTTTTGCATAGGAAACTGTTTTTTTATCCGGGAAAAGGCCTTTAAGCCCCAGTCTGATCCAATCTTCACCTCGTTTAAGCCTCACATATTCCACATAAGCGTTGTTATGCATTGCCAGCTCAATCTGCTTCCTGTTGTCCGATATTTTCCTGAATGCAGACGGTAAGTAGTATTTTTGTGCAAGTCGGAAAAGCAGCTTTTCATCACTGATTTTGTCGATGTAACGATCATTATCCGGTTTTATATATAATGCCGCTTCTGTAATCATCTGCTCATCCGACATCCGCTCAAATGCGAGCCGTTTCAGCCTGTCAAGATTGTATTCCGGCGAGCCGAGAGAAGAAAATTCATTTAAACCCGCTCGAATGATTCTCAGCAAAATCTGATCATCAGTAATACGTTTGACCGCTTCCGCCTTTACATCGTATAACGGAGCCTGCAGTGCTGCCTCCAAGAGTTTCTCGTTGGATACAATTTTCTGTACCGATTTAATTGCTTTCTCTTTGTTTTCGCTTTTCCATTTGGGAGCAAATAATGACATAGTTTACTCCTCCTTTATCTTTCGTCAAACCTTGCTTCCGATTATTTCTATATTGAACTCACTGTCTTCCGTAATAGCCATGACAACCAGGAGGAAATCGCCAACGATTGCTCTTTTGTCAAAAGCTGATATTTCTTTTTCGGGTGACAGCCGATCTGGCTGTCACCCGTTTTTTTAGACCGAGATATACTTCTCTGCACCACAGTCTGCCTGTAGTGCAGTTTTTTACCTTTTATCTGCAGCACTTCCGCCAGACGCAAAATCCGCGCATAAATTTCTTCTTTACAGTCCGTCTGTTATAAAGGAGAATTCCATGTCCAAAGCTTTTTTAGCATCCTGCAGCAAAGTTTCCATGCCTTCAAAAGAATAGTTTATATATATTCTGTAATAATAGCCCCCATTCAGATAACTTCCCCTTCTGCAGTTCAAAGACACCAAAGTACCTTCCGCACCTTTCCAGACCGCTCTTGTTCCATAACCTGAACTGGGCTGATTGTCAATATCCCCATATAAAAGAGTAAGTTTGTTTGTCAAATCCTCAAGGGCAGCATCATAGCTTTCCTTCTTACTTCCAAAGTCAAATTCGTATTCCGCTAAACACAGTACAGCATGATCTTTGTCCTTTGCAAGTCTTCCAGTTTCGTCCGGTGTATAAACAAAATTCAAATAAATGTCATTCACATCATATCCGGCAACAGTCACCCCCTGAGGGAGACCACTCCGTACACGAAAACCGACTTTCCCATAATGCACTGCTTCACCGCCATAAAAAGCAGCATCAATTCCGCTCGGTTCCCATTCGCTTTGATTTTTATTCGGATACGTCTCTACTACCTCATTATAAGCGGTTCCCCACTCAATTCCTCGGAAAAGAATTGGCTTTTCATAGACAGCTTCTGCGGTCACTACTCCGCACAAGCAAACAAATACAAACAACAGCACTGCAAAAGAAATCTTTTTCATTTTGGTATTTCTCCTTTCACTTCACTTTTGGTTTTTTCAATAGTAAGGATGCTCTGTTTCAAAAGTATAGCTCTAAGACTGTTATAATGCAATGGATTTCTCAAAGTAAGAGAATGCTTATCTATTTATAAGATTTGCAAGTCTCAGAAAGTATTCCTTCCTTGAAGAACAATTAAAATTCCCGCTGTCCACATTTTCCCTTTCATTGACCCACGCCTTGCAGATCCCTCCGCAGAGATAGCGAACCTCACAGGTTCGGCACTTTTCATTTGTGTCCACATCATGCCGGCAGTATTCAAACAATTCTCCCCGGTCAAGCAGTTCGCTCAGCGTCTCTTTGCTGAGATCCCCGAGCTTTTTGTCCGGAGCACACCATGCGTAACAGGGAAAAGCTGTCCCGTCCGGCTCCACGTACAGATTCTGCCCCAATCCGCAGGTATAACGCAGCCTGAAGTCTTCTAATACCTCCAATTCCTCGGAACAAAGCTGCCATTGTTCCTGTTCTGCATCTTTTCCTCTGCCCATAGGCAGCATTGGGCGGAACCGGACTTTACCTATCTGCAGACGATGTGCCAGATCCCGCACACTTTTTCCTGCTGTCCCTTCTGCCTGTTCGCTTGTCAGCACAGCTGCCAACCCAAGTTTTTCCGCATAGCCAAGGTTTGCTGCACGTTCGAGGTTACTTACCGCAGCTTCATACCGTCCTTCACCGCGTCGGGCATTATGGGTCTCCCGGTCCCCGTCAACACTGACGACGATCTCATCAAACAACTCGCAGAGGGTTCTCATCCTCTCTTCCGGAATCGGGAATCCAAAGGAAGACCGCAGAATCAGTTTTGTTCCCTTTCGCTCAGTTTTTTCCAGCAATTGGCAGAGTTCATCAAACCTGCCGTAGACCAGCGGTTCTCCGCCTGTAATCACAACACTGTGGAATCCCCGGTCAGCCGCCTCCCGGATGATAGCAGCAAACTGGTTCGGCAGCATCTCTTTTGTTTGCCTCTCTCCCCCATCGGCATAGCAGTGTGTACAGCGCAAAGGGCAGTCAAAGGTCAGGTGCAAATACAGTTTGTTCAGAGTATGCTCCGGGTATGGATGCCGCAGGACGTTTGCAGCAAATGGCTCCGCCGAGAGCCCTTTTTCAACAGCCAGGCGCATTCTTGTCTGGCTCTGCTTTTGCTCATAGGGGTGTGGCTGATCTCTGGCCATTGCCAGTACCGGTGTTTCCTTTTTCCGTCCCAGCATAACCTGCCCCATCTCCAAAGCCATATCCATACTGATTCTGTCAAAAGCCGCTCGATATGCCTCACAGTACGGGTCTTTGCTTCCCCCTCCGGTAATTGTGTTGTAAAGGCATCCGCCCCTGCAGTAGGCAAAATGCGCACAGTCTCCGCAGGCAGGCTGTTTTCTCTCCTCAATATTCCTCAGGAGGGTATAAGCAGGACTGTTCAGAATCATTTCCTCACTCAGATTCTCCCGGACATTTCCGAGGCAGTACTCCTCCATTCCGCAGAACCTCTGGCAGGAATAGACGCCGCCACCCGGTGCGATTGCGGCAAAAGCACCGAGGCAGTCAAAGAAAGTGCATGTGTGTCCCCGCCCGTCAAGGCATCCCTTTGCCATAGAGTCAATGGTCGTGATCCGGTTATGCGCCGGATTCTTTTTATATGCCTCATAACTGTCCACGAGGATGGTCCGCATCTCTTCTGTGCTGAGGCTCATTTCGTCTGATGGTGCATGCAGCATGGGCACGGCTCCGTGCAGGGCATACGGCTGTTTGCTCTCTCGGAATACTTCTGCCGCCCTTTTTGCATTCGGTGCTGCAATCGTGCAGATAGCTCCCGCTCCCACTCTGTGCTTTTTCAGCAACTCCATGCCAGCTGTTGTTCTGGCATAATACCCCTCTCCTCGCTGGCTGTCGCAGATGTCTTCCGGCCCGTCCAGGCTTGTTCCGACAGAAACATGATACTCCCGGAATAGTTCAGCCAGCCTGTCCGTTACAGCCCACAGGTTGGACTGGATGGATAAATGCACCCGTCGCCCGAACCGCTGCCATAACAAAGGCAAAATCCACTCATAGAATTCTTCTCCGGCAAACAGAGGTTCTCCGCCGTGTAAAGTCAGATGGATGTCTTTCCTCTCCGGTGCAATAGCTGCCATAAAGTCCAGCGCCTTTTCTGCCGTCTCTCGGGTCATGATCTCTCCCGTCTTTTTGGCAAAGCAATACCGGCACCCGGCCTGGCAGGCCATGGTCGGCAGCAGCATAAAGTTTTCAGGGCGAAAACCCGGCATGGTATAGTCCTCTCCCGCTGTCATTCTTCCAGCTTCAGGATATAGTCAGTCATATAGCTCTTACTATTTCCCATGCAGTGCTCATCGTAGTAATCATAATGCTTCTTTAATTTCCTGTCCTTTTGGCCTTTTAGTACCTCATGGCTTTCAGGTACAAATTTATAAATATTCCACAATATGCCTCCGAGTTGTTTCGTAGTTCCAATTTCTGTAGATTTTTCAAGCATATCCAGGACTTTGAGGACAAACTCCTGTCCGCCAATCTTCCAGGCAGCCGCTGCATTGTTCGGCAGGTTGAAATACCTTCTCGACGGTTCTGCCGGACGCCACCACCAGTCGATTCCATATTTAAAGTTGATAAGATATTTTTTGCTGTTTTCCATGAACTTCTTCTCTTCGTCCGTCCCCTTTATTAGCTCCTTCAAGCGGTCAATATCATCCTTAACTATCAGACTTGGGTATTCTAAGCAGAGGCTTGCAAGTCCTGCGCCGTCAGTGATTTGAGTGAGAAGAATTGTGTGGAGCCACGCCCATTTATCCCTGATCCAAATGGATCGGTCCAGATAGGCATCAAAAACTCTCAGGATTGCCTTCTGGCTCTGAATCCGTTTCGCTACCGCTCGGTACTGCTCCATGTCGTTACAGTCAGAATTTCCCATAGCCCAAACAAGAAAGTCTGCCAATTCCTCATCATTCGCATCTTTTTGCCTGGTTTTTACCCATGTCTCCATCCCAAGTGCTGCAACATTCCTGTTTTTTGATTTCCTCAATTTCTGACGATATTCGCCCTTTTTTGGCAGTCGTCTGGCAGCTTCCTCTGCAAAATTGTTATTCTCCATTGCGATCTCCAAAAGATATTCAGGCGTTGTAATATGTTCTAAAGCAACCTTTCTTATATCCTGTGGGCCGTTATTGGAAAGCACAAATCTCGTCATCACATCCTCTCGATGTTCCAGCTTTTCCAGCAGTCTCTTATACCACAGGTTTAAAATATCGTTTGAAGCTGTTTTCCTTGTCAGCAGAATACGTTCAAGCCGCTCGGGGGACTGTATTCTGACCATAGCAAGCCATGCAGCAGAATCCCTGATATCTGTATCCAGAGGCTTTTGAATCGCCATCTCCTCAAGCTTTTCCTCTGAAAACAGTCCATCGTCAATAGCTTTCAGTCTCATCTGATCCGTCATAGAGGATTCGTATCGCTCAATATATTTCTCAGGGTCTATTTCTAAAAGCCGGTTTACACAACTTTTGTCTCCTCGATTGGCAAATACAACAAGAGTACTCTCGTCCAGCAATCCCAGTTCATCCAATCTATTCAATACCTGTGAAGCATTCTGTCCTTTCGCAACAACCTCCAACAGTTTTTCACGGCTTGTGATCCGCTGCAGCGCTGTTTCTATAATAATGTCTTTAGATGTTGCAGGGATGTTTTTCCCGCTTGCAATATCAATCAGCCGATTGTCATTAACCGGCAATTCCTCCACCGCTTTCTTTCGTTCTTCTGGTGTTCCCTTCAGCATGATAAGGTTGAAATGTGTTCCCGGATCTTTAATCCGTGACAGTGCCAAGTTGCGGATCGTCTCGTTTTCTGAATTCATTACTACATCTGCCAATATTTGTTGATTCTCAATTTGTTCAACTGCAGCCTTTTGAATATTCAAACTCTCTGCTTTAATCGCCAGTTCTTTCAACTTAATTTGATTGTTCGTCGAAGCGGCGGCTTTAAGCTGAAGATCTTCATCTGGTAAGGTAAACGCAAGTTTGGCAAAGTTATCCTTGTTCATGATATTTGTTATTGCCGCCCGCCTGATTTGGATATTCTCCCTTTCATTTTTTACGATTTCCGAAAGTGCGCCCTGATCTTTCAGCTTCTCAACTGCTGCCAGCCGCACCCCTTCCAGTTCTGCATAAACGGCAATCGTTCCCAGCATCGTTTGATCTCCGCACTTTTCTACAAAAGCCAGAGCTTTCTTCTCATTTTTGCCTTTCCAGGCTGGTGTGAACAGTCCCATAACGGTCTCCTTCTCCTTTTTATTCCATGCTTCTCGTGTTTGTTATTGCAAATTCGCTCCAGTACATTCCTCTCCGCATTTACATACGAATACTTTTATCCAGTTCCATCATCATCTCCCCGCAGTATCTGCAGCGGTAGACATCCCAAATATCCAGGTCATCTCCGTTTTCACTCCGTTCTTCCCTCTCATATATCCAGTCATGCGTTCCGTATTCTTTACAGTATTTTTCTCTTCGTTTCGGATCCGAAACTTTAAAAGCTGCAGCCTTGCGTAATTCTTTGCTCTCAGAATTATCGGCAATATTTTCCAGAAATGGTTGGTCAGTAAGCTGCCCTATAATTTGCAGGCGCAGCTTTTCATTTTCATTTTTCTGATATAACTCTTCCAGTTCCGTCTGATCCATCAGAGCCCTGACTGCGGCTTCCCGAACAGCCGGCATGACGGTTTCATCCCTTGCAAGTACAGAAGCAGTCTCTGCATGGAGTCTAAAAAGCTTCTCAGCAGCATATTCGCTGAATAGCCCTTCCTTCCGTGCAATTTTATCCAGCAGTTCCGCATCATCAAGGCGGTCAATTGCTATTTCTATGTTTTTTCTCATGGTTCCGACGCGTACCGATTCGTTTGCCCACTCGTTTTCCCAGTCGGCTCCAAACCGGTCTTTTCCTTTGTAAGGATCCGTGTAAAACTGATGGGACATACACTCGCTTGAAATATCAATTGTGGCGACTTTATATAAAATCTCAGGATCTTCAATCTCATTGATGGCACTTGAATCATAATTTTTCAGTGCTTCCAAAGTGCGTGCCTGAAGAGACTCTCGAGCAGAGAATTCTTCTCCGGCTATTTCTGCTCCGGTTTTTTGTTGTGGTGTATTTTTTTCCCGTCCAAAAATCAAATACAGGACACCTGCAGTAATGGCAAATATGCCTCCGCCATACAGAAACACACCATTATCCGTTCTTCCTTTGGCCAGAATCAGATACATCATCGCTGCAAATCCGGCAGCCAGAGCCGGGAACATGCAGATATAGGTCCTTTTCTTTCGATTCAAAACTGATTTCCCTCCCTCAAAGTCAATTGGTTTCAGCCGTTGCTAACTTATACAATGTTTGTAGTAAAAATGAAACTGTACGTCTTATTTTCATTTTCTCTTCCCACTTAAAAGCCAAAAGTGTTATCGACTATAATCCATATAGAGTGATATTTCATAAAACAGTTGATATGATCCCATCCATTTGGTAAGATGATAAGCAAATTCTATTATTAGAAGGGATTCAGATTGAAACGTTTGATTTTTTTACTGGTTTGCTTGTTCGCCTTGGTGTTTTCTTGTGTTCATAGCTATGCCGAAACAGAGATTTCGGTCATTAGCTTCGGCTATTATGAACAGGATAATAACCCGGATAACGGGCCGGAACCCATTGAATGGATTATCTTAAATAGAATAGGCAACCATGCTTTGTTATTGAGCCTCAACTGCCTGGACGCGCAGTACTTCAATAACAAGTACGCCTCTGCTCCCTGGGAGAGTTGCTCTCTTCGTAATTGGTTAAATGATACTTTCATGAATACAGCATTTACGGAAGAAGAACAGGCGCTGATTTTTGAAACTTCCTGCAGTAATACCCTTATAGACGGCTATCCCGGGTTTAAAACGGACGGCGGCAAGGCCACAAAGGATAAGATCTATCTGTTGAGTTACAAAGAATTGTTGACATTTTCCGATGGCATCACCATTCCGGAAGCAACTGAATACGCCGCCGCCAAAAGTGACTCTGCCTCCACATGGTGGCTGCGATCTCCCGGGCCGGACAACCACGCCGCGCTTGTTATCTACAGCAATGGGGAATTGAATTATTATCCGGCCGATCTCAATCGCATGGGTGTGCGCCCCGCAATGAGCATAAAGCTGGAAGATTGATTATACTTTCAGGAGAGCAACAGTTCTGTTGTTCATGTCTCTTTTCTATACTTTCTCCGCTCGCCCGCCTGCGCCACAGCTTTCCTGTGGCGCAGATTTTTATGTTTCCATAACTTATGTTACGTAATTCTATTTATAGAATTTCTTTTTCAAAAAGTCTTTTTCATCTTCCTTTGCAAAAAGCCTCTTTTTTCTTGTGGGTTTTACCCTTTATTTTTTTCGGTAAATTTAAAAATTATGGCACTCGCCGAAAAAAATGTCGCGCCGGCAATTGTCATCAGCGGCTCCTTTTCTTTATACAATGCTTAAAGTCTTCATCGGTATACCGCCGATGGATGATCTGTCCGTTCCCTTCATCATTTGCCTGCTCCGTAGGCTTCGGTGGTTCCGCTATAGCTATGGTTTTTTCTTATTTCTCAGATTCCTTTTCCGGCCTTTCTTTCTTTTTGAAAACATTAAGCAGTCCCACAATGTTTTCTCTCCCCTTATTTGAAGTCAAAAATAAGCGGTCCGTGATCTTCGTGGCAGCTGGATCCGCCACGGTCTTCATGCGCGTTGACGCTGTAGCTGTTGGCTTTTTTGATGGCTTCCCGAAGTTCCGGATGCAGCCGGTACATGTCGTGCAGAAAATGCGAGCATTTGTACGCAAGATCTGATGGTCCATCCCAAGTTCCGTCTCTCCCAAATTCTCTCAAAAGGAGAATTGCGGCCTTTATAGATTCTTCCGTCGGCTCTTTTCTGAGCATAGCTACGTCACGTGTTTCATAGGCTGTCCTGAAGTAATACAGCCTTTTTTTCTCGAGATCGTCAAGGAATCTGGTCTTATCAAGTTCTAAACTGATATTGGACAGGTCTGCATATTCTGCTTCTTCTATGATGCCCTGCAGGGTTTTCTCATCCAGGTATCCCAGCTCCCGCATCCGTTTCAAAACAGCTTTGCTCCCGTTCCGCTTTGCGGCAAATAAGAGATCTTCTTTCTCCGTTAGCTTTTCCGCAGTGCCATCGAGTCCCTGTGCAGCTGCCTGCCGCAGCAGCTCAGGGGCTTTCATTCTTTTTGTTGCCGCATAACGTACGGCATAATTCTTGTCCTTCATTGCAACGTGGAGTAGCCGTTCATCATCAGGAGGAATATGATTAACTCCCCAGATGCGTGCATTAGAACTATCATCAGAAAGGGACAGTTCAATCTGCTTATCTCTGTCTGTAATTCCCTTCCGTGCAATTTCCCGTACACCGGCATCCTTGTCTGACTTGGCAATTTCCATAAGAATTTCCTGGTTAGTGAGCTTTGAAGCGGCAGCAAGCCGGATTCCGTTATCCTGCTCTGTCAGTGCTACGGTCGCCAGTGTATCCTGTTCAGTGAGCTGCGACACAGCGGCAGAGCGCACATCCTTGTCTTTGTCACCCACTGCCAATTCTGCCAGCACCTCCTGATTATTGAGTCTCAGTATAGCTGCTTTCCGTACTCCAGCATCTGTGTCCAGCCTGGCCATATCCGCAAGCTTTGCCTGATCAATGAGATTGTTGACTGCCGTAATCCTGCTTTGAGGATCCGGCCCGTTCAGAGCAAGTTCCTGCCGGATATTCGCATCATTGATCCGATTCAGAGCCGCTCTGTGAACACCTGTGTCTGTATCCTTTTTTGCTACCCGCTGAATCACTTCCTGATTTTCAAGCCTGTTGACTGCAATTCCTCTAACAGAAGCTCTGTCAGATTTCTGCGCCAGTTCCTCCAGAACCTTCTGATCCGTCAGCCGTTTCGCCGCTTCATCCCTGTAATGGTGATCTTTTGCTCTCCATGCAATGTCGGCTAATAACTCCTGATCTGTCAAATGTAAGAAAACGACTTCTTCGCTCTTCCAGCCGAGATAGCCACTTTCCATTACGATTTTATGTAATTCCTTCTGATCTGTCAGTTTCTTCAGTGCGGCGTCTCTTCTTTTGCCTCCCCACCCAGGGTTTTCCCTCACAATTTGCGCCAGTTTTTTCTGGTTTTCACATTTCTCAATATAGGCCATCGCCTTTTTTTCGTCGTCGCCTTTCCAGGCTGGTGTGAACAGTCCCATAACGGTCTCCTTCTCCTTTTTATTCCATGCTTCTCGGCTTGTTTGCTGTTACCCTTATTGCTGCAATCCTATTAAAATGCTTGACAAATACGATTCTGCCTTGTCGCGCAGCGGCGCTGAGGAGAAATAGAACTCAGGCAGCGGCTCGGATTCCTTGACATATATTTTTTCAGGCAGTTCTCCGTATACATGTCTCAGTGTTTCGAGAATCTCTCCGTCTGTTGTCTCCAGTGTGATGTCTACCACCCGCTCCATTGCACGCACGCCGCCTTCATAGAGGCCTTGCTGTACAGGCTTTCCTTCTCTGACGCAGATGATAAACTCAACATCACTCCAATTTTCCGGGCGCAATTCCAATGGGATTGCAGCCGTATAGTCACAGAATGCCTTCTCTGAATACGGCAGCCGGTTTCCATCCAGTAAGGCTTTTGCAGTTTCGTTGCCTGAATTGCTCTCATAGTCCCATATGACCATGTATTTTCCTGCTTTTTTCATTCCAAAGTCTTCCGGAAGTTCAGAAACCAGGATTGTAACACCTGAGGATTTAGTCCTGTCACTCTGTGCCGAAGAATGATGTAATTCTCCAACACTTGCATAACTGTCCTGCCATGAACACAGATAGGCCAGCTTCTCGTCCGCTGTCTCAGGAATGTCAAATACTTTAACCGTGCAGATATCTTCCGCTCCTCTTGTCTGCACCGTTATTTCTGTAGTTCCCGTGCCTGCGGCTTTAACCTTCTTATTACTGCTTGCCATTCCATTTACTGGAGAAGATCCATCTGCCAGTTCGACAATTTCTTCGTTTTTCACGTTCCAGATAACCCTCTGCCCCTTGCTGAGTGTTTCCGGTTCCGTCTCATAACTGAGATAGATCATATCATCCCGCAGCATTGTGATGGACGGGTATTTGAATTCTATTTTTTCGGCAGTTTTTTCTACCACAACTGTGAAGTATTCCCGATAGGTCGTGCCTTTGTATTTCAATTCTGCGGTAACAGTTGTCGTCCCGGAAAGATAACTCGGATAGGTTTGTACTCCGGTAGCAACTCCTCCCGTAACTTTAGCAATGTCATTCAGAGCACTCCAATTGTAATCTTCTGCTGTTTTTCCCTCCGGAATGTTGTCCAGTTCCAGCACAGCATGTTCCCCCACTCCAAGATAAACAGGCTCCTCATGCCGGATAGAGGATACTTTTTGCTGCTGTTCGCATCCGCACAATGCCGTCAAAAGAATTGCGGCAAGGATTGCACATCCTGTTTTCCTGCCTTTTTCGGTTGATCTGAACAGTCTCATTCTTTTTCCTTTCCTGCTCTCAGCCCCTGCAAAGTGAATGTCTATGGATTTCATTGCCGAGAAGTCTTTTTTCATGAAATAATATTTACCTCCAGATCATACTACATAACTTCTGTGCATTGTTTTCTGCGGCTTCCCTAAGCTCCTCCGCTCCCGCTTTAGCTTCAGCGATCCAGGGTTTGCTGCATTCCACCCAGAACGTCTTTTTCCCTTCGTCCCTTTGAGATGCCGGAATCTGTGAGAACGTGGACGTGAGATGGGAAGGTCCATCCACATGCCCGGAAGCTATCATTGTTCCCGTAACCGTATCCCAAAGCTCATAGTCCAGATCTTCAGTATATCCGTAATACTCTGTCATCGCACCGCCCATCACCGGGATCAGTCCATAGGTTCCAGTCCCGCGGAACTGTCCGTTCAGAACCAGGAGAAAAGACGCCGTATTGGGATCTTCCACAGCATGCAGAGGAACAGTATTCCCTGCGTATTCTGAAAGAACATCCATCAGTACTTTCCCCTGACTCAGCTTTTGATTGGCAAGGACAGAATCAGCCGCAGAAACAACAACATAATAACCAGGTCTCGGTTCTGTAGCCCGGAAATCCTCAATCTGCCCATAGGTTTTGATAAATACGCTTTCATACAGGTTTTTTGCCTTTGCGACCTGTATTTCAGCACAGGGAAAAACTTCTTTCATATCATTCTGAAGCACAAGGTCATCCGTCCCTTCATAAGATCCTCCTGCTTTCAAATCCATACCAAGGCTTAAAAAGTCTGCTGCCAGGCTCACATCCTTTGCATAGTCAATCGCAAATCTACATGCTTCCTGTACTTGCTGGTTCGGCTCCCCTTCCGCATAGTTAAGGTCGCGTATCATATCTGCAGCTGTCAGTTCTCTGTCCGCAGGCCAGGCCTTCAGCATCTCCGCAACTCCGATAGGCTGATCTGCGAGAGCCCCTCTGTCAGTGGAGCAAAGATAATATGCCTTTGCAATGTTTCGGTCTGTCTCTCCATGCTCTTTAAATCTGTCCCGGAGCTGGCTGCGATAGAGCTCTTCATATTCCCCTTCTGTAAGAAATGCTTCCGTGATTTCCTCTTTCAGCCGGTCTGTTTCCGCATGCATCTCGTTTGCTTTATAATAGCGGCCGCTTATCTTTGATATTTCAGATACGCTTTCCGTCAAACGACCTGCTGCAAAAAGATCTTTTATGGGGATAAGGATGGCTTCTCTGACCGGTGCATACTCGCATTCTTCCCCATAGAGGTCTATCGCGCTTTGCAGAAGCTCTTCCGCTTTCACTTCGTTCCCGTTTTCTTTTTCCTGCTTGGAATGCTCATAAAGGCACGCTTCGTAATTGTACCGGTATCCTGTATCGTATTTATTCTTCTCTATGAGGTTCTCATAGATCTCTTCCGCCTTACCGTACTGTTTTGCTGCCACATATACACGGGCTTTGCCTTCCTGAATACAGTCATCATAAGACGACAACCCATGTTCTCCTTTATGCTCCAGCACATCGTCAAGTGACCCGATCGCCCCATCAACATCACCGTTCCCGGCCATATCCAGTGCCCGCATAATCAGTGCGTTCACATATTCCGATGCAAAGCTGTGTACAGTTTTCCTGGTCAACACACTGTATCCCTTCAGCGGAGCATATGCTTCCACAGCCCCGGTCCAGTCACCTTCTGCCTCTCTTGCCTCTGCAAGCTTTTTCATGGCATCGGTCCAACGGCGGTTGGAATCGTCTTCTCCAAACTCCGACTTTGCAACCTCTTTAAACAATGCTGCAGCTTCCTCATACTGCTCCGCATTATAATACTCCTCCGCCTGATGGTACATTTTTGCATATTTTTGCTTTGGAATTACGACAAACAGTACCACAACTGCGGCAGCCAATACAGCTATTCCTGATATAATCCATTTTTTCATTGTCGTTTTTCCCCCTGCCCATTTAGTATTCATGTAGCAGCCGCCACTGCCTAATGAATCCCGTCTACCGCCTACTATCAGTTGCCTGTTTTATCCGGTGTTCTTTGTCTTCAGAAGAGCGGCTCGATAAAGCCCCAGAGACCTTTTTCGAGAAACAGTGTATTATTTTTCTGCTGCTGATCAGACAGCGCACCATAGAAGTAACCGGAGACATTCATCGTATCGTAGTAAATATCCCCAGAAGCCATATCTACTGCGACAAGACTATTTACTGAACCACCGCCTGGGGAAGAACCTGTCGCACCGACGACTCTGACATTCGGATCCGTGAAATAACTAAAACGTGAGATAAACAGCACGTTACATTCCTTCGGGTCTTCCGTGAGCGCCGCACGGATCCTTTCATGATTGCCGTCATAGGAACAGGAACTCAGGTCTCCTTCATGGATGCACATGATCTTCGTCCCCTCTGGCAGCTGAAGTTCACTGATCTGGGGTTTTTTCTGGCTGACAATGCTCCCGCGGTTTTCGCTGAGAGCCTCATCAACCTTGCTGATGATGTCTGACAGATACAGATTCCTTTCATACACAGTCCTTTGCTGATCTGTGATCACTGGATCAAAGCTGGCGGCAGTTCTTCCGTTGATAAACTGTATGGAGGGGATGGTCTTCGCCGTCAGTGCGGTGTATAAAGCAGGAACCTCTTTCATATCTCCTTCTTTGATGCTGACCTCAATACTTTCCAATGTTTCAGGCAGTCCGATAGCCGCCAGTTCAAGTGTATCGAGCATATCATAACGGATGATCAGCTCTCTGAGTACTGGGAATATTTTGGAAACCGGAGACTCAAATTTGCTCAGCTGCGAGGAAGTGACCGACAGCGAACGCAGATAAGGCCAGTCGATATTTCCAGGCAGCGGCCAGTTTCCCGAATCATAATAGACCAGAGCCCGGCAATTTTCCATTTCTGCGAGTATCCCGGCATCCTTTTCAGTGAGATCCCAGGTAAGGAGTCCGAAGCGGCCTAATTCGATTTTCCCAATATTTGAACGGATCAGATTGTCTATTGCATCCAGCCGGAGCTGTCGCACATTTTTCCCCTGCAGAACCTCCCGGAGCTTATTGATATTAGGCATATGAAAAGAGCCCCTATCATCATAGTACTTTAAGCCTACTGTTTTGAATTCCAAGGCATAGTCCGACAGATCTGTCATGCTCACATCACCACCGAAAACCGCTGCATCCCGGTCAAATTCCGGCTCCGGCGTATAGGGGATGGACGTCGGTATTGGTATCGGTGCCGGAGCTTCTTTCCCGCAGGCGGTCAGCAGCAACATCAGCAGTAGGAGCATCAAACCTGCAAATATCCTCTTCATACTGAGCCTCCCCCTGTTTAACGAAAAACGGTCAGATATAATTCCCATTGAAAACAGAAATTCCATAATAAGAGAGTACAACCAATGTAAGCAGCACGGCAATTCTCATTTACATCCTTTGATAATCTGTCAAGATTCACTTTTACCCCTTCACAAGGTTTTGAACAGTTACATATATTTTTATGCAGGATTGATCCAGATGACCTGATAGTCGCCTTTACCAGATCCATCCATCAGGATCTGATCGGGAAGCGCATCTGACTTATAAGGGATATTGTAGGTCAGCGAACTTAGTGTTATCCCCTTTGTGTCAACATGCTGTGTCGCATTATAGGTCTCCACTTCATACTTTTTCCCGTTTATCAGTGCATAGCACAAAGGAGGATTATACTCGAATGCCCATTTATCGTTATTTTTGATCTCCATGCTTACATGCAGTTCGCCGTCTTCAATTGTTACATCGGCAACTGTAGCATCAAAAGAATATTTGGCTGTCTTGACGTGAAGTGTGATCGGCTTGTCGTTCACCGGGGCTTCTTTCTCTGTCGGCAATTCATAGGAAATTATGAGCTTCTTATCCTGTACTTTGAAAACCGGCGTCTGTTTTGGCAGTTCCGGACAGTCGAAGATGAAGCAGCCCATCTCATCCGTACTCCAGGCCACTTTAGGTGAATAGGATTTCCCATCCAACTGGAGGACGGTGGATCTTGCGATTTTTCCGATTGCGCCTGCCGCTTCATCTCCTGAAAGGTCACCTTTCCAGAAGAAAGCCGCCATAGGCATGGAATATTGTTTGGTATTCTTCATAGTGCTCAGCAGAAGGCTGCTTCCGGCTGTCGCAGTGGCTCCGTTGTTCAGGTTTGTATCTCCGATTCGTGTCCGCACGCTGACTTTATCACTCTGTTTCCAGAATGCGCTTGCTTCTGCAGGAGTAAGCGTCACGACCGGCCCTGATCCCATTTCCAGCCGAACAGTCCCGTTTTCCCCGGCTGTCAGGATATCTTCAGGAGTTGGAGTCGGTTCAGAAGTAGGTTCGGGTGTTGGTTCCGGTGCAGGAGCAACCGTCGGCTCCGGTGAAGGTGTCACAGTCGGCTTTGGCTCTTTTGTCTGCGTTTTCTCCTGTGACAACACATCAACCGGGATATCGATGCTTTTTGCCCTGCTCATGGGGCCTTCTGTCCCATCGTAACCGGTTGCGCTCACTTTGAAGAAATAGGTCTTCCCCTCTTCGCAGGTTTTGCAGGTATACGATGTCCGTGGAATGGTAAGGCCTATCTTGCTGTAATTCTCATTATCCTCAGACCGATAAACTGTATAGTTTTCCGCTCCGGGAACTTCCTTCCACTGGACGATAACTTTACTGCCCATCAGAATAACAGATTCAATCACCGGCGCATCTTTACTGAGCGGTCCTTCACTCTTCACTGTGTAATGCCCGGAAGCCGCTTCTTTTCCATCCACAAAAAATTTATAGTCATATTCGCCCGCCGGAGAATTCTCTGTTATAACAAACGACCATTCTTCCGATTTACCAATCTCCATTTGTTCCCAGGTAAACTCTTCGCCATTTAAGATAGCTGTAATCACTGGTCTGATTGTTTTTTCGGAGAGGTTTTTGACAGTCAGTCTTGGTCCGTAAACATGTCCGGCAGGAAGAGTTTCCTCCGTCATTTCATTTTCATCGACATATGTTACAAGATGATCGGTTTTCATGTTCCAGATGCAAAAGTTGACGGAACAGGAAATGGTCTCTTTCGTGGGTTCTTCTTCCTGTTTCTCCAGAGCCGCCCCGCAGTTCGGGCAGAAAGCATAACCCAGATCCAAAGGATATACTTCCCCGCAGGAAGAACAGGTTATTTTCGTTTCCGGTTTCTTTGCTCCGCAATACGGGCAGAAGTTTCCGTTGCTTTCCTTCCCGCATTCAGAGCAGATCCAGCTCTCCCCATCTGCAAAGGCAGTTGTCATCCCTGCCAGCAGCACAGCACATAATAGGATTGCTATCAGTTTTTTCATTGTCATATATCCTCACTTTCAATTTATTACAGTTTCCGAAGAGATCATCCCGACAAACCTGTATAGACTCAAATGATCCAATCCTTGTTTCATAATACCATTAACTTAATTTTGTTTACGTAATTATTATTTTAAGTGTCCTTTTGATGCTCACAAAATTTTCTTGCATTATTCTGTCAATCATCGTAGAACAAATTATTAAGTCTGCCTCTTATATTAAAAAGGAGATGTAGCCTGTTTTGAATTGTTGTCTGTCATCCGAACCGGATCAAACAGCCCCATCTTTTCTCCTGTTTCCTTACTGATATTCTTCCTGCAGCTTCTTCAGCTTTTCCAGCATTGCATTATGTCCGCCCATGGAAAGACCGAAAGTGGCAGCGACGCTATCCACCATATCCTATGCAGCAGCCACGCACAGATTCAGCGCCTGTTTCGGTATGACGCCGGTCCTTGAAACCAGTTCACTGACAACCCGGACAACTTTGATCTCATCGATCTCTCTATTCTGTGCTGTGAGTTTATCTGCAAGGCAGCTCAAATCTGTGGACAGAAGCCGCAGGTCTTCTGAATCCAGGACCTGTTTCAGGTCGATTTCGTCCGCGAACAAGGATCCTCTTACAGGTTCAGACGATCGTGATGGCGCCGCTGCAGATCGGGTAGTCGAAGCTTCGGCTTTTCCCTGCTCCTTTACCGCTTTCTGCCGCTCCCGCTGTTCCTTTTGTTTTTTCAAAATAATCACACAAATAATGATACCAGTAATCACAATGACCGCCAGCCATGTATAAAGTTTCTGATCTGTACTTGTCATACAATATTCCTCTCCATGAAAATGCCAATTTTCATCACCAGGTATTGAAAATGATACCTGGTGGTGAAATATAATTTCTGTTATCAGTCTGCCCAGTCACCGATGCCATCCCATATGCGGGACAATTCCGATGCATATGCTGGGAATCTTTTCTTGAAAATATGGTAGAGCTGGTGCATTCCGCCGACGCCGCTGACAAGCGGAATCTCCGCATTGTAAGTCTTCCGGCCTACCGTCTGTATCTTCTGCCGATCCAACTGAGGATAGCTGCGGAACAGTTCCGTCAGCTCGCTCAGTCCCTGATCCAATGTATAAGGCTTGTCAGCCGCTTCCTGCTCCGCCGTGTCCGCAAGTTTGAAAACATTACTTTCCTTCTGTTGCAGGGTATTGTTTAGTCCGCTATTTACTGTTGACGGTTGACCTGCAGCTTTCGTTCCTATAAGGCCCATCTTCTCTGCAGCCTTTACCGTCTTGATCCGGTTTCCACTGCTATGCTCGTTATAATAGGCTCCCAAAGCTTTGTAGCCGTAATCACCGGGCAGACAACCAATGAGGCCAACCAAGGCCGCGAACGGAAAAGGAAGGCTGCAAATCCATAGAAACATTACGAAACCGTACAAATTAGGATGGAGTTTTGCATCTATAGCATTCCCTGCCAACCCCAGCACAATGCAAACAGCCGCACTGATAAGCAGGAAGATCGCCCAGCGTTTTATAGCTGAAAGCCTGTACCTCTTACGACATCCATCACATACGCATCCTGAGTGTTTCTGCACACACGAATACGATGTTTTATAATGGGTACTGCCTTTCCGCCGCGTCTTGTAAGGAGTATTGGTTTCGCAAAACGTAACGCATTCATAAGGTTTGCCTATACTCTGGTGACAAATGACACAAGTGGCGTCGATACTCTTATTTTCCATGTGAACTTCACCTTTCCTTGTTTTTTAGTGATCGGCTCGCCGGGGCCGTAGAGCGGGCAGCGGCTGGAAGCAGTTGAAATACCCGCCATGCGGTCACACTGAAAGTTGCCGAGATACTTGCCGTCGAGCGTGTAATAGACGGTCTGATTGATGGTGGATCCGTCCTCGCTCAGTCCGATCCGGGACCGGTTATTTCAAACTTCCCGGAGGGCGCTACCACAGAGAGGATGATGAATGATTGGAAGAATCAGGCGTCAAGATTGATCCATAAAGCGGGGCGAACAGCATTAACAACGCTGCGGACACCGTTGCCATAGTTGTCGACGGAGCCATCAGAATAGACAGCCGCAGCACAGTTAGCTTCGCGGCCGGGCGACCGCAGCCACCACCAGCTGGTTCCATCGTCTGAGTTGACATAACATCTTCCTTGCGCTTCTGCATATGCTGTCGGCTTACACACTCTTGCAGAGTCGGAAGTGAAATACTGATTTGCTTCATTAACCGAAAGAAGAAAAACTTTATCCATCGTGTCATTCCCGGGATTCGTGCTGTAGTCCGGATTTTTTTCCGCCCTCACCTCGGATGTCAGGATCCGCTCCTGCTCTTCCGTACTGAACGCCTCATTCAGGAACGTCTCATTCAGCCAGCTTCGCAGCGTGCATTCTTCCCAGGTTATGTCTGTTTTGGTGCTGTTATATTGCTGGCAATCCAAAGCATATCTGCTGATCAGCAGGGCTTTTCCCTCCTGCACATCCAGCACGATCCACTCGATTCCTTCCTTCCCGTCGGCAGTGTCATTGTCCTGCTCATAGCTGCCGAACAGTACAATGTCCCCGATGGACACAGCACTGCTGGTCTCCTGTTCTTTTGCAGGCTGTAAAGTTTCGGTTTTGGGCAGTTCCCTTCCGCAGTTCGGGCAGAAGGCAAAGCCCAAACCAGCATCATATTCCTGCCCGCACCAGGGGCAGAACCTGCCTTCCGCCATAGCAGTGCCGGCAATCCCTGCCAGCAGCACGGCGCATAAAAGAAGCAGGATCAGTTTCTTCATTGTTGTGTTCTCAATTTTATTTGAATTCTTTGTGTAATATACTGGTTTGAACAGTCCCATATATCTTGCCTCCTTCCCAGTTGACAGCCATAAATATCTCTTAGTTTAAATCACGAGAAAATGTGATGTTCCCGCGCTTGTCTTCTCAGGACATCCATCGCGTATGCCTTGGAATTCTCTTTGCCTTTCTCGGTTTCGGGTTTCTGCAGTTCTTTCTCCCCTACATAAATGTATTCGAAGTGATGCCGGTTTATGTTTTGAAAATTCACCGCGGAATTAAACGAAATGCTTTTTTCTGTATATGGCCAGATAATCCACTCTGGCTTCAGCTCCCCATCGATAGCCAAGGTTTCAAATGCATTCGTTTTCGACTTTTTCCGGATTAAATCCCGAATGAGACCAACTAACCCGGAAATTAACATGAGAATTCCAACCAGTCCAAATACCCCGATAGTATCTGTATCGGCCTTTCTACTGATCAAGCCTGCGATAAGTGTAAATGCAACTCCTCCGAAAAACATCCCGACATTTTTCATGACGGACGCATTCCCTGTAGATTGGTTGCAGTTACGGCATACTCCGATTCGGATCAATGCGATAGCCTTATAGATAGTCGTGGAGGCGTGCGAGGCGTCTCCGGTGTTGGAATGGCGCTCTATGACACCATAGTACCTTTCCTCACTGTCTGCGATTGTTCTTCCGCATTTGATACATTTTCCCATAGTCTGTTTTCCTTATTTGAAAGAATGATTATTTAAAACTATCAGGTGAAAATGGTGATTTTGGTGAAATTGGAGCAAGATTGCAAAAATTGCCGTTTTTGTGAACTTTTCGAGAAGAAAAGGCGGATACTTTTTGGGCTTAATTTTCCATTTTCACCCATTTTCACCGGATGGCTCCATTTTCACCTCAAACTCACTTCTTATTGATCGGTTCGCCGGGGACGTAGTACGGGCAGCGGCTAGAGGAAGTGGATGTTCCCGCCGTGCGGTCACGCTGAATGTTGCCGAGATACTTGCCGTCAAGCATGTAATAGACTGTCTGATTGATGGTGGATCCGTCCTCATGCAGGCCTGTCCAGCTCCAGATAATATACCGATCTTCGCCGGTCACTCCCCGCACATAGCCAATGAACTCATAGCTCCTGCTGTCGTCTTTCAGTACTTTAACGTATTCATAATCACCGGTTCCGTAGGTTGACAGCTTTTCATCCGGTTTCGGAATCGGATTTGCTTTCAGATCAAGATTAACGCACATTCTCTGGTGCAACCCGGCAAAGGTGTTTTCACTGGATCCGATCAGATATGGAGAATCTGCTGCTTCAGCGTTGGTAGTGGGAAGGGTCTCTTTTTCAGGAGCCGGAGCTGTTTGATCGCTATCTGCAGAGCTTTCTGGTGCTGGAGGCTGTTCATAAGTTTCCCAGTTGCTGAGATCAATCCATATTGCCGGGCGGTTGACACCAAGCGCCCCTTTTCCGTCGGATACCGCGCCTCCCGTATTCATCGTCCCGTCCGGCTTTACAATCATAACCATTTTCTGGTCTGAGCCTGGAGTACGCAGGAACCACCAGGAACAGCCGTTTTTCCCGGAAGATGCGCCTTCTGCAAATGCATATGCCGTTGCTCTGCACTTTGCCGTTTCTTCGGTCAGATACCGATTAACTTCCACGCCTGATAGAAGGAAAACATTATCCCTAGTGTCATTTCCGGAATCGGTATTGTGTTCGGGATTTTTGTCTGCTGTTACATTTTCAGTCAGGATTCTCACCTGCTCATCTTCAGTAAACGCCGAATCGAAGAATTCTCCGTTCAGCCAAGTTCTCAGGTCAGATGTTTCCCATGTTACAGGAGATTGGGTTTTATAGTATGTTTTGCAGTTCAGTCCGTACTTGCTGAGCAGCAGCGCCTTCTCGCCCTGAATATCCAGAACGATCCATTCAATTCCTTCCGCTCCGTTGGCTTTATCATTATCCTGTTCATATTTGCCGAATGTTACGACATCCCCTACTGCTACAGCTTCGCTGTTCGCCTGCTGTTTTGTCTCTGCGCTTTGGTTAGATTCAGCCTGAGGCAACGCTTTCCCGCAATTTGGGCAGAAGGCATAGCCCTGCTCGGCAGGATATTCCTGCCCGCAGTATGGGCAGAATCGGCTCTCTGCTGTAGCGATGCCTGCCGTCATTACCGCCAGAATGACGATGCACAAAAGGATTGCGATTACTCTCTTCATTACTCTGTCCTTTCTATTTCATCTGAATGCTTTAGATACAAGGCCACTCCCCTGTTCTATAATGTGTAGGGGAGTGGATGAATGGGTGTATGGGGGAGTGCTCTGATATCGTTTTATCTCTTATTGATCGGTTCGCCGGGGACGTAATAAGGACTGTTGTGAGAAGATGTTGATGTTCCGGCAGAAAGATCCCTCTGAATATTTCCAAGATACTTCCCATCCGGCGTATAGAAGACAAGCATGCCAATGGTAGAGCCATCCTCGTGTAATCCCGTCCATGCCCAACAGATATAACGGTCTTTTCCGTCCCAGCCACGGCAATATCCAATATATTCATAAGATTCAGAATCATCCTTCAGCACTTTTACATGCAGAGTTTCCGAACCAAATGCTCCCATATCCTCATCCGGTTCCGGGATCGGGTTGGCTTTCAGGTCGAGATTGATGCACATTCTCTTGTGCAGACCCTCAAATGTGTTTTCACTGGATCCGATCACATAATATGACTCTTCTGTTTCCTCTGTATTGTCTATTACTTCTCCGGTCACTGTGTTGTAGAGCATGTCATATGCTTTCCCGTTCCAGTCAAATGTCACGGCGACGTTCTGTTCTCCGTCGATGGTTTTCATGCTGAGCTTGATGTTTTCTGCTTTTCCGTCATATCCGTCCAGAGCATCAAAGCAGGCGCTGATAGCATCCGATGCCGGGTCTGAAGGCTTCTCATCGATTTCAGGCTCGGTTTTTTCAAGGATTTCTCCGGTTGATCCGTCAACCAGATAGCTGAAATCTCCGTATTTTGATCCAAAGGAGATTTTCCAGTTCCCGCCTGTCTGGGACACTTTGATTCCCTCTGCAAGCATAATATCAATGGGGCATTCATCAAAAGCACAGTCGATGGCTTCTTCCGGGCCGATGGCTTCCGCTATTGCCGCTGCCGGCAGAAGGATGCAGAGCACGAGGAGTAATGTGAACAGTTTTTTCATAATCGGGACCTTCCTTTCATATTTTGTATTTCATATTATAAGTGACAAAATGTTTGTGTTCAAGTTTTTTTACAGAGAGAATCAAAGTCCGTTGGTGTTGTAGGCACTGTCTTCCGGCAGGCCGTTGAGCATGGTGTCATAATGATAGAAGATAAGCCTGCAGGTTCCCTCATAAAAGCTCTCTGCGAGCACGGCTTTCGTGTCCTCCGGGAGATCCCAGACGGTGAGTTTGGAGATATCCTCTTCATAATAGGAATAATCCCCTAAGATCATCACATAGCCGAGCTGCTCTCTTTCCTCCGGGGAAAGATCACGCCCTTCTCCATATTTTGCAGCCATCGCATTCCGCAGGTAAGCTGCTGTTTCAAGAAAGGTATAATCCAGCTCTATGTCATACATTTCGACGGTGTAACCAACGAGGAAAAGCTTATCTCTGCAGAAGCGGTAATTCAGGCTTGCGGGGAAGATGCTCACTTTCTTTTCGCTCGAATAATACGACAGGTACGTCATTCTGTCATATTCCGGGTCGTAGGAATAATACCTGCTCTCGTCGTCAACGCCTTTCAGATGCTCTTCTCTTGTCTCCACTTCATAGCCGCTCATGCTCCAGCGGATACCGTTGCGAATAGAGAAGGTTCCGGCCGGTGCCTCCGGGAAGATTTCCTCTTCCGGTTTTGCCGCTCCGCAGTATGGGCAGAATTTCCCGCTGCTTTCTCTTCCGCAGCTCTCACAGGTCCATGTGTTAGAATCTGCGAAGCATACCGTCATCCCTGCCAGCAGGACTGTGCAGAGGAGCAATGCGATCATTTTTTTCATCTTGATTTGTCCTTTCTGTTTTTTGTTTTTTGATTTCTTGTTTTATGTCTCAGAAGTCCTCATAGGAATCATACATGCTTCCCACATTGGATGCATCGGGAGAAGCGTTCTGCACGTTTATGGTGATCGTGTAGGAATAACCTGCCTTCAGTTCAACCTCCGTCGTTCCGTAATCGTCAAAGGTCATCACTTCATAATTGCCGTAATACCCGAAGGAATCTTCCTGGCCGTACCAGTCTCTTCCCGTGCCGTCCTTGATCGTATAGGTTCCTCCCGGAAGCCATGTCGAAGCACTGCCCGATCCTCCGATAAACAGCATGGCAGCCAGCTTTCCGCTCTCCGTATAGATTTTGACATGCATACCGACATCCGGTTCCCCATTCACTGTGATGGTCAGCTGGGTTCCGGCTCCGAGGCTGCTGTCTTTCCAGAGCTGCCCGGTTGACGGCCAGGGCTGCATACATTTCTCTGCACGCTCTTCCGAGTCTCCCCAATAGCAGGATTCAAACCGTTCCTGTGCTTTGTAGTAGTTCCCTTTCAGGTAATCTGCGCATGCCATCATATAGCTGCATTCATCATAGTCGATCGGTTCGCCGGGCAGATCGCAGAGCTTTTCTGTCACCCCGTATTCATCCTCGTCCATCTCTTTGAGCACCAGCAGGCGCAGAAGCAGCTGTGAGTAGGCTTCGCCGTCAACTTTGTCTGTCCGCTCCACGCCGAAAGCGTCCTGAACAGCATGGAGAGCCTCAAAGGTTTTCCCTCCTGCCTGTCCGTCTGCCGAGAGCTTCTGTCCAAAATCTATCAGCGTCTGCTGCAGGCCTTTGGCCGTTGTGCCCCAGCCGCCCATGGAAACGATTTCTCCTCCGGCGAGTGCTTCATAAGTTTCCCGGTAAACGGAATTGTCCAGCTGGTTTAGCACATAATCCGTAAGGTCAAAGTTCCCGTCCTCCGGCACCCGGTCATACTCTTCCTCGTCCGTTACTTTCGTAACCATAGGGATCATAAAGTCGTACTCGTCTTCCTTTGCCAGTGGCTCTCCGCAGTTCGGGCAGAAGGCATAGCCTTCTCCGGCGGGGTATTCTTCTCCGCAGTTTGGGCAAAACGCATTCTCTGCCGAGGCAATCCCTGCTGTCATGCCCGCCAAAAGCAGAACACACAGCAAAATCGAAATCAGTTTTTTCATAGTCTTTCCTTTCTTATTCATGGCCACTCCCCCGCTTTATGGTGTAAATAGTAATGAGGGAGTGGTGCGCTGTTCTTTGCTGTATCCGTCAGAAATCTTCATAATCATCATACCGTCGGGTGTGAATTCAGCGCAGATTTCATCAATATAATAACGCTGTCACATGGTAGGGCATATAATTGTTTTATGTCTGATCGTGCAGCTCTCCCTTTAGGACAAATAGAAGTAAATTTCGGTTTACTCCCGCTTGCGCGGCAAAGCAGATTAGGATTTTTGCCATGTTGTTCAGATCTCCCTTCCGATCGTACATGGTCTGTGTTAGTTTAACCGTAGGAGAGACATTGATATAATATAATTTATCTTTATAAAGGAATTTTGCGTACTTGAAATCCACCCACGCCCCATACTCATGCCAAAAAATGCTGTTAGATGACTGTTCAACTGCATATTGAGCCTGTTCTGTGCGAATATTCTTATCCATAGGAGATTGTTGCTCCATTACCATTGCGTCAGTTTCATTTATTGTATAGGCTTCGATCTCCACCCCCCATGTTTTTGGAATTGCCGCAAGCATCTTTTCTGCGTCACCGGTCCACTTGTATGGTGTCGCACTTTCAGGGATTTTTATTACGGCTGATTCGTGATTCACATTTTCCTTTTGTTTCTCCCAGGTATTTCTGATTCCAACTCCGCAAAAGCTGGTGCTTCTTCCCGGGGGATCAGTGAGTGTTCCGCTTTGCACTGTACCATCTATAACCAACGGCTCGTTGTGTTGTCCTCTTTTGATGCCCGTTGAAGAGAGTAATGTTTTCATACTTTTATCTGATTGTAAGCGTTCTTCCACCGCATCTAATATTGCGTCCCTTCCTGTCATGCAAACCACGTATTCGTTCGCTGTTCCATGAAGCGCAGCCTGGGAATCACCGCTATATATTACTATCCCCTCTAACATGGAAGCAGGAATTGCCTGAGCAACAGTCTTTCCAGCTGCAAGGCCATATGCCCCGTTACCAAGTTTGTCAATGTCAAAGTATACCAGCAATGGTCCCTTTACTACTGGCTTTGATCCTGCCGCAGATGTTGGCTCCTGTTTTTTGTTTTGAATATCTGATTGCGTTTCACCTGAAATATTCGTTTTTGCTGTATTCGATTTTTTGTTTTTTATTCGCCCTATCAGCTTCGTTAAAGCAACGACAAAACCAATCACAGCTATCTCAACTACTATCCCGGTCACATTTGATGTGGCTTGAGAATAACCCAGTTCTTTCATTTTATATACAGTTGCTAACATCGGAATCAAACAAATAAGATAAACTATCCACATTAATTTGCATCTCCCCTCTGAATATTTCTTGTCTTTCCATCCATAGTCGGGCTCTTTCTTGGGATAATTACTTAATCAAAGTACCTAAGAATCCCTCAATCACTGCTGCGACAACGACTCCTATGATATCATCATGTAAGTTTTTCATTTTTCAAGTCTTTTCTGTTTATTTTTTATATTCACTCATTTACGCCGAGTGTCAGGCTGTCTATGGTCACCGTACCATCTGTAAGGTACAGGAGTGCAAAGCCTTCCTGGGTATCAAAAGTGCTGAAAGTGCCCTTTTCGGCATCAAAACCCACTCCCCACATGTTCACAGAGTAAAGCGGGAGCTCATTCCCCTGTGAATCGGTAAGCACGAACTGATCAATCTTGCTGTCGTCCTGAATATCCTCCAGAAGGATCTTGCCCTCTTTCGCAAGGAACCGGATTTTTGCAAATTTCTTATCCTTGATTGTGCTGAGTGGGGAAATATCCACTTCCGTTCCGGGGACGATTTCAGCTGAATCCACTGTCAGCGTGTAGGAAAGCCAGGAATACTCTCCTGCTATGCCCTGCTGGTTCTCATTCACAGTCTCGGTTTTCTTTGCTATCGATGAAATCTTACTGCATTCTGCATTATAGGAATAGCTGCCGCCGCTGGTAAAGGTAGATGTGATATCCAGCAGAAGCACCCCATCTTTCACTTCCCAGGTGCCATCTACGCTGCCCAGCTGGCTGGTAGCCGGGATATCTACTGAAAAACGGTTTCCGTCCTGGGAAATCGTGAACGGATAACTTTCATGATAGCCCGCCTGGTCAAACGTATAATTGCCGGTCCCGTCTTCTTCAATATGAATTGTAAGATCGATGGAAGGCCCTCCATTTTTCGGCTTCCCGACACCCTGCCAGTCTCCGACCAGTCCTTCCGGGACTGTCTCATCAGTGGATATGCCTGGCGCAGATTCCTGTGCCGGTTCTGGGATAGGAGCAGGTTCGGGCGTCGGTTTCGACGTTTTGGAAGATGCAGAAATCGGTTCAGGGTCGGCTGGTAAAACAGGAGCAGATGCCGGAGGCTCCTCAGACTTTTGCAATGCTGTTCCGCAGTTCGGGCAAAAGGCATAGTCTATATCTGGAGGATAAACTTCCCCGCACTCGGTGCAGATGATTTCTTCCGGCGGTCTTTTTGTTCCGCAGAAGGGGCAGAAATTGCCGGTGTTTTCATTACTGCAGTTCGGGCAAAGCCAGCCTGCGGCGGATTCTTCTTCAGTGACCGAGGATTCTTCTTTTTTATGGTATTCTTCAAATCCGATGCCGATCGCTTTCGCATATTTTTCTGCATAGCTCCCGGGAACACCAATAATAGTCACCTTGCTGTTTTCCTCAAACCCCTTGATATTGATCTCGATATCTGCGCAGGGGATGGTCACGCTCTGCAGCTTGCCGCAGCCGCGGAAAGTGTTTTCACCGATGGAATCCACGCCTTCCGGCAGGATCACGGTCTCCAGTTTGCTGCTGCCGTAAAAAGTCCCGTATCCAAGCGAGTCAAACCCTTCCGGAAACGCAAAGCTGATGAAGCCCGTATGAGCAAGAGCCCAGCCACCTGTCTGCTCCAGAGTGTCCGGAACATTCATATCGGAAAGCTTTGAACATCCGTAGAAAGCACGGTACCCTATCACCTTCAGGGTTTCAGGGAGAACAACCGCTTCTATTTCATTATGGTCTTCAAAGCATTTTTCCCCGATTCTAGTCACGGGCAGCCCTTCCACTTCGGTTGGGAGCACAAGCGTGCTTTCACCTTCTCCGAAGTATTTCGTCAGGGTTACTCCGCTGCTTCCCGTAGAATAAAGATAGTCATCCAGCCCGTCCCCAAAATCTGCCAGAACCGGAATTGTACATTGCGAAAAGAGTACCAGAGTCAGAAAAATTGCAAACAGCTTTTTCATCAGTATAACCTCCTGGTTTTTATTGCTTCTAGAAAAAAAGATTCCAGTATCCCCTACCTTTTCAGACATTTCTAAAAGGGCAAAAAGAATAAACTTTTATATATGTATTATATTTCGATTCGTCATGCAAAAAAAGTGCCGATGGTCATTCCATTCGGCACTTTTTATGAGGATCCAGTTATTTATTTTATCAGCCCTTTTCCCGTAGCATATCTGGCTAATTGGGCACGGCTGATGCAGCCGCTCTTGCTGAGCAGCAGCGACACCATGTTTTTCACGGTGCCGGGACGTAAATGCAGTTTGTCCGCAATTTCCGTATTGGTCATCCCTTGACAAATGTAACGGAGAATCTCCACCTCTCGCCGATTGAAAGAGACTTCTGTCTCTTCTCTCAGGCTCCTTTCCATCTGTTTCATTGCACTCTCATCATAAACATGCAGTCCGCCTGCAACAGAGAGAAGCGATACCCTCAGTTTCTCCGGCTCGATCACCTTCAACAGGAAGCCATCGCAGCCTGCTTTCATGGCTTCGGAAACGGTTTCCGGGTCACTGAAGGTTGTAAATGCCATAACATGAACCCCGGGGAGTCTCTCCTTGATTAGTCGGACAGCTTCAGGTCCAGATATTTTAGGCATCTGCATGTCAGCGATTACTAGATTTGGGTTCAGTTTCATGCTCAGTTCGACCATTTCCTGGCCATCTGATGCGATACCGACAACTTCAAATTCCTCCCACGCGCTGATCGTCAGCTTTAATCCTTCTGTCATTAGCGGATGATCATCCGCAAGAAGAACCTTGATCTTTTCACTCATTCTTCTGTCCTCCATTCAGCAGAAATACCAAACCCTTTTCCCTCTTGTACATCAAAAGAAATGGATCCTCCTGACTTTCTGACATTCTCTTCCATGGTGCTTAATCCGAATCCTTTCTCAAACGTCCCATGAAAACTTCCGTTATCTGAAATTCGAATGGTCAGCGAACCCGGATCCATAGATACTTCAAACATCATCCTGTCTGCCATGGAATGTGAAAGGGTATTATGGTAGGCTTCCTTACAGACTTCTTCGATAACTGTATAGAGTGACCTTGCAATTTCCGGTTCTTCTCCCGTGATGATCAGATCTATAGGGAAAGCGCTTGTGTCCCTCATGGTTTCCAGTATTTCTCTCAGAGAGGCATGGGAATGTACATTGCGATGCTTTTTCGCCTCTGCGGCTTCACAAATGGCTATGCCTTCTTCCAACAGGCTTTGATATTTTGCAGGATCTGTTTCTCTGAGTTGCAGACACATCTGTGAAATCGTGTTCAATAAAGTGAGCGCATGCCCGGCATCATCATGGATGCTCCGCGCTATACGTACCTGCTCTTCATATTCACACAGCGCTTCCGCCTGTTGAACATATTCCTCAAGCTCTGCGTTTGCCTTCGCCTGCTCCTTTGTCATTTCTTCCAGTTCTGCGCTTTTTCGGAGGCTTTGTTCCACCAGTTTTTCTTTTTCCGTGATATCGGCAAGGTAAACAACATATCCCACATGCATTCCGTTCTCATATACCGGTGTCGTACTGCGCTGATAAACCTTTCCGCTATATTCATACCTGCCGACGGTAATGTTTCTGCAGTCAGCAATATAACGGTTCAGGCTCTCTCCTTTCCGGATTCTGTCGAACGGTTCCACCCGGTTGTAGTCCAGAACATACCAGTAAACATCCGTTATTATTACGGTATCCGGTAACAGTCTGAATGATTTTTCGAAAAGATCCATGCTTATCCCGCTTTCAGTTTTGTCACGGCCCGGCGAATCGCTGTGATGCACTCTCTGGTCAACCGGAGATTATCCAGAAGCCGCGCTTCACTCTCTTCCGTGTTTTCCTCTGCCGTGATGAGATTGTTTTCCACAGTTCTGAATGTCTGTGAAACCATCGCATACGTCTCCGCTATCAAATCCTGTTTTTCACGGAGTCCTTCTGTGCTGTACAGAGATCCGAGGTATACATCGATATTGCGATTTGCCTCCTCAAGTTCCAGATGAAGCTTTTCCAGCTCATGTATCTGTGCATTGAGTTTTGCCTGCTGCTCCATAACGTCACTCACATCCGTAACGGTTACAAGAACCGGCTCTTCCTCCGGCAGTGCTGTAACATCAATCAACAGATGCTTTTCGTCATAATCACCCTCCACCCGGGTTCCTGTCGCGGGAAGCTGGGGAAGAAAGACTTCTGCTGCATCAGCATATTTTTCTGCAGCTCGGTTAAAATATAGCAGTTCATTCCTCCCCGGATGATAAATACCGATGGGATGGGCGGTTTGTTCTATAGCTTCCCGGATCGATGCCGGCACAATATTGACATAGTGATACCGGAAAACAATCTGATACAGGCAAAGAATTGTGATTGTCATCACCATAGGAGTATAATCCAACCTGTCGACGCCGGTAATGGAACGGGCAAGCACTGCAATAGCGGGCAGCATCGGGAACAGGGAAAACATGACGATCTGCTTTCCTTTCTCTTTTCCTGATTTCAGAATATTACGGATCGAAATCACATATCCGTACAGTAGAATCAGATACATCCAAACAACGCATGGTTTAAACAGAGCCCCGTGTTCGACTCTTTCTCCCATCACAAGTTTTGTATAAAATAGCTGATGCCATTGATTGGTGAAAACCAGGGAACAGATTATCAGAGGGCATGCGAAAAGGAAAAGACGTATCGTCCTGCTGTCCGCCAGCTTGTCATATCCGGCAAGGTAAAGAACCCAGATGACATATTCCACTACAGCGATCGTGTTTCCAATATACTGATAGTTAGCGGCGAATACATATGCAGCGTTATTTTCTGGAAAGAAAAGATATACAATAGTCTCCATAAAACGACCGGACACCCAGATCCAAAGCGCTACAGAAAATCGGAAAAACCATATCCAGACAGGAGTAGCCTGCCTTTTGTGGTATAAGAAAAGGATAAAAAGCAGGTGAAATACAAGATACAACGATTGTATCATCAGATTTGCAATACGAAATCCCTGCATCTTTCGTCTCCTGGTTTTTCACAAATTTGACAGCACTATAGCACAAAATCATCCTGTCTTCAAGAAAGCAATAGATGGTTTAATTATCTGCTGCCAGACAACTGCCAGACAACCGAATATTCGCATCGTTTGCCATGTCTGTAATCTCGATAAAGTTACTATAGGTGATCCGATATTTCTCCACTTCCTGTGTTGTGCTGACAGAATTGAGTGCTTGAAAAACCTTTTCAAACAATGCTTTCTTTTCTTCAATCGATATAGGAGTAAAGAAATCAAATCCGTTTTCCTGTATGTTCCTGATTTGTCGGATCATACGATCTTCTTCTATCTCTGATCGGTAGCCCAGCGGTGCGATAGGATAAGTTTTTTTCTCATAATCGCAACAGCCGTCGCTCCATCCGCTCTTTTTCATTTTTGAGGCAAACAGCTTCTGTGCATTCTCCAGGATGCGGAAATCTATAGCACCCGGAAAAACGCGGATTCCCATAGAATATCTGGACGGGTAGATATTTGTTCCGGATGCTTCTGCAACGCAGAACATTCGGATGGCTTCGTTTATATAGATGAATTTTTCGCTATCAGGAAGATTATAAAAACTGACATTTTCATGATCCGGATGCCATTTTCTGTAAATGATTTCTGCTATTTTATCGAGGTCTTCTCCCTCCTCCTTCAGGAACTCGTAATGGTCAGTTTCCTCATTTATCCTCAATATCGCAGGAACAGCAAATCCGTATTGATGAAATGCGGAAACATATTTGTAAATGTATTCTTCTTCCCCCATCGTATATTTTTTGATTGCCTGTGTGGAACTGAGCCGGAGTTTTAGGCCGCCTTTCAATTCCGCCTTTTCCAGATAGATTGCAATGATTGGTAGTTTTATACTAAGAGCATAATATATCTCATCCCTGACATTTTTAGAATCAACTGCGTCAGGTGTCAGGAATACAACGTATAGACTGCAATGTTCCAGAGCATCAGAAATCTCGTCGGCCCATTCGTTGCCTGGAGCAATTCCTTCGTCATACCACACATTGTAACCCTGTTTATTCCAACGGTTGATCTCTGCAAATACCATTACGGCATTCTTGTGTGCATAACTGACAAATATATACGGGTCTTTTCCCCGGTATGCAGGAAAGGGGATTCTTCCGATGCCCGGAACAAGTCTACTGTTTGATGAGCTTTTCTCCATGATAACTCTCCAATTTATTATTTTTTTGTCGCTGACTTACTGTACTGTAATCTAAAGATAGCATTGTCCAATATAACTTATTACCAAGCTATAATAATTTCGATCGTGACTTTATGATATAACTGGTATATTGTTCTCCTCACAGTATTTCCATGCATAAGAATCAGGCGAACACGTTACGGTAAGTTTCGGGCAGTTGATGAATGCATAATCTCCGATTTCTGTCACGCTGTCTGGGATGATAATCGATGTCAGGTTTCCGCATCCGTAAAATGCATCGGAAGCGATTTTCGTCACGCTGTCTGGGATGGTGATGGAAGGCAGGTTCAGGCATAATGTGAACGCGCCGCGTCCGATTGATCCCACACCTTCCTGGATTGTGACCGATATAAGACCTGTGCAAAGATTGAATGTAAAGCGCCCGATTTCTTTCACGCTGCCTGGGATGGTAACCGAAGTCAGTTTAACACATTCATAAAATGCGTTTTCTCCAATCTCCGTCACGCTGTCAGGGATACTGATCGAAGTTAGCCAGATACAATCCCAAAATGCTTTTTTCCCGATTTTTTTCACGTTTTCCGGGATCGCGATCGTTTTTAAATGAACACAGCTGCTGAAAGCATCATCGTCTATTTCCGTCACGGGTATGCCGCCGTATTCACTCTCTATCCGCGGGTTCGGATCCATCCCCGTATATCTTTTGATCACGATGCCTTTATCCGTTTTTTCGTATTCGAAATCGGGCAAAATTGCGGTGTTTCGGCAGCCTCTTTTCTGCAAATGGCGCGCGAGCTTTGTGTTCATGTCGGCGTCGATGCCGTAAGCAAAATGCAGCCATTGCATCTTGTGCAGTCCGAGCAGTTCCTGCGGAAGATCATCGTTACTGATGCTTTCGAGCTGACAGACCGCGATATCTTTCCCGGCATGATAAGCTTCAGTCAGTGTCTTTGTAAGGCTTTCATCCGCCAGAAACGCCTGATCAAGAAAAACTATCAGGCACGCGCAGTTTCGCAGCTTCTCTTCATCTGTACCTTCTTCAACCGCATCGTAAAGCGTGCAGCCTCCTTTCTTTGCCTCCAACATGATTGCCCTGGCGGCCGCATTGTTATTGCCGATATACAGGCAGTAGGCAAAACCGTCGTCGGCCACGCTGTCTCTGTCAACCGGGTTCACAACAACTGAAATTCCTTTAGCCTCGCGGCGTTCACCTCTGGTTAGCCCGGTGATTGCTTCCAGCGCCGACTCGATCTCTTCCGAACTTACTGTTGCCGCAGTTTGGCTTTCATGTATTTCAAAGTTGAGTCCTTCGTCAAGATCGCACTGGATGATCGGCTTGCCGAATTCGATTGCCCAGGGGATCTCATTTTCAATGCAATAATAACTCCTGATGGAATTTGTCGATGCAAAGAGCAAAAAAGCTGAACAGTTTCTGACGTGTTCTTCCAGCGTTTCGTCGTATCTGTCACCGATCGTCAAGCCTTCATCATACCAGATTTTCCAGCCGGCTTCGTACAGTGCTTTGAGGATCGGCAGAACTACGTCTCTGTCCCTATGAGAATAGCTGATGAAAACATACGGCTTTTCTTCGTCGGCAAGAAAAGGCGATGCAAGCTTTTTATATCCCTGCGGAAGCAGACCATGAAATGCTTCAAACTGGTAATCAAAAATATACGGACGCAGATTATCTAGGCAGTAATAATGTGTGTACGATCCTTCGCCGCATATGAAGGTCACTCCAGAGCAGAATGCAAATGCTCCATCAGCGATTTCTGTTACGCTGTCTGGTATGACAATCGAATCAAGTTTTATACAGGAGTCGAATGCCCCTCTTCCAATTTTGATCAAACTACACGGAATAACGACTTCTTTCAGCTTTGAGCAGCCTTCGAAAGCATAGTCTCCGATTTCTGTTACACCATCCGCGATAGTAACCGACGTAAGGCTTTTGCATTTATAAAATGCATTATTTCCGATTTTTGTCACACTGTCAGGAATAGTGACCGAAGTAAGGTTTGTGCAGTCTGAAAATGCATTGCTTGCGATTTCCGTCACACCGTCCGGGATAGTGACATGAACTTCCGTTCCATGATATTTTTTCAGTACTATTTCAAAGTCGCTTGGCATTCTATTGCCCTCCTTCGGAAGATCATCCTTCTGCATAAACCTTGAGTCGTCAGCCGCAGTATACTATATTTTTCAAGCTAACAGGTTTCATAATCTGACGGCACTATACCACACATCAAGAGAGCCTTCAAGGAAACAATTTCTTTCTTTTTTCTTTTTTCCATGATATACTTTCAAAACCACTTTATTCAAGGTAGGGATTTTGTCTGCAATGCGTTCAATAAACAAAAAACCAAATAAACTTCACCCGCTGAAACACTTCATCACCATCACACGGCACCGCCATCTTGTCTGTCGGTACTGCTGGCGGTTGGGGCTGGTATGGCAGGGTTTGACGCACGATCTCAGCAAATATTCTCCCATAGAATTCTGGCTCGGCGCGAAATATTACCAGGGTGACAGGAGTCCGAATGATGCAGAGCGGAATGAAACAGGCATCACCTTGGCCTGGCTTCATCACAAAGGGAGAAACCGGCACCATCTGGAATACTGGGTGGATTATCGGCAGGAACCGGACGGAACCTGGGTCTATGGCGGGAATCCGATGCCGATCCGCTTTATTGCCGAAATGTTCTGTGACCGCATTGCAGCCAGCAAAGTCTATCTCGGCGAAAACTATTTTGACGGCGCTCCTCTTGCGTACTATACTTCACATGAAATGGGTATCCTGATCCATCCGAAAACAGCAGCTGAAATTGAAAAGATGCTGATAATTCTGAAAGAAGACGGAGAAAAAGCCGCTTTCGATTATGTCCGAAAGCGGCTCCAAAAGTAGATATTTGATTGAAAGATTATCTCAGAAAGCTTGCATTTACGTATCCGCGGGCTCCCGTCTTAGGCGAATACACCAGAATATAGGTGCGGTTATCGCTTCCGATTACAGGCGCACTGAGAACCTGAACCCGATCTCCGTTATAGAGCTCATTGCCTCTCATCTCGTTGCTGTAATCATAGGTCGGAGCCGTGCGCATGGCAAGCCATCCGGTCTGCAGGCCTGCGACAATTCTCCAGCTTCCATCCTGATTCTGGAATCCTCCGACTACTTCTTCAAGCTCCTGATCGTTTATTTTTTTCAGTTCGTCCATTTTTATGCCTCCTTTGTTTTTTTGTGTGCATATTCTATCAGATAAAGTATCACACATCTGTCACACAGGCAATTGTTTCTTTACATAATTCAAAAATATTTTTCAATTAAATAAAGTAATTTTTATTTTTATCCCGTATAAGATATTCAGAAAGCGTTCATCAACCGTCAACGGAAGGAGGGTGTGAGATGTCTTGTCCCAGAGAAGAGCGGGAAAAACTGGAGCACATTCTGGTCGGCCCCTATGGTGTTCTTGCAGATTCGTCCCGCGGACGCCGCGTTGAAGAAGAGGAATGCACGATTCGCACCTGTTTCCAGCGGGATATAGACCGTATTACTCACTCCAAGTCTTTTCGTCGCCTCAAACATAAAACGCAGGTATTCCTCCAGCCCGAGGGCGATCATTACCGCACACGCCTCACCCACACGCTGGAGGTCAGCCGCCTTGCGAGAACAGTCGCAAGAGCACTGCGCCTGAATGAAGACCTCGTTGAAGCGATTGCTCTCGGCCATGATCTCGGTCATACACCTTTCGGCCATGCAGGAGAACGGGCATTGAACCACATATTTGATAGTGGGTTCAAGCATTACGAGCAGAGCCTGCGTGTTGTTGATTATCTTGAAAAAGACGGCCACGGCCTCAATCTGTGCTATGAAACCCGGATGGGCATTCTCAATCATACGCATGGTGCCCCGGATGATACCTGTGAGGCCACTGTTGTCCGGTTGAGTGACAGAATCGCTTATATCAATCACGATCTGGATGATTCAATCCGTGCGGGAATCATCACCGAATATGACGTTCCGGAGCGGATCCGGGAAGAATGCGGCTCCCGCAACAGTGAGCGTATTAACACATTCGTGAAGGATCTTGTTGAGAACAGCAAAGGAGGAAAGATCTCCTTTTCTCCCCATATGCAGGAAACTTTTGAGTTCTTCCATGCCTATATGTATTCCGACATCTATGTAAATCCTGTTGCCAAAAGCGAGGAAAGCAAAGTGGACGGAGTTATCGAAAAGCTCTTTCACTATTATGCTTCCGATCCCGGTTCCCTCCCGGAGGAATATGCCGCCATTGCCCTGCTGGAAAGCCCTCAGCGGGCAGCCTGTGACTATATTTCCGGCATGACAGACGGATATGCCATGGAAAAGTACAGTGAGCTGTTCATTCCGTTTGCCTGGACGGTGAAGTGAAATGTATAGTGAAGCTTTTCTGACAGAGCTCGCCGATCGGAATGACATCGTTGACGTCGTCTCGGAATATGTTTCCCTCGGGAAGCGGAGCGGCGCCAACTACTTTGGCCTCTGTCCCTTTCATAATGAAAAAACGCCGAGTTTTTCCGTCTCGCCGGACAAGCAGATCTATTACTGTTTCGGCTGCGGCAAAGGCGGAGGCGTTATCAATTTTATCATGGAGATAGACCAGCTTACCTTTTCAGAAGCTGTAGAGCGCCTCGCCAAGCGGGCGGGAATTCCTGTCCCTGAGCAGGAAAATGATACCCAGTCCCGCAGGCGGGCTCGCATCTATGAAGTGAACAAGGCTGCAGCTCACTATTTTCATGAACAGCTCAATGCTCCCATCGGGGCTGCAGCTCGAGATTATGTTAACAAGAGGCAGATTTCCCGTAAAACGGCAACTTCTTTCGGCCTCGGTTACGCCCCGGACAGTTATGACGCCTTTGAAAAGGCAATGCTTGCCAAAGGCTTTTCCATCCGTGAGCTTTCCGATGCGGACCTAATCCGTCCCGGCAGCAAGGGAGGGACCTATTCCACATTTCGCAACCGTCTGATGTTCCCCGTGATCGATGTCCGCGGGAATGTAACCGGGTTCTCCGGCAGGATCGTCGGGGAAGGCGAGCCGAAATATCTCAACACACGGGATACCCCGGTCTTCTCCAAGGGCAGGCTTCTTTTCGGCCTGAATCTTGCCAGGAAAAGTAAGCGGGATTATATGATCCTTGTTGAGGGAAACGTAGATGTCGTCAGCCTGCATCAGGCGGGTTTTGACAGTGCAGTCGCCTCTCTGGGAACTTCTCTCACAAAAGAACAGGCGCAGCTCCTGTCTCGGTATAAAAAAGAAGTCGTCCTCGCATATGACAACGACGGAGCCGGTCTGAAAGCATCCCAGCGTGCCATAGACATTCTGGAAAAACTCGATGTGAAAGTCAAGGTCCTTCGCTGGGAAGGGGCTAAAGATCCCGATGAGTACATCAAAGCACGAGGCGCCGATGCTTTTCAGAATTTGATTGACAGATCGGAATCCCAGATTGACTACCGCCTCCTGAACATTGAAAAGAAGTATAATCTCACTGTCCCCGAACAGAAGGTTGACTTTCTGCGCGAGGCCACAAAGCTGATTGCTTCTTTTCCCGGCAGTGTGGAACGGCAGGTATATGCAGTCCGTGTCGCGGAATTGGCGGGCATCCCGGCCGACGCCGTATCGAAAGAAGTCTCTCAGCAGCGCAGGCGTCTGCTTTCCGGAGCACGACGCGAAGCCGAGCGCAGCAGCAGGCCGATTAATGCTGCACAGCCGCCGGACAGAGCTGTGAAATATGAAAACCTTCCTTCTGCCACAGCCGAAGAAGGAATTATCCGACTCCTCTATCTGGAGCCTTCGCTTGCCGGTGATGCGGAGTCTTCTGTCAGCAGTGCCGATTTTACATCGAATGCTCTGGGACACCTGTATTCCCTTCTCCTGGAACGCATCCATTCAAACAAAGCCGTAAATACAACTGTGCTGAGCGAGGTTCTTTCCCCTTCCGAAATGAATCTTCTCATCAGCATTATAAACAAACCGGAAAATCTTTCCAACGCTAAAAACACCTTACAGGATTATATTCAAACTATCAAAAAGCAGCAGGAGCTGTCCCGGAATGCTCCTGACCTTCGCTCTCTTGCAGATCAGCTGAAAAACAGCGGGAAAGGATATCGATCATGAGCACAAAAAAAGAAAAAACAGAGTCAGAAGAAACCAAAACTTATGAAACAATGACCCCCGAAGAGCTTTCCGCCGCGGCAGATGCACTTCTCGCAGAGGATGCAGCCGGTCATTCCGACCTGGATGACGTCATTGATGAAGAAGGTGTCAGAATTGCAGTGCCGCGCTCGGCGAAAATGAAAAAGCCTGCTAAAACGCCTGAAGAGCAGATCGAAGCTCTGATGAAAAAGGGCAGAAAGAATGGCAAGCTGACACAGAATGATCTGAAGGTTCTTGATAAACTGGGTCTTTCCGAAGAAGCCCTCGATAAGTTTTATGAAGATCTGGAAACAAACAATATCGACATAGACATTCCCGATGCGGACATTCTGCCCCCGCTCGATGATGACCTTCTCCCTGAAATAGAAGAGATTGCCGAAATTGAAGAGGTCACGGAAGAAGAACTCAATGCCGATCCGGATTCTCTGGCTGATACTTTTTCTACCGACGATCCTGTCCGCATGTACCTCAAAGAGATCGGAAAAGTTCCTCTGCTCACTCCTGAGGAGGAAGTCGATCTTGCAACACGCATGGCAGACGGAGACGAAGTTGCCAAGCAGCGCATGACAGAAGCCAACCTCCGTCTCGTTGTCTCTATCGCGAAGCGCTACGTCGGACGCGGGATGCTTTTCCTTGACCTGATCCAGGAGGGCAACCTCGGCCTGATCAAGGCAGTGGAGAAGTTCGATTACACCAAAGGGTATAAGTTTTCGACCTACGCCACCTGGTGGATTCGCCAGGCAATTACGAGAGCCATTGCCGATCAGGCCCGCACCATCCGTATCCCTGTGCATATGGTGGAAACCATCAACAAAACGATCCGTGTTTCCCGCCAGCTGCTGCAGGAGCTTGGCCATGATCCGACTGCGGAAGAAATTGCAGCGGAAATGGACATGCCTATTGATAAGGTCCGCGATATCTTAAAGATTGCACAGGAACCCGTTACTCTTGAAACGCCGATCGGTGAAGAGGAAGACTCCCACCTGGGTGATTTTATTCCGGATGAAGATGCTTCCGAACCTGCCGAAGCCGCCTCTTTCTCCCTCCTCCGTGAGCAGCTCGAAGAAGTTCTCGATACCCTTGCCCCACGTGAAAAGAAAGTCCTTGAACTCCGTTTCGGTATCGTCGACGGCCGCACCCGCACCCTGGAAGAAGTCGGGAAAGAATTCAACGTCACACGTGAACGTATCCGTCAGATCGAAGCGAAAGCACTTCGAAAGCTCCGTCATCCTTCCAGAAGCAAAAAACTGAAAGATTTCCTCAACTGAGAAAATTCTGAAAAAGTTTCTCAACTGTATATTTTCCCCTTGCATTCACTCTTCCGCTGTGATAATATAAGCGAGCGTCTTGTAACTATGCCTTTTCAGGCACAATCAAGACAGCACATGATTAGGAGTTGAACATTATGAAGGAAGGCATTCATCCAAACTACAAACCCACTGTTATAAAGTGTGCATGCGGTGCTGTTTACGAAACCGGCAGCACAAAGCAGAATATCTCTGTCGAAATCTGCTCCAAGTGCCACCCGTTCTACACGGGCAAGCAGAAGCTCGTCGACACGAGCGGCCGTGTTGATAAATTCAACAAGAAGTACGGCATCAAGTAATTTCTTTCGGATTTGCAGTTTTTAAGAGACGTGTTTTTATGCACGTCTCTTTTTTTGTTAGTTGATGTTATATTTTGGTAGTGTATGTTCTTTTTGTTTAAACCTGTCAGTTTTGTTCTCTATTGTTCGATGAAGTCACAGCGGCGCGGTCGCAGGAGAGGAAATAGAAGATAGTCTCTTTGACCGGTTTCCTGAAGATACGGGAAAGGGCGAGGGAGTAGGCGCGGATCTGGCTGCTGTAATGTTCACACTTTAGAGAGATATCTTCATCGGTACGGACGAAGTCGGTTTTGTAGTCGATGATGACAAGGCCATCGGGGAATTCGAGGCAGCAGTCGACCACGCCCTGGAGGAGGATTTTTTCGTCCGAGGGAATGTTGAGGAGTTCTCTGCCGGTGCAAAGGAGGGAGAAGCGGAATTCACGGTGGAGTTTTTCCGCGGTGAGAATCCGGTGGCCGAGGTCAGAGCGGAAGAGGCGGACGATGGCGGACTGGTTGACTGCGGATGCCTGCCGGGGGGAGAGGAACTTCTGAGTTTCAAGGCGGGCAACCTCCCGGCGGACGCCCTCGGGGTCGGAAGCGAAGGAGAGGTCGATATACTGGAGCGCAAGGTGGGTGGCGATGCCCCTTTCGGTGGCGGTGAACTGCTTGTCCGCCAGGGTGAAATCGGGCACACGGAAAGAGCGTTTAGAGGAAGAGGAGGAAACAAGGAGAAGGGATTCGGGGTCTTCCGACGGTTTCAGATTTTTCAGTTCCGTGGCGGTGACCTTTGAGGGAAGGGTTGAAGAAAGAGGGTCGGGGTAAGACCAGGAGAGGCTGCGGGAAAGGGCAAGCACTTCGGCCTCGGAAGCGGTGAACTGCTGCTCCGAGGGGGCTTCCGGCTCAAAGAGGGGCTGCGGGCTATCGCAGGAGAGGGAGAGATTGGCACTGCGGTCTGCAAGGGCGGCGATGGTGATCCACTCGATGGGAGTGTGGGCAGAGGCCAGGGCTTCCGGCTCGGCGCGCTCGCCGGGGAGGGGGGCAAAGCTCTTCTGCTTTTCGAGGAAGGCTTCGGCATCGTCCACGACGGCAGAGATATAAAGCCGCTCTCTGGCCCTGGTAAAGGCGACGTAGAGGAGGCGGAGCTCTTCGGACAAGGTTTCGCGCCTGATGCGGAGAGCAATGGCTTTGCGTGCAAGGGTGGGATACTGCACGAGGAGCTTATTGTCCACAAGCTTCGGGCCGAGGCCGAGCTCCGGGTGGACGAGGACGGGTTCAAGCGTATCCTGCAGGTTGAAGCGCCGCGCGGTATCACAGAGGAAAACCACGGGGAATTCCAGCCCTTTCGCGTAATGGATGCTCATAAGTTGAACAGCGGAGCCCTCCCCCTCCCGGGTGGGAAGGGATGATTCCTTTTTCTTCTGTTTTTCGAGATAACGGACAAAGCGGTGCAGGCCGTGGGTTCCGTTTTTTTCAAAGCGGGTCGCGAGGGTGAGCATCTGCATCAGATTGGAGAGACGCCTCTCGCTGTCCGGCATGGCGCTGCAGACAGCCAGGATGTCCGTGCGGTAAAGGATCATGCGGATGATTTTTTCGGCAGTCAGATCCGGCGCGGCGGAGCGGAAGGCATCGAGCAGGGCGAGGAACTGCCGGGCTTTGGGGTTTTGGGCGGAATAAAGCTTCAGTGCCGCATAAAAGCCGGACTCTTTGTCGGCCGCGCGGATGGCTGCCAGCTCATCCCCGGAAAAGCCGATGGCCGGGGACGCAAGGACAGAGAGAAGGGCGACCTCGTTGTACGGGTTATCCATAATCTGAAGCATGGAGAAGACGAAGGAACCTTCGCGGGTGTCGAAAAGGGTGCTGTTGAAAGCCCCGGCGACGGGAATTCCCCGCTCGGCAAAGACCCGGCTGTATATGCCGCCGACCGTGTTTGCATTGCGCAGGAGGAGGGCAATATCCCCAAAGCGGAGCTCCCGCTCGCCCTCGGGGGCGGCAACCGTTGTGCCCGAGCGCATGAGGGCAAGAATCTTCTCCGCAGTGCATTCGGCCTCATAGACGGTTTTATCCGGGACAAAGCCGTTTTCATCCGCCTCCGGGAGCGAAAGGAGGTGAACCTCGGGGAGAGGAACAGAGCCCGCATAGCCTTTGGCCCCGAAGATGAGTGAGGCGGCATCATCATAAGCAACGTCGCCGAGCTGCTCCGTCATACAGCAGGAAAAGACGGCATTCGCGGCGGAGAGCACTTCACGCCGGGAGCGGAAGTTTTCACGCAGGAGGATCTTGCCGGGCTCACCGGGACGGGCAGCGGATTTGAGGGGATAGGAACGGTACTTTTCATTAAAGATTTCAGGATCGGCAAGGCGGAAGCGGTAAATGGCCTGTTTGACATCGCCGACCATGAAAAGCCTGCTGCCGCCGCCGGAAACGGCAGTGAAGACGGCTTCCTGCACACGGCTGACGTCCTGATACTCGTCGACCATGACTTCGGTATAGCGGGAGCCGACGGAAAGTGCAAGGGGAGTGGGAGAACCGTCCTCTTCCGTGAGGAGAGCGGCGGCGTAATGCTCGAGATCGGAATAATCGAGAAGCGCGTCGGCCAGCTTGGAAGACGCATACTGCTTCTCGAAATCAAACGTGAGCTGCAGGAGGGCCTGCATGGAGGGGGCCGTTTTCTGCAGTTCCGCGGAAATCGACTCCGAATCGGCATAGAACATGGCAGCGATTTTATCCATCGCCTTTTTGCAGGCATCCCTGCGGGATTTCACCAGCTCGGCAAGGGCGGGGTTATGGTCTTTCTTTACGCCGGAAAGCCTGCCGAACGCGACCGGGGGGCACTGCCTTGCAGCCTCCCAGCCCCGGCGGAGGCATCTCGCCAGCTCTCTGACGGCGTCCGCCCCCTGGGAAATGCCATCGAAATAAGCCTTGGAAACCACCTCGTCCTCCGCAATGAGGGCCATCAGGCGGCCAAGCTCGTGGACCCAGTAATCCGCCTCTGAACGGGCGAAAGAGAGAATCTCTTCGCCCCAGGGCGTGGAGCCGACGTCCGGATATTCTTTTGTGAGCGCGGTGACACAAGCCTCGGCCCAACGGTCCGGCCGGGGATGGCACTGCATTTTCGCGTAGAGGGAGAGGACAAGGGCAAAGAGGCGGTCATCATTCCGGCCGGTGCCGACGGAATTGACCAGGCTCTCAAAGCCGGGATAAGCCTGCATATCCCGGTATCTCGCATCGAGGACACGGTTGAGGGCTTCTTCTTTCATGGATTGGGCGAGCTCGTCCGTGATGATGGAAAAATCGGAAACGAGGCCGAGCTGATGGCCGAATTCCCGCAGGACGGAGGTGCAGAAATGGTGAATGGTGCCGATCTGCGCCTTGTGGCAGAGCACCTGCTGACAGCGGACATGCTCGAGGAAGGCCGGAGGGATGGAAGGATCCTCCGACAGGTCGGCTTCGGCGCGGGAGAGCTCTGCGGTAATCCTCGAGAGGAGCTCGGCAGCGGAGGCCTTTGTAAAGGTGATAACGACAAAATCCGTAATACTCTGCGGATGGTCACGATTGAGAATATAGCGCATGAGACGCTCGGTAAGAACCTTCGTCTTCCCGCTGCCGGCGCCTGCCGAGACAAGCAGAGCACCGCCGCGGGCTTCGATCGCTTCTTTTTGAGAAGGGGTTGGCACAAAGTCAGACATCGGCGAGAGCCTCCTTTCCCATTGCTTCGAGCACGGCTTCTTTTTTCCGTTCCGGCAGGAGCCTGCAGGCCTCGCCGTTCAGGCCGTCTTCAAAGCCGCAGAGGCCGTTCATGCTGCAGAGGCGGCAACAGGGATCGTCATTGCCCATGCGGCAGGGATCGGCCGTGATGACGCCACTGCGGATCAGTTCCGCCATTTCATTGAGGCGGATTCCGGTGTGGTTGAAGAGCAGGCCAATCTCCTCGGCGGTCAGAAGTGCATCGCCGGTGGCTTCACCGGTCTTTTTTGTTTTCAGGGGGCTGTAGATCTTTTCTTCCCCGGTCTCCCATGCGTCGGGCACGCCGTCGCTGCCCAGGACAAAGCCGCTGCGACGGAGATTCTTCTGATGCTCTTTCTGCACGGCAGCTTCATCGGACTGCCGGTCGAGGCTGACAAATTTGCTCTTCGCCTGCTGATAAGCAGCCCCGGCGGGGCGGATTTTTGTGCCCTGGGGAAGCTTCAGGGCTGAGGCGGCGGAGGACGGGTTGCCCTCCAGCGCGAGAAGGTACAGGATGAGCTGCAGGCTCATGCCATACCAGACATCGGAGAAGGAGAACTTTTTCTCCCCCGTCTTGTAGTCAATCACGCGGACGTAGACGGTGCCGTTGTTCTCCCAGCCGTCCACACGGTCGGCAACGCCGGTGAGCAGGACGGAATCCCGGGCGTTTTTGAGGCGGAGGGGCGGGAAGAGCGAGCGGTCGCCAAAGTTCAGCTCAAAGGCAAGCGGGGTAAAAGAGGTTTTGCGGAGTTCCCGTGCCGTATCCAAGACTGTGCGGAGAACGTCTTCTTCCGCGCGTTTGAAGAGATAGGTAAAGCGCTCGTTTTTCTCTGCAAAGTTGCTGAGGACTTCCTCCTCATATTGCTGTATGAAGGTGCATGCGAGGGCTCGGATTGCGGCATCATCCGTGTGTTGAAGCCTCTCGCCGGCAAGGACAGCCTCGAGCGTATGCTGGAGGACGAAATGGACAAATGTGCCGTAATCGGCAGGAGAAAACTCCGCCTTTCTGTGCTCCCTGATCTGCAGGCCGTGCTCGCAGAAGAAAGCGTATTTGCAGGAGAAGAATTTTTCGGCACGGGAGGCGTTGAGCCTGAGCTTTTTGCCGTAAAGGGCTTCGACGCTCGCAGGGGAAAGGGGCAAGCGGATCTCCGCAGCCGCACGACGAACGTTTCGAAGTCTTTCGGGGTCACGCTGCAGGAAGAAAGCCTCGGCTGCTTTGGCGTGTAGGCTCTTCCCCGCCGCGGCAAGCCGGAAGGCGGGATTTTCGGCACAGAGCATGGCGGCTTCCCGGTTGGCCTTTTCGGTTTTCAGGTTGAAGAGCCTTTCCGCCCGGGTGACCAGCAAGGAAGGGCGGGCCTCCTCCCCTTCGGCATCGAGAGCCGGGTAGGAGAGAATCAGGCTGTCGGTTGGGAGGGAGATGCAGTTGTAAATGAGAGTATATTCCCGCCAGAGCTCGAGGTCGGGATCGGTGCCAAGCTCCGTGCCGGAGCGATGCAGGAGGCGGCGTTCTTCCTCCGAGAAGATGCCGGTTTCCTCCTGCAGGGAGGGCAGGCGGGCATCATTTGCACCGAGGATGAGGAGGTTTCGGATGTGGCGGCGGCGCATACGGTCGAAATCGCCCGCCGAGACGGCGTCCAGCGAAGCCGGGATCAGACCGATGTCATACTGTGAAATGGTCAGCAGGAAGAGGCGTGCGAACTCTTCGGAGTGCATGGGAGAGTCACCAAGGACGGCAACGGACTGCTCGAGGGCGGAGATGATCACTTCCCACAGCTGGCGGTATTCATCCGCATCCGTTTTACGGCCGGCATTCCAGAGCTGCTCTGCCTTATCGCTCAGCTGAGAGGATATCTCCAGCCGGTCGAGGAGAGAGGAAAGAGCCTTTGCCTGGCCGGCAACCGTGTCTGCCGCCCTGCAGGCTTTTGCGAACTGAAGCAGCGGTCCGGAAAGCTTCTCCCGAAGGCGGTTGATCTCCTGAAGGCGGGCTTCGGTTTTCTCATCCTGCTTTTTTCCGTAGCCGTCCGGCGGCTGACGCCAGGGAGACTTTCGCCTCCAGGCGCGCTCGTCCGGTTCCCAGAGGAAAAGATAGGAAGAGAGGACGTCGCACTCCTCCGAGGTCAGCCCGGTAAGGCCGGTGCCCATATAGCTGACGACATCATCGCACTTCCAGCCGCCGTGGATGATGTTGTAGGCGGCAGAAATCAGCGACGGTAGAGGGCGGGTTTTCAGGTTGGATCTCCGGGCAGTAAAAAGAGGAATGCCGTAATCTTCAAAGGTGCTCTCCAGAAGAGGGGCATACTCATCAAAGCCCCGGATGGCGACGGCGATGTCCCTCCAGCGGCAGCCGGAATCGCGCACAAGCTCCAGCACTTTTGCCGCTGCCAGCTCACATTCGGCAGCCATATTCTCTGCCCGAAAGAGTTGGATTTTGCCGTCGGAAGAAAAGGTTTTGCCGGTATAGGCGAAGGTATTTTCCCGGAAAAGGCAAAGCGGATCGGTTGAGGCAAGAGGCTCCTCAAAATGCGTGCGCTCAACCGGGATGCCGAGTTCTTTGGCAACAGCCTCCAGCTTTCCGGCAGAGTGCTGCGAGAGGGCAAAAATTTCTGCATTGGTATGCTCCTTCTCCATGGTGAGGCAGACCGTGAGGTCCATGCCCTTTTTCAGCATTGCCGTGAGTACGGAGAGCTCGGTTTTGGTAAAGTCTATGAAACCGTCCACATAAACGACGGAATTGGCCAGGACGGAGCTGTTTTCGATGCTGCCGGCCAGGCGGGCAAGCCTATCGCCCGGGTCGGCCTGAGAATTGCCGAGGACGGTTTCATAGGCTTCGCCGATGGCTGCGATATCCTGAAGCTTTCGGGCAAGGGCCTCATCACAGTGTTCGGCGGCTTCGGAGAGGTCCGCGGGAGTGATGCAGGAAGCCTTCATCGTGTCAAGGGCAGCAATCAGCATGCGCTGAAGCTCCGGCTTTGCAGCGGCATTGCAGAAGACTTCGAGCGAGGAGCCGATGAGCTTCATCGCCTGTGCCATGCAAAGGGTGCGGCCGCCGTCATCGAGATAGGCTACAGAGATCCCGCCGAGAGCGGAGGCGACTTTCCTGGCAAGACCGGTGAAACTCAGGACCTCGGCATAGAGGGAAAGTGTATCGCCGCAGATCTCGCACAGCTCGCGCTCGGCCTCATGGCTGTACTGCTCCGGGACAAGCAGAATCCGGCCGCCCTGCTGCATCTGAACAGCGCGGTGGATTTCGGAATAGATGGAGGAAGTTTTGCCGGAACGGGCTTTTCCGGTGATGATGTGAAGCATGATGAACTCCAATGACAAATTATAAATTATGAATGATGAATTAGGAGTTATGAATTGTGTAATAAGAATTATGAATTGACCGTGGCGCGGTATAATCTATTTATAAAAAGATTATACTCAAAAACGGAGGGTGTGGCAAGGTGCTTTTATATAATGAGTTTTCCATACTTGGTTCATGGGTTTTCCATAATTATTTAAGGGTTTTTCCATATGTTATTCTTGATAAAATGACAGCTTGTGGTATAATAAAACAGATTATTTTCAGGAGGTAGCTGTTATGAAGTTTTCATCTAAAATGAAGCGCTGCGGGCTATCCCCGATGCGGAAGTTTAACGGTTACGCAGCAAATGCAGAAGCCCGTGGAATCAATATTTATCATCTGAACATCGGGCAACCCGACATTCATACCCCGAAGGCCTATTATGATTCGTTAAGAGATTATTCAGACCCTGTCATCGCCTATGCGCCTTCCCAGGGCATCCCTGTTTTGCAGGACGCGGTGTGCAGGTATTACTCGGGAATCGGTGTCACACTGGAGAGGAAGGATATCCTGATTGCCACCGGCGGAAGTGAAGCCCTGCAGATGGCAATTGCCTCCATTCTTGACGACGGGGACGAGATTTTAATCCCCGAACCCTTTTATCCGAATTACCATACGGCTGTTACCTTGGCCGGAGCTTTCGTCCACCCGATCCCGACTTCCGCGCCGGAAGACGGATACCGGTTCGCCAGCAGGGAGAACATTGAGCCCCTGATCAATGAGCATACCCGCGCCATCATGATCACGAACCCAGGGAATCCGACCGGAACCGTGCTTTCCCGCGAGGAACTCGGGCTGTTGCTCGACATCGCAAAAGAACATGACCTCTTTATCCTGTGTGACGAGGTTTACCGCGAATTTGTCTACGGCGGGGAACCGCTTCTCAGCGCACTGCAGTATCCCGGCTATGAAGACAACCTGATTGTGATTGACTCTGTCTCCAAACGATTTTCCGCATGCGGCGCGAGAATCGGCATCCTGATCTCCAAAAATGAGGAATTCATGAGTGAGGCACTGAAATGGTGCCAGTGCAGGCTGGCGGTTTCGTCTACAGATCAGGTCGCGGCCGCGGCATTGTACTCCGTCGGGAGCGATTACTTCGCAGCAGTGAGGGAAGAATACAAGGCTAGGCGCGATGCGATGGTGGAAAAGCTGGAGCAGATCCCCGGCGTTCAGTTTGCGCGCCCGGAAGGTGCCTTCTATATTATGGCAGCATTGCCGGTGGATGACGCTGACAAGTTCCAGCTTTGGCTGCTGAACGAATTTGACGACAACGGCGATACCGTGATGTTTGCCTGCGGGGAACCGTTTTACGCCACCCCCGGGAGAGGCATCAACGAAGTCCGGATGGCATATGTGCTGAAGAAGGAAGACCTGGAGAGAGCGCTGGATGTCCTGAAGGTAGCGTTGGAGAAATACAACAAACAATTATAAATTTTAAATTTTAAATTATTAATTTATCGGGAGATTGCGGAGATAGTAGGGAGAGGTAGAAAGAAAAAGAGAAGATGGCGGTTTACCGGGGGGCTGGGAATCCTGTGGGGGCTGATGGCTGCCTGCGGGCAGGCACTGGACAGGAACGGATACGTTTCGATAAAGGACGGCCGGTTCTGGCTGTTGCTGGCGGTGTACACGATTGTTTTTACGGCAGGATTGAACATCATATGGCAATGGATGGAGAAACAAGGCAAGGCCCAAGCCCGAGAAAGGCATGCGTGGGCAGAGGCGCTGTTCGGCAGGCTATGGCTGATGATGGCTATTATGCTGATCTGCTGGCTCCCGTGTTATCTGAGCATCTTTCCGGGCAACTTCTCCTATGACTCGGGGATCGAGTACAACCAGTGTGCTTACGGCTACAATGATGCGATGCCTTTTCTTCATTCGTTTCTGCTGGTCAGGATTCTGCTGAAATCGATGGCGAAGACAGGGAGTGTAGCGATCGGCGTTGCCGTGTTGACGATCGGGCAAATGATTCTGCTGAGCGGTTTGTTCGCGGTGATTTTGCGTCACTTTTACAGGGCCGGCGTCAGCAGGGTACTGTTGATAATCATACTGGTGTATTATGCACTTTTCCCGACGATCCACCTTCTGGCTACCTGCCCGATCCGGGATGTCCTTTTCAGCGGGCTGCTGACACTCAGTGTTTTTGAAGTATATCTTGCGGTGAAGGAAAAGGAAGCGTTTTTCCGTTCCCGATGGAGAAGAATCGGCGCTGCAGGGACAGTGGCACTGACGGTGCTGGCTCGTAACAACAGCAACAGCAAAGCAGTTTACTTGCTGCTGCTGCTGATTGGTATATTGGTTTTCCTTTGGGCCGGGCGGGAATTCCGGAGAGGTGCTGCCTGGTTTTCAGCCGGAGTGTTTGTAACTTACTTCGTGCTTTCTACAGCGCTGTCAGCCGCCTGTCAGCCGCAGACATCTCTGCCCAGTTATACGTCCCTCTCTTTTCTGACACAGCCGATTGCCCGCGCCTATGTGGAGACCGGCGACAGCTGGAACGCTGAGGAGCTGGAAGAATACGGGCATTACTTCGAGACGGACGACCTGCTCTATGTAGAGGGGCTGGGAGATATCTCCGCTTCAAAGCTAAAGACGACGGCAGATGAGAGCGGCAGCAAAATCGGCTTTCTGCGATTCTGGCTGCGGACCGGTGCCAGGCATCCCGGCAGCTACTTGAATGCATGGCTTGCCAACACGAAAGCGCTCTGGTATCCCGGGGCGGTAATTGACGGATACAATTACGAGGGCAGTCTTTATCCGACTTATAAAGATTACGAACGGTCCTATTTTTCTTTTTCTGAATTTCTGGATTCTCCCGCCCGGTTTGACGGAAAGCTGCCTGCCGTGCACAGGTTTTATGCGAGCATTGCCCATGATATTTCGTTTGAGAAAATACCTGTGGTCAGACAGGTTTTCTCGATCGGGTTTTATGTGTGGATGCTGTTGTTTGCGGTTTTTGCTGCTTTTTACAGAAGAGATTACGCGGTTTTACCGGCGCTGGGGATCCTTCTGATTTATGTACTGGTTTCGATGCTGGTGCCGGTGATTCTTGTCCGATATTTCGCTGCGTTGTTTTTTGCATTTCCGATGGTTTTTGTATGTTTGTTCCTTCGTGATTAGTGCAACATATATTGCGCGGAAGACAACACTTCACCATGATTTCAGTGCTCGATCCGCGCACTAAATATAGACTATACTGTTCTGTATTGTATAATATAGTTTTGATAGAATAAAGATTTCAGGAGAGGTATTATGCGGTTCTTAAAAGGTGTGGCATACTTTTTCAAAATTTTGCTTATTTTTATTTTTCTCGCAGCGATTTTTCTGTTCGGGCTTTCTTTCAGCGGGGAACTGACAAAGAAGGTTCCTTTCCTTTACGGGGAGAACTTCATTGCGCTCTCTTCCGGAGAATTTCCGGAGAGCACAACAGACCTGAAAGCAGTTGTCACTGCTGAAGACCTCGCTCTGCTGGATCAGTTCGCTTCGCTCAGTTCGGCTGATTTCAGCGGAAGTACGTGCTACAGCGAAATCATGCAGTGGGCAGAAGCACATCCGGCTGTCAGCGTACGCTACACGGTACCTCTCCCGAACGGAACCGTTATGGAGAATTCTTCCAGTGTGGCAGAGCTCTCTTCGCTGCGTCATGAAGACGTCGGCACGGCAATATCCGCACTACGGAACCTGCCGCAGATCACGGCAATCAATCTCGGCAGCTCTTCCCAGTCCTCTTCTCCCGTTACAGCAGAGGATGTGGCTGCTTTCCAAACTGCATACCCCTCAGCTGGGATTTCCTATTCCGTTGATTTCCTCGGGAAGGAATGGCCGATCGGTACGGAGACGGTGGATCTGACCGGGCTGATGTCTGCCCAGGTCCCCGAAGCGGCAAACGGGATTGCGCTTCTGCCTAATGTTAAGAGCATTAGAATTGCTGACAACGCCACGACCGACGGAAGCCTACAGTGGAGCGATCTCACCACGATTTCACACGCAGCGCCGAACGCCGCCATGGACTATAAGTTCTCCGTCTGCGGTGTAAATGCCACAACGGCGGACACCAGCCTGGACCTCAGCAATATTACTCCGGCAGATGTGGGCAGCCTGGTGGCCGTTCTCCCCGGGATGACCCAGCTCCAGTATCTGAACCTGGGGCATTACCGCAACGGGCTTTCCTTTGCTGACCTGCAGGCAATAGCAAACGCCTGCCCGCAGACCACCATCTCGATGGTTTGCGCGGTATATGACAAGGAATTCAACCTGGCGGATGAAGTGCTTGATTTGAACCATATCCGGGTTCAGGACAATGGCGAAGATGTGAAAAACTTCCTGCCTTATATGAAGAACCTGAAGACATTGGATATGGATTCGTGCGGTGTTCCCGACCAGGCAATGGCAGAGATAAGAGATGCATATCCGAACATCAACGTGGTATGGCGCGTGTGGTTCGGAAGTGAATACAGTGTCAGGACGGATGTGGTTAAAATCCTTGCCTCCAAACCCTCCAAGGGCGGAGACATCACCAATTCAAATTCCGCCGGACTATACTATTGCACAAAGGTACGTTATCTGGACCTCGGCCACAATGACGAGCTGACTGACTTTTCGTTTGTGCGCAACATGCCGGATCTCCAGCTGGTTGTCATCTCGATGACAGGCATTTCGGATCTGTCTCCGTTCAGCAGCTGCTCTGAACTCATTTATCTTGAAATGGGCAACACCAGAGTTTCGGATATCTCCCCCCTTGCCGCCTGCACGAAGCTGCGCCATCTCAACATCGGCACAAATAAAGGTATTTCCGACATTACGGCGATGTACGACATTCCACTGCTCCGCTTTTGGATCGGTGTAGGTGATCCGGTGCCGCAGGAGCAGATCGATACCTACCGCAGCCTGCATCCGGAATGCGAAGTCAATACAACAGTTCCGACCGGCCTTGAGCGCAATGCGGACGGTAGTGCCCAGAATGAGGGCTATACTTCCGAAAACTGGAAGATTTATCAGCGGTACCTCACGCAGGACTGGGCTTACTATAGTGCACACAATATGAACTTCCCGGCACAGAGGCCTTTGGGATATTACAAAGTGATCTACAACGCATTTCAATATAACCTGGCGGACGCTTCCTATGCCTTCTCCTGGAATGATCCTCTGTATAACGAGCATGCTGAGGGTGTTGAACCGGCTCATATGAAGATCGTGGATGTTTCTATCCTCTTTGAGGAGTGGCATGACCACGACATTCTCGAGCCGATCTATCCGGAAGACGAATTGAACTATGGCTGATAAGGAGACTTTCTTCTAATGCTGCGTTTTTTGCGTATTCTCTTTCTCCTGCTGGCGATCTTTATAGCCCTGATTTCCGTTTCAGGGTTTCCAAGCCTGTTGCCATGGTTTGCCGCCGCGCCGGAAGCAACTCCGGAACCGACACCTGTGCCCACCCCGGAACCGACGGCACAGCCGTTTGCTGACGGGTTTGACCTGCTCGGAAGGCACTACCCCGTAGATGCGGAAGAGTTTGATCTGTCCGGAATTTCTTCAGATGCGGATATTGAGGCTTTCTGCCGTGCGGCACCTTATGCAGCAAACCTGAAAAATGTTGTTCTGGGTAATGCATATAGTGCTCCTGTCAGTTGGGATACGATTTCGCGCCTTCAGAATGCTGCGCCGAACGTACACTTTGCCTACAGCTTCATCCTCTATGGGGAACCCATGACGCTGGATACGGAATATATCGATCTGCGTAAAATCCCCGTGGAGGACAACGGTGCAGCCGTTGTGGCAGCTCTGCCCTGCATGAAGCGCTGCACCACTCTCGACATGGATCAGAGCGGTGTGGACAACGAGCATATGGCGATGATCCGCGACGCTTTCCCCAACATAAAAGTTGTATGGCGCGTGTGGTTTAGTACGCTCGATTACAGCTGCCGAACGGATGCAAAAACCATTCTCTGTTCTCTCGCTGGTGACGCAGGACTGACCGATGAAGCCAGCTGCCTCCCTCTGACTTATTGTACAGAGGTTGTGAATCTTGACGTAGGGCACAACAATCATATGAGGACGCTGAGCTTTTTAAAATACATGCCGAACCTTGAAATCTTCATCACTTACAACAATTATCTCAGAGACGTGGACGACTTAGCCTACTGCAAAAAGCTGCGATATGTAGAACTCTACGGCAGCTCAATGTACAATATTAACTCGATTGCAGAATTGACTGAACTGACAGATCTCCAGCTCGGCGGATGTTACAACCTGAATGATATCTCTCCGATTATTCCGGCTGATCGTGTACCTAAAATAAAGAGGCTGTGGCTGAGCATAGGACAGATTCCTCAAGAACAGATCGAAGCGTTCAAACAGAACCATCCCGCGTGCGAAGTCAATGACACAGATGACTCGGTGGGCTATTACTGGCGGTTTATTGATCCGATCCACACTTTCAACACGGAAGAAAACAGAACACCGGCTTATCGGGAGATTGTGAACATCTTCCATTATGGTGCTGACGATAATACAAACTACAGTTTTTCCAGAAATGACCCATATTACACAACTCCCCACGGCGAGCCTGTCGGAGGAGAGCGTGTCAGATGGTTCTATGGATGAGACAGGCAGTAGGGAGAAGAGAATAATTGTTATGAAGAGATTCCGGTGGATTTTTATATGGGCTGCAGTACTGACGTGCGCAGCCTTTTTTGCGTTGCCTGCCCACGCAGAGACTTTTGTGCTCTATGGGCAGGAAGTTCAGGAAAAGACGGCGCGGCTGGATCTGACAGGGATTGCAGACGGCGCGGATGTGAAAGCATTTGTAAAGGCTGCGCCTAACCTGCCACGGCTGAGAACAGTTGAGCTGGGCGATGACAGTGTCACCTCGTTATCCTGGGAGGCACTTGCGCGAATGATGGACGCAGCCCCGAAAGCGCGTTTTCATTACAGTTTCCGCCTCTACGGCGTGTCAATGACACTGGATGAAGAGTATATTGACCTGAGAAGGATTTCCATCAAAGATAATGGTGAAACTCTGATCTCTGCCCTGCCGTGCATGAAACAGGCTCGATTCCTGGATCTGGACACCTGTGATCTGCCGGAAAAGCGGATCCTGGAAATTCGGGAGATGTTCCCGGACATCAGGGTAATCTGGCGCGTCAGCTTCAGCACGGGATATAGTGTCCGCACGGATGTAAAAACCATTCTGGCTTCGTATGTGGGCGACTTTGGGCTGACCGATGACGAAAGCTGCAAGCCGCTCACCTACTGCATCGACGTCGTCAACCTGGACCTCGGCCATAACAACATCATGACGACAGTGGATTTTGTGCGGTACATGCCGAACCTCGAAGTGCTGATCGTTGCAAAGGATGACATCAAAGATATCAGTGCTCTGGCAGAGTGCAAAAAACTCCGGTATCTTGAGCTCTATATGAACCCTCGCATTAGGGACCTCTCCCCTCTCGCCGGGTTGACGGAACTGCGTGATCTTGAAATCGGGCTCCTGCCGAATGTGACGGATCTCTCCCCGCTCTATGATCTCGAACTGGACAGGCTGTGGATCGGGACGGAAACCGGCATCCCGCCGGAGCAGGTGGAAGAGTATTCCCGCAGGCATCCCGACTGTGTGATCAACCTGACAGACGATGAAATTGACAGTACATGGCGTTATCAGGAGACCCACGGAATGGCTGCACCTGCGGTGCTCTGGCCGCAGTATCAGGAAATCCGCGACATCTTCCGTTACGGGAGTGATACAAGCTGGAGTTTTGCCGGGAACGACCCCTATTTTTACATGGGGCCGGGAATGATCCCCCATGAGAAGAGCGTACAGGCTGAGAAAACTTCCTCCATCCGGGAAATCGAGGTATCGGAAGAGGATGACTTTCTCGACCTTACAGGAGTGACTTCCGCTGATATCTCATATGTATTGAGTCTTCTGAAGAAGCTCCCGCTCCTGGATACCGTAGATCTGGGGAATGAGGATCTCTCCGATCTGACGTGGTATGACATCCAAACCCTGCAGCTGGCAAAACCGGATACAGAGTTTTTGTATTCCTTCACGCTTTACGGAAAGCCTTTTTCTCTCTCTGATGAAGAAATGAATCTGAGCCATATTCCCATAGCAGATAATGGTAAACTCGTACGGCAGGTTATCACCTGCATGCCGTATCTCCGAACTCTTGATATGGATTCCTGCGGTGTTGATAACATCCATATGGCCCGTATACGTGATGATTTTCCGAATGTCAAAGTTGTGTGGAGAATCTGGTTTGGCTCCAACTATACGGTGCGTACCGACGTTAAAAAAATCCTCGCCTCCATGCCGAGCGTAGGCGGAAATCTTCGGGTGTCCAATACGGGAGCACTGAGATACTGCACAGAAGTCAAGTACCTTGATGTTGGCCACAATGAAGAACTGTGTGATATTTCTTTTGCCGCTTATATGCCTGACCTTGAAGTAGCCATATTTGCGATGCTAAACTTCACGGATCTCACACCTCTAAAAAACTGCACGAAGCTGGAATATCTGGAAATCCAAACAAACAAGATCACAGATCTTTCTCCTTTAAAGGATCTGACCGGCCTGCACCACCTGAACATCGGGTTCAATACAGGGATCTCCGATCTCTCTCCGCTGTACGGGCTGACAAATCTTGAGCGGCTGTGGATCGGGAAGTTCACTTCCATCCCCGAAGAGCAGGTGAAAGAAATGCACAGGCGTGTTCCCAACTGTGTGATTAATGTTGAAGCGACAGACCCGCATTCCGACTGGCGTTACGGCAACAAACGATATGATCTGCTGGTAAAGCAGTTTGGTTATGACACACAGGATTATGCTTTCCCCTGGAAAGATCCTCTGTTTTATTATTAAGGCATCAGGCAGGAAATTATAATCTTGCATTCTTTGGTTTCAACGCGTATAATGTCGGCAGATTTTTTTAGGAGGCTCAACTATGGCAGACAATCTCAGACCTGAATCCCTGCAGCGTATCACCACACCCGAACTCGCGAAAGCATTCATTGATGAACAGATTTCCGCTCTGCACAGTCAGATCGGTGCAAAGAAAGTGCTTCTCGCACTCTCCGGCGGTGTTGATTCTTCTGTTGTTGCTGCTCTGCTGATCAGGGCAGTCGGCGAACAGCTTACCTGCGTGCATGTCAACCACGGGCTGCTCCGCAAGGGTGAATCGGAACAGGTCATCCAGGTATTTAAAAATCAACTTGGTGCCAACCTGATTTACGTCGATGCCGTCGACCGTTTTCTGGACAAACTGGCAGGCGTCAGTGATCCGGAGCAAAAGCGTAAAATCATCGGCAAAGAGTTTATTGATGTGTTTGCAGAAGAAGCCCGCAAACTCGACGGGATCGAATTCCTTGCCCAGGGAACCATCTATCCGGATATTCTGGAGAGCGTCGGCGTAAAAGCCCACCACAATGTCGGCGGATTGCCGGCAGATCTTCAGTTTGAGCTTGTCGAGCCGGTCAAGTTCCTTTATAAAGACGAGGTTCGTGTTGTCGGTATTGCACTCGGTCTTCCCGAGAGCATGGTTTACCGTCAACCTTTCCCCGGCCCCGGCCTCGGGGTGCGCTGTGTAGGCGCCATTACACGTGACCGCCTGGAAGCCGTACGGGAGAGTGATGCCATTCTTCGTGAAGAATTTGCCGCTGCCGGGCTGCAGGGCAAAGTATGGCAGTATTTCACCGTTGTGCCTTCTTTCACCTCCACCGGTATCAAGGACGGTAAACGTACGGATGACTGGATGGTGATCATCCGCGCCGTCAACAGCATTGATGCAACCTCTGCGACGATCGAAGAGCTCCCCTATCCGCTGCTCTATAAAATCCGCGACAGGATCCTCTCGGAAGTTGCGGGTGTAAACCGCGTACTCTACGACCTCAGCCCGAAACCGATCGCCACGATCGAATACGAATAAACCAAAAATGGAAAAATCGACAGGCCTTTCTTACAGACCTGCCGATTTTTATTATTTTCGTAATGTACCCCAACCTTATAAGCTCGCACCCGGGCACTGAAATCGAAGTACAATGTTTTCCGCGCGAGCAGCTGGTCTGCACCAACCACGAGGTAGTTGACCAGTTATTCAAGATAATAGCCGTTCTCCCGGATATACCGATATACTTCCTCATCAAGCCCTGCAGGGGATTTCCCCTCTGCAAGGGCTTTTCTGATCTCGGTGGAGCTCGCCGGATAAGGCTCGTAAGAGAGCAGAAGTATTTTCGCTCGCTCTGCTTCCCGCAAGCGCTGAACGGCACGGCTGAGTTCTTCCGATTCTCCGACCATCCTGGCTGCCACAACCAGGGTGCACTGCGAGAGAATAAACCGGTATTCGTGCCATTCCGGAAACGTGAAAAGCATATCCGATCCGATCACAAGAAACAATTCGTCGTCGGGATACTTCAGCCGAAGCTCTCTGATTGTATCAGAGGTATAGCTTCTGCCGACGCGCTGCAACTCAAGATCGCTGACACGGGCTGCTGCGACGGAGCGAAAAGCGATCCTGCACATTTCCAGCCTCGCCTCCGGGGAAGGGCTGTTTTCTGCAAGCAGCTTATGCGGAGGCAGATAATCCGGGACAATCAGAAACAGATCCGGAAGAAGGAAGTCCGCTGCAGCCTGAGCGCAGCGGGCATGCCCCGCATGGGGAGGGTTAAAACTCCCGCCATAAAATGCAATTTTCATTTGGCTTTGCCAAGCGTGTAAAGCAGATTCATCTTCAGCTCATACATAGCTGGGCTCATATCATAATAATGCCCGTGCGGATTTTCGAACCTCTGCTCTTCCACCCAGATTTCTTCTTTCAGCTGCCGCTGCACATAGCTGCGGATCTCTTCGACAGACGGGCACTGATAAATCTGCTTCCCGTCTTCAATTACTTTTACCTGAAGATTCTTAAAGGTGCAGTTCTCAAAGCTTCTTTCCTTCCAGTATTTCTGCGGATCAACATAACGGACCGGTTTGGAAGAATCGATTTTCTCGTCATAGCAGGCAAGATAGTCGGCAATGGCTTTGCCTTCTTCGTTATAAACACGGTAGATCTTTTTCAGACCCGGATCCGTTATCTTTTCCGCGGTTTCGGAAACCTTAATCTTGGGGATAAACTTATCGCCTTTTTTTATTGCTGCGAGTTTATACACCGCACCGAAGACCGGGTTGGAGGCGGAAGTAATCAGCCGCTCCCCTACGCCGAAGCTGTCAATCTCAGCACCCTGATGGATGAGGGAGCGAATGGTATATTCATCAAGGCCGTTGGAGGCTACGATTTTGCAGTCTTCCAGGCCCGCCTCGTCAAGCAGTTTTCTGGACTCTTTGGAGAGATAGGCAAGGTCTCCGGAATCGATGCGCACCCCTTTCAGGCGCTTTCCCATCGGCTCCAAGACTTCCTTTGCCACTTTGATTGCATTCGGAATCCCGCTCTTTAGAACATCATAGGTATCAACAAGGAGAACCGTGCTGTCCGGATATGTTTCGGCATATTTTTTAAACGCGTCATATTCATTGTCACAGAACATGACCCAGCTGTGAGCCATCGTGCCGGAAATCGGGATGTCGAACAGCTCCCCGGCAAAAACAGTAGCAGTACCCGAAACTCCGCCGATATAGGCAGCTCTCGCTCCGTAAACCGCCGCATCCACATTATGTGCACGCCGTGCGCCAAAATCCGAAACCAGCCTGCCCTTTGCAGCACGCACAATCCTGTTTGCCTTCGTGGCGATGAGAGACTGGTGGTTGACCTCGAGCAGCATTGCCGTTTCAATCAGCTGCGCGTCCAGGAGCGGTGCAACAACCGTAACCAGTGGTTCGTAAGGATAGATAACCGTGCCCTCCGGCATGGCATAGATATCCCCGTGGAAATGATAATCCCGGAGATAGTCCAGAAACTCTTCCGAGAAGAGATTCTGCGAGCGGAGGTAGGCGATATCCTCCTCCTCAAAATGAAGATTGTTGATATAGTCAATGATCTGTTCCAGCCCGGCAAAAATGGCAAAACCGGCATTGTCCGGGTTCTTTCGATAGAATACATCAAATACGGCGAGAGTATCCGTATCCTTAGCCGCAAAATACCCGTTCGCCATTGTCATTTCATAAAAGTCCATCACCATGGACAGGTTTCTGTTCTCGTGCTGTTTTTTCATGGTTTTCTCTCCTCAGCTCTCAGGATGAAATTCCGGCATGGGGCGCAGCTTGAAAAGATTCGCCGCATGGCGTTTCTCTATTTTCTCCCTGACTTCCTGATCTTCACAGAATCCGGTGAGAATCAGCGTATCAAGCTGCTCATAGGTAAAGCCGAATGCATCCTCGTCCGTCTTGTCCGACAGCCCGTCGGCAGGGACTTTTTCCACGAACTCCCGCGGGAGGCCGAGCGCCTTGCCGACCTCCTTGACTTCCGCAACCGTCAGGTTCGCGAGAGGGGAAAAGTCTCCCGCCGCATCCCCGAAAATAGTGGAATAGCCCACGTAGTTCTCGGAACGGTTGCAGTTGTTGGACACCCTTCCGTTCATCGTCTGGGAAACGGCATAGAGCGTCGTCATCCTGATCCGGGGCGGAATATTCGTCAGGGACTGCGTATTAAACGCAGCGTTTTCCATGCCGCCTGCCACGGAAGCCTTCACGGCTTCGACACTGCTGTGAATGTCAACCACGGCACTTCTGATGCCGAGGTGCTCCACCACACGGCGGGAAGCATCAATATCCTTCTGCACACCATCCGGCATCAGGACACCGAATACCCGATCCTTCCCGAGCGCTTTTACGCAAAGGGCTGCCACCGTCGACGAGTCCTTCCCGCCGGAAATCCCGATCACGGCAGGAGATTCCGGCCCGTTTTCGGCAAACCACTCCTGAATCCACAGAATGCATTCCTGCGCAGTTTTCTCATAATCTCTCTTTTCCAGATAGTCACTCAGATTCCGGTTCATTTTTTCCTCCCCAGTTTTACTTTACCTCATATGGAAAGAGTATATCTTTATATGCCATTTTTGTCCATAAGCTCTGCAAAATAAGTGCCATTTTTGCAGGAACCTTTCGCAAAACTGGCACTTAAAATATTCTGGAGAAAACCAAATTAGCATTTTGCAAGCGCAATTAAGAGCTCGACGGCTTTTTCCATGGATTCGACCACGATATACTCGTACTTGCCATGATAGTTGTGGCCGCCGGTGAAGAGATTCGGACACGGGAGGCCGGAATAAGAGAGATGGCAGCCATCCGTTCCGCCCCGGACGGGCGTGATCACAGGCTCGACGCCGATGGAGCGCATGGCATCACAGGCACGGTCAACCAGGTCCATATGGTCGGTGAGGGCGTCTTTCAGGTTATAATAGGTGTCTTTGATGAGGGGCACTACCGTGTCTTCACCGTATTTGGTGTTCAGGAAAGCGCAGCAGGAAGCAAAGAACTCTTTTTTGGCTTCGAATTTCGCCCTGTCGTGGTCACGGATGATATAATCCATCACGGCGGATTCCACCGTGCCGTGCATTGCGTCAAGATGGTAGAAGCCCTCATAGCCTTCGGTATGTTCCGGGCGGGCGGCTTCGGGGAGGAGCTTGTCCAGCTCAAAGGCGATGCGAAGGGCATTGCGCATCTTGTTTTTTGCACTGCCCGGATGGATGCTTCTGCCGTTGATCCGAACTCTCGCGGAGGCGGCATTGAAGGTTTCATACTCGATGCCGCCGAGTGCTCCGCCGTCTACCGTATAGGCACCCGCCGCACCAAAACCCGGGATGTCAAAGAAGTCCACCCCGCGGCCGACTTCTTCATCCGGTGTGAAGGCAATGCCGATACGGCCGTGCGGGATCTCCGGATGATGCAGCAGGTACTCTGCCATGCACATGATTTCCGCAATACCGGCCTTATCATCCGCGCCGAGAAGCGTGGTGCCGTCAGTCACGATGAGCTCCTTGCCGGCATAACCGGGAAGCTCCGGGAAGTCCTTCACCCGCATAAAAATCTGGAGATCTTCATTCAGGCAGATATCCTGCCCGTCATAGTCAGGGATGCAGCGCGACTTCACATTTTCATCCGTGAGGGCGGGAGAAGTGTCCATATGGGCAATAAAGCCGAGGGTCGGGATATCCTGCCCAACGGTTGAAGGGACATAGCCGTAGACATAGGCATGCACTTCATCCATGCGCACATCTTCGGCGCCCATTGCCTGCAGTTCATCCCGCAGCATGCGGGCAAGGTTGAACTGCTTTTCCGTACTGGGCACGTTTTCGGATTCCGCTGACTGCGTGTCAACCACGACGTAACGCAGAAACTTCTCTTTGACGCTTTCCATATTCTCCCCTCTCGTCAGGCGAGCTTGATTTCGAAGCAGGTATTTGCACCAAAGACCTTTTCCATCTCTTCCTTATAGACGGGGAAATAATCCGTGGGCATCAGTGCCTGGACGCAGCCTGCAAATCCGCCACCGTGCACTCTCCAGGCGCCCTTGCCTTCCAGCAGTTTGCGACTGAGCTCGAGGCCTTCCTCCAGCTTCGTGTCGCCGGTGGCACTTGTGACGATGTTGTTGAGAAGCTGCTCGGAAGAACGGCCAGACTCATTCATGAGCTTCATGTAAGTCTTTCCGTCACCCGCGATGAGGGCATCCCGCATCTTTGGCACTCTCTCGTTCTCTCCGAAGAAGTGCATGGCACGGCGTACGGGCCTGTCTTCCTGGGACCAGCCTTTGGCATAGAACTCGGCCGGATCGACGTCTGCAAGAACACCTTTGTCAAACAGATTGGCAATATAGACCATATCTGCGGGAATACGGGCATAAGAAGAGTCAAGCCCGGCATGGCTTCCGCCGGTGTCCGTCAGGCAGAGGGTAAGCCCCATTTCATTAAAATCTGCCTTGATGGGAGTGATTTCATTGGTGCTGAAATCCACATATACACAGTGGCCGAGCGAGCAGGCCAGCTGGTCCATCAGGCCGCAGGGCTTGCCGAAGAAGCGGTTTTCGGCCTCCCTTGCCGCACGTGCGACAACAACGGGATCGACTGTGCCGTCATTGAACAGCTCACTGAGGATTTTGCCGATCAGAACCGAGAACGCAGCGGAAGAGCTGAGGCCGGAACCGGCCGGGAGCGTACTGGTGATTTCAGCATCGAACCCACCAATGTTCAGCCCCCACTCCCGATAAGTCGCGAGCATCCCGCGCACCAGCGATTTGCTGGAGCCGAATTCTGCCGGGATCGGGACGAGTTGGTTCAGTTTTACCTCGAAAGGATCGTAGCCTGCGGAGTGGACATGCACAATATCAGAGTCATTGGCCTCATAAACCGCCGTGAGCCCAAGTGCGACACCGGCTGCCAGGATGCGGCCTTTCTGATGGTCGGTGTGATTACCGGCAAGTTCTGTTCTGCCAGGTGTAAAAATCATTTTTTTCATATCAATTTCTCTCCTGATTGTTCGCTATTTTGCCGAACTTCCTACAAATAACAGAATATACCTAAGCGGCGGTAAAGTCAACCGCGCAGTAAAAAAGAACCGCAGTTTTTTCACTGCGGTTCGGTTTTATTCGTCTTCGTCGTCGTCTTCGTCCTCGTCGTCTTCGGCGGCCTTTTTCCTCTTCCGCACAAGCTTGCAGAGCAGAATGCTGATCTCATACAGGAGAAGCATCGGGACTGCAATCAGGATCTGGGAGATGACATCCGGAGGCGTAATGACGGCTGCGAGGAAGAAGATCGCAACAATCATGATTTTTCTTCCCTTTGCGAGCCACTCCGCCTTCAGAACTCCGAGTGCCGTGAGAACCACCGTGATTACCGGCATCTCAAAAACAATGCCGAAGATCAGGAAGACGGACAGCAGGAACGAAATATACGCCTGAATGCTGATAGATGCGTTGACGTCAACTTCGCCCGTGAAAGAGATCAGGAAACGGAGCATAAAGGGCACGCTGACGAGCCTGGCAAACGTTACGCCGAGCAGGAAAAACAACGTGCCGGCAAAGAGGCCGACTTTAAAATAATTCCGTTCTTTCGTGCTGAGGCCCGGGCTGCAGAAGGCATAGATATGGTATGCCAGAACAGGGAAGCAGACCACAAGGCTGCCGACAAACGCCATGGAGAAATACTCCATCAGCAGTTCCTGCGGGGCGATATAGACAAAAACATAGCCGAAATTCTGCCCCATGTCTGTAAACAGCGTAACAAGCTTCGGAGCAAAACCAAGGCATGCGCAGAAACCGGCCACCAGAACAATCACGCAGATCAGAACACGATTGCGCAATTCTTTCAGGTGCCCGGATAAGCTCATGCTTCCGTCGGGAGAAGCTTCAGGCTTTTTTTTCTGCTTATTCTTCATCCTCTTCGTCGGATTCCGTCTTTACGGCAGCTTTCTTTACTTTCTTGACAGGCTTCTCTTCGACTTCTTCTTCAGCCTCTTCGATGCCTTCTTTGAAGCCCTTTACGCTCTTCCCGAGCATTTTGGTAAGCTTCGGGATCTGGGTGGGCCCAAAGATAATAATGACAATGACAAGAACAATCAAAAGCTGTTGAACACCAATCCTCATTCTGTTTCTCCTCCTTCGGTGGTTTCGTTGGATTCTTCCGGTTTTTCTGCGGCCTGAACCGGCTCTTCCGCCTCAGGCTCGGTTTTCACAGGTTGGGCTTCTTCCGCGACTTCGGAAGCTTCTTTCGCAGGCTCTTCCGCGGGTCTTTCTGCAGGTTCTTCTGCAGGTTTTTCCGGTTCGGAAGGCTCGGCTGCCTTTTCCTCCGACTTCTTTTCTTTCTCTTTCGGAGCGGAATCCTTCTTCGGTTTGCCGATGTTTTTCAGATCCTTTTCGACGCCGGTGATATTATCTTTGATATCCTTTGTAAGGTCTTCCAGAGGCTCCATGGCTTCCTTCAGGGGCTTCTGAATCTCTTCCAGAGGCTCAATCACACTTTCACGGACTTCCTTCGTCATGTCCTCGGAGACCTTGCGGAATTCCTTCATGGCGAGGCCGAACTTTTTGGCATAATACGGCAGTTTATCCGGCCCGATGACGAGCAAGGCAACGATAATGATAACGGCGATTTCCCAAAAACCAAGCTTCACGGATCTTCCCCCTTCGCTGTGGAATGAACTGGGAAAATTATAGCAGTTCTCATTTTTTTTGTCAACAATGCTCTTTTATCTTATGGGGAAACATGTTAGAATAAATTATGAATGAGAAATTGAGAGAGAACGAGAGAAAGTGCGGAAAGGGGAAGAGCGGAAGAGATTATTATGAAAGAACATAAAAGAGATTTTATACTGATTGGTGTTCTGCTTTTATGCGCGCTCCTTCTGCTTTTCGTGCTGAAAGGCGGGCAGCGCAAAGAGGAGGGAGCCGTTGCGGTTGTAACGGTGGACGGAACGGAAATCGGGCGTTATCCGCTGAGCCGGGATGGGACGTTTCTTTTGAATGGAGGGTCCAATACGCTGGTTATTGAGGACGGAGAAGCGTGGGTGAGCGAGGCGAACTGCCCGGACAAGCTCTGCACGGGCTTCGGGAAAATCAGCAGGAACGGGCAGATAATCGTTTGTCTGCCGAACAAGCTGATTGTTTCGGTTGAAGGCGGAGAAGAAGCGGAAGTGGATGCGGTTGCGTAGGGGTCTCGCCGCGGCGGGTTTTTTGTAGCTTCGTGGGGAGTGCAATGCCTGTTTCGCGCGAAGGGAACATTGTACCTCGATTTTGTTGCTCCGTCGCGCGAACTATAGTTTAGCAAATAGCGATACTGGATTTATATGGGTTTTAATAAAGAAAGGAGAGGCGTTTGCCTCTCCCGAGTTTTTTATTGATTGATTTTTTTACATTGCCTTGCTCAGGGCATCGGATACTGCCGCGGCGAAGGCACTGCTCGTCATCGTTGCGCCGCTGACACTGTCTACAGCGCCGTCATTGGCGATGGCCTGATCCACAAGATCCGGAAGGGCGATGCCGCCGATGGCAGGTGTTTCATTGTCTTCATAGGTGATGGCTGTGATTTTGCCGCCTTCGATGGTGACTTTGACTTTTACGTCTCCGCCCATTCCGCCGCCGCCGACGCCTTCATATTCGCCGTCGACAAATCCGCCGGCTGTTTCGGCTGCAGCTTCTGCCGCAGGCTCTTCGGCCGGTGCTGCGGGTTCTTCTTCAGCAGCTTTCACGGGAGTGTCTGCGTTGCCGTTGACTACGATCTTTGCGGCACGGCGGCCGAACGTCATGGTTCTGCCGCAGGCGAGGCCGGTGAAGAGGTTGGGGTAGTTGTTGGCAAAGAAGCCACCGGTGCAGTCACCCGTTGCCCAGAGGCCTTCGATGGGAGTGCCGTCTTCGCGGATGACCTGCATGTTGGTATTGATGCGGCAGCCGTCCATCGTGGTGAGGTGCCAGGCACAGGTGCGGATGCCGTAATAAGGAGGCGTATCCACAGGCGTCATGCGGTGGGGGCTCTTACCGTAATCTTCATCAATGCCCTTGTAGCAGAGCTCGTTGTAGTGCTTGACGGATTCGACAAAGTTGTCCACGGGGATGTTCAGCTTTTCCGCCAGCTCTTCGAGGGTATCCGCCTTCTGCAGATAGCCAAGTGCCAGGTGGGAATTCTCCCCTTCCGTCATCTGGCCCCAGACATAGTCATAGCCCATGTTCGATGCCGCGCCGTTGTCAAACGGGAAGAGGCGGCAGCAGCCAACTTCGTCAAACTGCTCGCAGTACTTCTTATTGTTGGCATCGAAGATGTCGCAGTAGGTGTGGAAGGGCTGCATGTACATGCTGTGCAGCATAAATTCATACGGGCCGGATTCGTTGCAGAAGCGCTTGCCGTTGAGGTTGACCTTCAGGAACGGCTGCTCGCCGAACCAGTACCACTTGCCGTTGGTCTTGTAGCCGGCCGTCTCCGTCGGGAGGACGCTGCAGCGGTTGAACATCATGGAGGCGTGGCAGGGATCCATCTCGCCGCCTGCCCAGAGCATCGCCTTGATGCCGGAGCCGTCGTCCGTGGAGCCGATGGGGACGTTTGCCTTCATCTTCATCGTCATGGGCTGGAGGGCGAGCATCATCTCGGTGTTGGTTGCATATCCGCCGGTTGCCATGATGACGCCCTTGCTGACCTTAACACGGACGTAATGCTCATCCGTCAGATCCTTCGCAATGACGCCGGTGACTTTCCCTTTGCTGTCCTGCTCCAGCTTGACAAGGGCTGTGGAGAAGCGCCAGTCGACATTGCCGGTGGCATCACAGAAATCACGGAAGGTGGAGCTTGTCGTCACATCGGCGGGTGCGGAATCCGTCTTGTGCGGGCTGTGGCCAGTGGCGTAGGCTTTATCGCGCTCGGGGTATTCCTGATCGCCGATGCCGCCTTCGAGGCTCATATACCAGTTGCCGGTGGATTCCATCAGGTTGGTCAGCCAGTCAACCAGTTCGCCGGAATTGTTCATCCAGACTTTGATGAGATCGCTGTCCACATAGCCGCTGGCATAACGAAGGATATCCTGCAGGGCTTCGATTTTGTCAATTTTAAACTCGGGGAATTCTTTGAAGGCTTCAAGCTGCAGTTTGGAATTAATGCCGCCGATATCTTCACGGATGCCGGTAGGCGTCTCGCGCTTTTCGAGGACAAGAACCTTGGCGCCTTCTTCGGCAGCTGTCATCGTTGCAATCCAGCCGCCGGTGCCGCAGCCGCAGACCAGGACTTCTGTCTCCAGCGTCTCGGTAATGTCACTTTCGGCAATTTCGGGAGCTTCACCAAGCCAGTCGGACGTGTCGGCTTTCTTTTCCTCCAGGACGACTTCCTTGCCGGAAGCCTGGGAGATACAGTCAGCCGCTGCAGCCTTGACGGCATCTGCCGTGATGGTTGCACCGGAAACACCGTCGACATCCGCCGTCTGCCCGCTCAGGATGGCCTGTGCCATCTGATCGCCGATCTTGCCGCCGATATCGGGCGTCTCACCGGAAACATCAATCTGAACATCCGTAATGCTGCGGCTGTCAAACGTCATGGTGACTTTGACATCGCTGAAAATGCCCTTGGCAGAAGCAGAATAGGTGCCGGGTGTATAGATTTCCGGCAGGCTCAGATCCGCCGTGGGAGCAGGGGTGGGTTCCGGAGCCTTCGGTTTCGGCGGGTTGGCAATGCCGAGCCCGACCAGGGCAGCTGTCGCCGCGCCTGCTACAGAGCCTTTCAGAAAGTCTCTGCGGGAAAGATTTTTGCTCATTTCTTCGTCTCCTTCTCGTAAGTATTCTTGGCTGAAAATACAGTATATTTAATATTAATACGGGGATTTGCGGTTTGTCAAGAAAATCCAACTATAATCCGCTAACTTTCTTTCGTCGGCTTTTAATCCTTTTGTTTCTTCTGTTCCGGAGCCATCTGCACCGCCTGCCCGCCCAGGCCGAATTCCTGCTTAGCCGTGACCGTTTCGCGGTTGATCAGCTTGGTGAGCACGTCCACCTCGGTTTCAATGGAGACCGCATCGGACTTATACAGCTCATCCAGCTGATGTTTGAACCCGTCGACCACGGTGTCCATTGCGATTTCGATGGACTTTTTGCTCTGGCTGATGTTTTTGCCGTCGATATTGGTTCGCTCCAGATTTGCATAGGATTCCAGCAGCTTCAGCGTAGTCGGGAGGAAGTAACTCATAAACCGGTCAATCTTGCCGCGTTTTTCCGGTTCCTGCTCCACGGCACGGAAGATTTCTCTGGTGATGGATTCAATCTGGTTGATTTTTTCCGTCATAGTAGCGTCCGGAATCCTGTCGTTCACATCGCGGATCTTTTCAAGGATCTGGTCATACGCTTCCGCATTCTGCTTGACGGCTTCCTTTTTCGACGCTTCGCGGGTCTTCTGCATGGCGGCTTCCCTCGCTTTGGCAAGCTCCTCATCCGCCCGGCTGCTCATGAAGATATATCCCAGCTCTTTGTTGATGTAAGCGGCGTCACCAAAGTAACCTTTTTCAATCATTTTCTGGAGATCCTTCTCGGCTTGGCTGCGCTTCACACCGACCTTTTTGGCGATCGTGTCGATCTCCATGGCTTCATTCGGGCCGATAATGGCCAGGTAGGCTGTATAACGCTGGAGAGCACGGCGTGTCAGAATCCCGCTCGTGAGCAGACAGCCGCCGCCGAACAGGGCCCCCAAAGCAGTGCTGATTGCGTAGACGGATCCGCCCTTTATCGCTGTGGGGATCCCCCAGAAGACCGCCAGTGCCAAAATCAAAGCACCTGCAATCGTCAGCAGCCAGGAAGTATTTTTATCCTCCTTCGGCGACTGCAGGAAGGAACGGATCGCCTTTCTGGCCTTCTGCGTCGTTTCAACCTGCTGGACTTTCTTCCGCATGCGCTCGAGCTCGGCCTGCTGCTGCCTCAGCTCCTCTTCTCGGGAGAGAGAAGGCGCTTCCCGCCGCTGGGAACGGGGAATATCAGAAGAAAACAGCTTTCTGATCAGCAGGAAAAGTGCTATTGGCCATCCCCATCCAGGTGCAGCGAATAGAAGAATAATCACAAACCATGAGAAAAAATCCGATTTATTGTTGTCTCTGTTGTTCCTGTTATCCATAGATTCACCTTTATCCAGACAATAAATTATTAACCAATTTATTATACTCTATTATGGTCTGATTCGTCAACAAAATCGATGCAAAACAGACATTGAGTTTTTTCTTTTTCGACAAAACCTCCGTTCTTTTTCTGCGATATCTTTTTCACGCATTTTTCGGCACTTTTTCATAAAATTTTTGATAGTTAGGCTTTACAAACAACCATAGTTTTTGTTAGAATAATCAAAACTGGTGTAGTATGCTTATCGCGACCTCAGTTTCTTAGAATTCCCCGAAAGGAGTGAAGTATGTGAAGAACACGTTTCGCGGCGGTGTCCACCCGATCGGCCACAAAGAGCTGACGCGGGATGTACCGCTGCGTGTCCTGGATGCGAAAGGAGAAATGGTTTTTCCCCTTCTGCAGCACATCGGAAAACCGGCCAAGCCTCTTGTCAAGAAAGGTGATGAGGTCCTTGTCGGACAGCGGATCGGCGAAGCGGACGGGCTGTTTTCGGCCCATGTCATTTCTTCGTGCTCCGGCAAGGTCAAGGCGGTGGAAAAGCGCCGTGTGCAGAACGGGCAGATGGTTGAATGCGTCATTATAGACAATGACGGGCAGTATACGTGCGCCGAGGGTATCGGCGTACGGCAGGATATCTCCGGAATCACCGGAGAAGAGATCATTCAACGCATTCGCGATGCCGGGATTATCGGCCTGGGCGGGGCAGGGTTTCCCACTCATGTGAAGCTTTCCCCCAAAAACCCCGAAGCAATCAGGTATGTGATTGCAAACGGCTCCGAGTGTGAGCCGTACCTCACCGGAATCGACCAGCTCATGCGTACCCACGCCGACGCAATTATCGAGGGCTTCTCGCTGATGCTCCGCCTCTTCCCGAATGCGAAGGGCGTTGTGGTGATTGAGGACAACAAGCCGGAGGCGATTGCAGCCATGCAGCAGGCTTCGGCCGGGAACGAGAGGATTTCCGTCCTCGCGGCAAAAACAAAATACGGCCAAGGCGGAGAAAAGATGCTGATTGAAACCGTTGCCGGAATCAATTATCCTTCTTCCATGCTGCCGGCAGACGTCGGATGCATCGTGCAGAGCATCGGCACAATCTATGCCATTGACCGCGCTGTCGCTTACCGCGAACCGCTCTTCACCCATACCTTTACGCTCACGGGTGACGCGGTCAAGACGCCGGGGAACTTCATCGTGCGTGACGGGATGAGCTTTGCGGAGCTGATTGAAGCCGCAGGCGGGCTGAAAGACGGTGCAGAAGTGAAAAAAGCCATCGTCGGTGGCCCGATTATGGGCATTTCCATCCCCAATCTCGATGTGCCGATCCAGAAGACCAGCAGCGGCGTCGCCCTTGTGACGGAAGACGGCAGCGAGAAAGCCCAGGAGCTTATGACGTCGTGCCTGCGCTGCGGAAGATGCACGACCGTTTGCCCGGTCGGCCTCCTGCCCCAGATGATGGCGGATGCAGTGACCTCCGGGGATCTGGAGCGTTACGAGAAAAAGCTGTACGGGCTGGAATGCATCCAGTGCGGCTGCTGTAGCTATATCTGCCCGGCCAAGAGACCTCTGACGCAGACCTTTATGCGCACAAAAGCTGAAATACTCGCGCGGAAACGCGCAGAAGCGGGAGGGAACAAATGAATAATGCATTGAATATTTCTCCCGTACCGCATGTGAGGGACAGATGGACGACCAAGTTCATCATGTATACGGTCATTCTCTCCCTCCTCCCGGCAACGGTTGTCGGCATTGCGATGAATGGGCTCCACGCGTTTTATGTGGTTCTCTGTTCCGTCGCGACAGCAGTGCTGACGGAGTTCATCTTCGATTACTTTGCCGAAAAGCCGGATACCTGGCTGGACGGAAGCGCAGTGGTAACCGGACTGATGCTCGCCCTGACGCTGCCCCCCAGCATTCCCCTTTTCATCCCGATCCTCGGTTCCGTGTTTGCCATTCTGGTTGTGAAGTGCGCTTTCGGCGGCCTCGGCAAGAACTTCGTCAACCCCGCGCTCGCGGCGAGATGCTTTTTGCTGATCTCCTTCGGCACGCTCATGACCACGTATGCGGTGGACGGGGTTTCCAGCGCGACACCGGTTGCCATGCTGATGCAGGGCAAGACCGTGAATGTGACCAAAATGTTCCTCGGTGTTCCGAACGACGTAATCGGAAGCTCCACTCTCTGCATGCTGATCGGCGGTCTCGTTCTGTGGGCTATGGACATTATCCACGGTGAGATCTGCTTTTCCGTGCTCGTCTCCTTTACGATCTTTATGGGGCTCTTCGGCGGGAAGGGGTTTGACCCGAGATTCCTGCTGTCGCACATCTGCGGCGGCGGTGTGGTGATGGGTGCTTTCTTCATGGCTTCCGATTATGCCACTTCCCCGGTCAGCAAACTCGGCCAGATGGTATACGGCATTATCATCGGTGTGCTCGGCGGGCTCTTCCGTGTGAAAAGCGGCGCATCGGATTCGTTCAGCTATTCCATCATCATTGCAAACCTGTTTGTCCCGCTGATTGATATGTTCATCTATCCGAAGCCGTTTGCCTACACGAAGAAGGGCATCGCATCACGCTCCGGAGAAGTTCAGGAAAAGAAATCCGCGAAAGACTTCTTCCCGAAACCCGTCATTGTGCTGACGGTTATCTCCCTCATCGCAGGCGCAGCGCTCAGCGGCGTGTTTGCCATGACGAAGGATACCATTGAAGCACAGAAGTTTGCTGCCAATGCAGCCTCCTTCCAGGCGGTGCTGCCCGATGCAGTTACTTTTGAAGGCAATGACGCGGCAGACAAGGCCATCGCCGATCTTGACGGTGCCGTCTACGGCACGGAATTCGGGCGCGCTACCATCAACCAGGTTGTGACCGGAAAAGATGAGAGCGGCGCAGTCGTCGGCCATGCGATCAGCGTAACGAGCGGTGACGGTTTTGACGGAAACGTGACACTGTCTGTCGGTATTGACAGCAGCGGAAAAGTCAACGGCATTTCCTTCACGGAGCTCAATGAGACGCCGGGCATGGGCATGCGTGTTGACGAACCTGCTTTCAGGGATCAGTTCAACGACAAAGATGTGACCAAATTTACGCTCAACAAAGCCGGAGGCTCTACGGCCGACAATGAGATTGACTCCGTATCCGGTGCTTCCACCACATCCGGCGCGGTCGTCAATGCTGTGAATGCCGCCCTTGACTTCTATCATTCTGTTGTGAAGGGAGCGATGTAAAGATGAATAAATATCTTGAACGCCTGTACAACGGTATTATCAAAGAGAACCCGACCTTTATCCTCATGCTCGGCATGTGCCCGACGCTTGCCGTTTCCACCCGCGCCGCTAACGGCATCGGGATGGGCTTGTCCACAACGGCGGTTTTGATCCTTTCGAACGTGGTCATTTCCATCCTGCGCAAGGCAATACCCGATGAAGTCCGCCTGCCGGCCTACATTGTTATTGTTGCCTCTCTCGTCACGGTGACTGAGCTGCTGATCGAAGCCTATCTGCCATCCCTCTACGAAGCGCTCGGCATCTATATCCCGCTGATCGTTGTCAACTGCATCATCCTCGGTCGCGCGGAAGCCTACGCCAACAAGAATGAACCCGGCGTCTCCGCGATGGACGGCCTCGGAATGGGCCTCGGCTTCACGATCGCCCTGACCATCGTCGGCGCTCTGCGTGAGCTGATCGGCAACGGAACGCTTTTCGGCTCCAACGTGATGCCTGCCGGTTATGAGCCCATCGGCATCTTCGTCCAGCCTCCCGGAGCGTTTCTCGTGCTTGCCTTCTGCATTATGATCCTCAATGCCATCGGCATCAAGACGCGGCAGAGGAAGCTTGTGGAAAGCGGATGCGACGGATGCTGCAGCACCTGTGCTTCCCGGTGTGAAAAAGCGGAAGGAGGAGATGAAAAGTGAAAAGCCTGTTTTTGATTGTCATCACGAGCGCACTGATCAGCAACGTTGTTCTGAACCAGTTCCTCGGAATCTGTTCCTTCCTCGGCGTTTCCAAGCAGATCAAAGCCTCCGCCAGCCTGGGCGTTGCCGTTATCTTTGTCATCACGATTGCTTCCGCCGTTGCGAACCTGCTGTATGACTTTATCCTCGCTCCTCTGGGCATGGACTTTATGAAGACCATCATCTTCATCCTTGTCATTGCAGCCCTCGTCCAGATTGTTGAGATGTTCCTGAAAAAGACGTCTCCCGCGATCTACACGGCACTCGGCATTTTCCTCCCGCTGATCACCACAAACTGCGCTGTTCTCGGTGTGGCTCTGACGAACGTGCAGAACGGATACAACTTTATTGAGAGCGTCCTCTGCGGGTTCGGCACAGCTTTGGGCTACACCATCGCAATTATCCTGCTGGCAAGCATCCGCTCCAGAATCCATGAGGAAGACATCCCGGCACCTCTGCGCGGAGCACCTATCGTGCTGATTTCCGCGGCACTGATGTCCATCGCATTCATGGGCTTCTCAAGTCTGAATTTCTGATAGGAGGGGCTTTATGATCATTTTAATTACGACTCTTGTTATCACCATCGTCGGTATTATCGTCGGATACGGGCTTGTCTACACCGGAAAGAAGTTCTACGTGGAAGTGGACGAGCGTGTGACAGCTGTCAGGGAATGCCTCCCCGGCAACAACTGCGGTGCCTGCGGATTCGCAGGATGTGACGCTATGGCGGCGGCCATCGTCTCCGGCCAGGCGCCGGTTAACGGGTGCCCTGTCGGCGGGGCTCCGGTCGGTGCGAAAGTTGCCGCAATTATGGGCACCACCGCAGAAGCTGTAGAGCGGAAGGTCGCTTTTGTGCAGTGCAAAGGGAGCTGTGACGTAACCCACAACCAGGGCAACTACGTCGGCATTCAGGACTGCCGCAGCGCCGTGCTCGCCGGGATCCCAGTGACCGAATGCAGCTACGGATGCCTCGGATTCGGATCCTGCGTTGCCGCGTGCCCGCACGATGCCATCCATGTAATCAACGGCGTGGCGGTCGTGAACCGCATGAAATGCGTCGGCTGCGGCCTCTGCGCAAAAGCCTGCCCGCGCGGGTTGATTGACCTCGTCCCGGAGAGCAAGCATGTGTTTGTCCAGTGTTCCAACAGAGACAAAGGCCCGCTCGTGAAGAAAGCCTGCTCTGCAGGCTGCATCGGATGCGGAATGTGCCAGCGGCAATGCGAACATGACGCTATCCATGTAACGGACAACCTTGCCCGTGTGACCTACGAAAACTGTGTACAGTGCGGCAAATGTGCCGAAAAGTGCCCTGCGAAGGTTATAACGCCTCCTCTCGGCATGAGTAAGCCGGAAGCCTCCGCCTGAAGCTGTACATGCTGTTGAGGAACTGAAAATGGAAAAACTGAAATTACACAAGGTAATTATTGCCGCAGTGATTCTTGTTCTGGCTGTCGTTTTTATAAGCGGAATTTTGGGCGAGGACATGACGTATCCCCCGAAAGCCAGCGGGGGGGGTGAGACTCTGACCGCCTCAGCGCCCGGTGTCTTCGGTGAGCCTGTTGTCGTCGAGGTTGTAGCAGACGAGAACGCCATTTACTCCGTCACCGTCACCGAGCACAATGAGACGCAGGGCATCGGCACCAACGCCATCGCTGATCTGCCTGAGAGAATCATAGCTACCCAGAGTGTCGAGATCGACGGCACCAGCGGTGCAACGATGACTTCCAACGCCATTAAGACTGCCGTTCTCACTGCCCTGACCGAGGCCGGCATCGATCCTGCAAACTTTACCGTTGTCGAGCTCGCCTCTGAGGAAGTAGGCGAGAAGACACCCGTAACCCTCGACTGCGATGTCGTCATTGTGGGTGCAGGCGGTGCAGGCCTGACCTCCGCCGTACGTGCCACCCAGGCCGGCGCGAAAGTGCTTGTGCTCGAAAAGATGCCCAACGTCGGCGGCAACAGCCTGCGCGCCGAGGGCGGCATGAATGCAGCCGGGACAAAGGTGCAGGCAGCACTCGGCCTCGACGACAGCACTGTCGACAACTATGTTGCGGACACCCTCCGACTCGGCCATGATCTTGCAGATCCCGAGCTGGTGCGCACCCTCGGTGAAGGAGGCGCGGAAGCTGTCGATTGGCTCGAGTCCATCGGTGCACCGCTGACCAAAGTCGCAGCCACCGGCGGTACCGAGCACAAGTATCTGCACAAGCCCGAGGACGGACGGCCCGTCGGCGAGTATCTCGTGGACAGGCTCTCTGCCAAGGCTGAGGAGCTCGGCATTGAAATCATGCTCAACACCCGCGCCACCGAGATCCTCATGGATAACGGAAAGGCTGTCGGTGTCGTCGCCGAGGACAAGGCACATATCTATACCGTAAACGCGAAGTCTGTCGTCCTTGCGACCGGCGGCTTTGGCTCCAACTTTGAGCTGATGGCAAGCTATGATCCGACCCTCGCCGATGCAGTCACCACCAACCATTCCGGCGCGACCGGAGACGGCATTGCAATGGCTGAAGCGGTTGGCGCTGCCACTGTCGACATGGAGCAGATCCAGCTTCACCCGACCGTCATCCAGTCCAACGGTCTGCTCGTTTCCGAGTCTCTGCGCAGCCACGGTGCAATCATCGTAAACAACGAAGGCAAGCGCTTTGTTAATGACATGGCGGGCCGTGACGTTGTATCCCAGGCCGAGCTCAAGCAGCCCGGCGCCTATGCCTACATCATCTTCGACCAGGCTCTGGTCGACGAGGTTGCCCTGACCCACAAGTTCATCGACGGCGGCTATGCATTGAGCGGTGATACCTATGAAGCACTGGGCAAGGCTATGGGACTTGAGGATGAGGCGGTCAAGAACTTTGTTGAGACCATGCAGAACTGGGAAACCTATGTTGCAGCCGGTGAGGATAAGGACTTCGGCCGCAGCCAGGTCAGCATGATCGACATCTCCACAGCCCCGTATTATGCGATCAAGATCGCGCCGGGCATCCACCACACAATGGGCGGAATCAAGATCGATACCAGCGCCGAGGTCATCAGCACCGAGGGCAAGGTCATTCCGGGCCTCTTTGCATGCGGCGAGACCACGGGCGGCATCCACGGCGGCAACCGTGTGGGCGGCAACGCTGTGGCTGACTTCACAATTTTCGGCAGCATCGCAGGAAAGAACGCTGCAAGCTTTGCCGGTTTCAAGCCTGTCGAGGTTCCGGAAGCCACCAGCAGCGACGGAACCATCACTGCAGCAGACTGGGCAGAAACTTATCCCTATATTGTCACTTCCATGCACGACAATGACAAGAACAGCTATGTTACGGATTATCTGGAACAGGATCCGTATCTGGTCAACATCTATGAAGGGTACGGATTTGCCAAGGATTACGGCAGTGCCCGCGGACATGAGTATACGCTGGAAGACGTGGCAAAAACACAGCGCCCGCATCCCAAAGCAAACTGCCTGACCTGCAAATCTCCGAATTTTGCCAAGCTGGTCAACGACCAGGGCGTCGGCGTGTACTCGATGCCGTTTGAAGAAGTGCAGAGCATGATGGTAGAGAACATCAGCTGCTACACCTGCCATGCCAACAACGCCGGGGAAGCCGGAAAACTGGAAGTCACCCATTCGTACGTCAACAAGGCTCTGGGTGACACCGTCAGCACAATCGATCCCGCTACCATGTCCTGCGGACAGTGCCATATCGAATATTACTTCACCAGAGAAGACAGCGAGACCATGATGCCCTATCATACTGTGGCAGATATGAAACCGGAAACAATCCTTGCCTATTATGATTCCTTCGACTTCTATGATTGGGTTCAGGAAGCAACCGGCACTAAAATGCTGAAAGCACAGCACCCGGAGTTTGAAACCTATCTGCAGGGCAAGCATGCGGCCGTGCTCAACTGTGCCGACTGCCACATGGCGACTGAACAGGCGGATGACGGCACGGTTTACCGCAGCCATTTCCTTTCCAGTCCTCTGGAGAATGAGACTCTGCTGTCATCCTGTGCCAGCTGCCACGCTAATGTCGATGTTGTGAACATGGTGCGGGAGCTGCAGGATCGTGTCACAGCCAGGGAAACAGAAGTCGGCAATAAGCTTTCCGAGCTGAAAGATACGCTCGCACAGGCTGTCACAGACGGCAAAATGAGCGAGGCGGAACTTGATGCCGTGCGCAAGCTGCACCGTGAAGCACAATGGTTCTTCGATTTCTGCTATGTGGAGAACTCCGAAGGCGCACACAATTCCGCGCTTGCTTTCTCCTGCCTGGATACCTCTGAGGCAAAAATAGCCGAGGCAATGGCTCTCCTCGGCACATAAGGAGTTGCAAACTCCCCTTGTTTTGTGTTATTATTCCGACAAGGGGCCGCACGAAACAAAAGAATCCATTTGATCCATCTGTTAAGGCAGAAGAGAGCGGTCTTGTTCCTGCTTTCTTCTGCCGGTTTTTTCTTAAGGTAACTCTCTCACCTCGTGGTCATTGCCAGGTAAGTTTCGCGCGAGGACAATATAGTACCACGTACTGACTGCTCGGTCGCGCGAACAGGAATTGAAGGGTAAGCAACTAATGGGCTATATTTTAAAGAAAGAACAATACTGATCATGCTGACTATCAAGAAAATTTGGAAGTTCCTCTCTTCCATGCGTTTTGCCATACTCCTGCTGGTTATTCTGGCAGCCGCCTGCTCTGCTGGAAGTTTTGTGACGCAGGGGCAATCCTATGCCTGGTATGCCCAGCACTATTCCGAGAGGACTGCCGCACTGATCCTTGCTTTGCATCTGGACGATGCATTTCACAGCTGGTGGTTTTTGCTGATTACCGGCTTCTTATGCCTGAATCTGCTGCTTTGCAATGTGATTTGCCTTCCGCAGCTGATCAGAAGAATGAAAGCGCAGTCTTCTCCCCCGGGCAGTGAACACGCTGCCGGGTTTTCGGAAGAAAACGTGAAAGACCCGATCAGTGTATTTCACCGCCTCCATATGAATCCGGTGAAGACCGCGGACCGGGAGGGGCGGGAATTGCTTTATTCCTCCAGAAATACAATCGGCCTGTGGGGTGCCTGGATCTGCCACCTGGGGATTCTGTTCCTGATTGCAGGGTTCAGCCTGGGTCAGTTTACCCAGCAGCAGGAAAGCGTCTACGGCGTTGCGGGGCAGACAAAGCCTGTCGGGAACTCCGGTCTTATTTTGACCATCGATGACTTCCGCATCGGACTGCGTGACGACGACACAGTAGAACAGTATACTGCCGACATTACCGTGCACGATACAAAGAGCGGGGATGTGCAGAACGCCTCCATTAGCGTCAACTACCCGGCTGCTCTTTTCGGGTGGAAGTTTTATCAGAATTCCACCGGATGGGCAGAGCTTGTAACCGTCACCGAGAACGGTGAACCCCTGCAGAGCGAAGTTCTCTGCGCGGGTGAATATCTCCGCATCTCCGATAAGCCTGATCTGGTTGTCTATTTCAACGCATTCTATCCTGACTATGTGCTTGTTCCCGGGAGCGGGCCGCAGACGCTGTCCGGGAAAATCAACAATCCTGCGACACTTTATTCGGTCTATTATCAGGATCAGATCCTCGGGATGAATGTTCTGATGGGCGAAGAAGAACTGACTATCGATGAGTATACGGTTGTTTTTTCCGAGCCGCAGAGTTATACCCTGATCCAGGCCAAGAAGGATTCCTTCACCCAGCTGGCGTTTCTCGGGGGAATTGTAACCATGATCGGGCTCATACTCGCCTTCTATATTCAGCCGACCAGAGTCTGGGCTGTGCAGGATGATTCCGGCACCTGGACTGTCTTTGGCAGCAGCCCAAAAGGCGGGGTGCTCTTTAAGGAAAAATTTGAGGAGGCTGTACGATCCGGCAGTCCCTGAAAGGAGAACAACAATGCTTCAGGCTGAAAACACACTCTTTACCATTGTTATGCTTCTGTACTTTGCTGCAATGATCCTGTATTTTGTATTCATTGCAGTCAAGCGTGATGCTCTTTCCAGAATTGCTGTGCTTCTGCAGGCAGCCGGATTTGTGCTGCATACAGCAGCACTGATCTGCAGAGGGATCGGTGCTGGAAGACTGCCTCTGACGAACCAGTATGAGTTTGCCACCTGCTTTGCCTGGGGGCTCTGTCTTGTGAGCTTGATCTTTGTACTTCGCTTTCATTTCCCTGTGCTTGGGGCCTTTGCCGCGCCGGTAATCTTCCTGATCATCGGATATGCCGCCATGCAAAGCAAAGACGTCCGTGAGCTGATGCCCGCCCTCCGCAGCAACTGGCTGGGATTTCATGTATCCACAGCAATCATTGCCTACGGCTCCTTCGGAGTTTCGTTTGTATTGTCGATCATCTTCCTGCTGCGGGACAGGATGAAAGAAAAAGGGTTTCTGGATCAGCATATTCCGAATCGGGAAAAGCTGGATACCATCAGCTACAGGAGCGTGGCTCTCGGCCTTCTGTTCCTCACTTTCACAATCATCACCGGAGCGATCTGGGCAGAGCGTGCCTGGGGAAGCTATTGGTCCTGGGATCCGAAAGAAACCTGGAGCCTGGTAACATGGATCATCTATGCTGTTTATCTGCATCTCCGGATACGCCGCAGTTGGCAAGGAAAATCAGCAGCGATTTTTGCTGTGGCGGGCTTTATCTGTGTGATATTTACCTATATCGGTGTAAATACGCTCCTCCCCGGTGTGCACAGCTACGCCTGATCGTTATTTTTTCAAACATTCAAACAAAAAAGCAGATCTGCGAGCCTTCCTTTGGGTTTTGCAGATCTGCTTTTCATTATTTATATTCCATTTATATTTATATGAATTTGTCGATTGCTTCATTCAGTTCTTTCAGGCTTTCGTCCTTGCCTCCATCGACATCTGTAATACAGTGCTCAATATGGTCTTTGATGATTATTTTTGCTGTGTTGTTCAATGCCGACCGTACTGCAGCAAGCTGGACGAGAACCTCCGTACAGTCTCTCCCCTCTTCCACCATTTTCTTCACATGTTCCAGATGCCCGATCGCTCTCGCCAGGCGATTTAGTACCACTTTCGTCTGGGTATGGACATGCGGATGAGCATGCCCGTGGAATTCCCCCTTTTCATCATGTATCACGGCATGACTGTGAACGACCCCGTCCCCATGGTCATGATAATAGACTTCTTCGTCGTGCATATCCTGCCGCCTTTCCCAAATGAATCTATCGTTTTATAGATGATATCATACCACGAATTATGAAAATTCGGAACCCCCCGGAGGGGATTTTTCTCTCTCATTTTTGCAATATCTACAATTTATAGTCAATATTTTTCAAAATAGAAAATTTTATTGCAAAATAATTTCATTTGATGTATAGTATGTTTGTTGAAAAATCGGTTTATATTTAAACGTGCTCAGTTTATCTACCTATCTTCCCTCAGGAGGGTTCTGTTTATGTCCAACAGAAAGCTGCTTTCTTTCATACTGGTTTTTGCCATGTGCCTCTCGCTGGTACAGGCTTCTGCTTTTGCTGTAACAAGTGACGGGTGGGAAAACCCCGATCCCGGTCAGCAGGGAAATATTCAGCTTTTTGCCTCTGATTTGGCCTCTGAGCCGGAGGTTACCCCTTCCCCTGCACCGGATCCCGAACCGACTCCTGCACCGGATCCCGAACCGACTCCTGAGCCGGATCCCGAACCGACTCCTGAGCCGACTCCCGAACCGACCTCTGAGCCGACTCCCGAGCCCACTCCGGAGCCGACTCCCGAACCAACTCCAGAGCCGACCCCGGATCCGACTCTTGCACCGACTCCCGAACCGACTCCTGAGCAGATCTCAAACCCGGAGGTAACTACAACTCCGGTACCGGAAGCCACACAAACTCCCGAACAGCCAGGTACAACAAAATATTCTATTGTCATCGTCACATTCGCCTGTGATCAACTGGAAGACCTTTCCGGTCTATCCGTTTCAGATGAATACGGGAAGCCCATTGATCCCTTCTATGATGAGATTGAGAAGGCTCCTGGTTACGGCACTTATCTTCTTGCACCGGGAGATTACACTTACAGCTTTTTTGATGAAACCGGTACATACGAAGAGCTTAGCAATATTCTCTTTACGGTAAAACCTGATGAGGCCGAGCAGAAATTTGATCTTGTTCTAACAGACTCGGAGCCGATAGAAGATCCCTTTGCCGGGATGGAGCTTCACTCCGTCACTATGGTTAATCCGATTTACTCTGATGTAGTCGATGTCTCTGATATTCCAGCTGCGGAAACGACTCCTGAGGAATGCGGAGACCTTCTGCAGAACAAAGAAAATCCCGCCAACCCTGAAGTTGGGCTCCAATCTTTTGACGGCGGGATAAAGTTCCGTACCGCTTTCAAGGCATCCCCATTTTCGTCTGCAGATACCTACCATAAAGATCTCTCTTCTGCAGGGACTGCATTGAAAACCGCAATGATCTCCCGTAATACAGAAATCAAGATTTATTACCAATCTACCGAAGAAATTGACTGGAATACCCTCTGCTCTAATATTTATTCCAATGCTGTTTCCCACACCGGCATCCCGACGGAAGGTGATTATCTACTGTATGAATTCGGCGGATATAATGCCACAGGTGCCGGGCCTGTAAAGCTGAGCGGCTCGAATCAGTATTCCTATCTTTTCAATTATGCTCCGCTTTACTATACCACAGCAGCACAGGAAGATGAGGTAACCAATACTGTAAATTCTGTTCTCAATCAGCTCAGCCTTTCCGGAAAAACAGACTATCAGAAAATTAAAGCAATCTATGACTATCTTTGCACGCATGTTACCTACGACAATGTCCATGCCGATGATAGTTCCTATACTCTAAAGTTTACGGGCTATGCTGCACTCGTTCAGAAAACAGCCGTATGCCAGGGTTACTCGGTAGCATTTTATCGGCTATGTCTGGAAGCAGGTATCAATGCTCGCGTCATTGACAGCCAGCAGATGCTGCATGCCTGGAATATAGTCCGTTTAGGAGATAAGTATTACCATCTCGACGCGACATGGGATGCCGGGCGTTCCTCTTATCTCTATTTCCTGAGAGGAAACACCTGGTGGCTGAAGAATCATAAGCAAAATGGCGTTTCCGTCAAAGGAGATAAATTCAATAGTGCTTCCTTCAGCTCCTCTTATCCGGTTCCCGATACGGATTATTCCGACGGCACTGTTGACCCGGCCGATGAGACGCATAAATCTCTCACCTTCCACAAAGCTGTTGAGGCAACCTGCATCAAAGACGGAACACTTGCCTACTGGACATGCGATGAGTGCGGAGAGCTCTTCCTCACGGAAGAACATAAAAACTCCGTAACCCCGGAAGCCCTTGTAGTAAAAGCTCTCGGGCATGACTATGTCAACGGTACTTGCTCAAGGTGCGGAGACGCTCTCTCTTATCAGATCAGTTATGAATGCAACGGTGGAACAAATGTAGCTGGCAATCCGTCTTCCTATAATGCAGGAACAGAAGTTATGCTCCTAAATCCTTCCCGCACAGGATACTCCTTTGAAGGCTGGTTCAAAACGTCCTCTCTCGCCGGTACTCCGATCACAGCCATCACTTCAGGAACCTCAGGAGACCTGACGCTATATGCAAAATGGAAAGCCAATACCTATACGGTTGTTTTCGACCCTAACGGAGGTACAGGCAGTCAGAGAACCCAGACTTTAACTTACGACAAGCAGGCTGTACTCACTGCAAATTCTTATCGGAAAGACGGCTCTGCCTTTGCAGGCTGGTCTACCAATCCTTCCGCCTCTTCTGCTGATTATACGGACAGGCAGAATGTCATAAACCTGACAGCTTCTGCAGGCGGAACCGTAACGCTTTATGCGGTCTGGGTAACAAATGCCTACATACTTGCCTTCGATGCAAACGGCGGCATTGGAGAAATGCCTTCCCAGGGAAAGATCTGCAACTATGGCGAGACCTACACGCTTCCTGCCTGCACCTACACGAGAGAAGGTTTCAGTTTCATCGGCTGGGCTTTGTCTGCACGCGGAAAGGTTGCTTATGAAGATCGCGCATCTTTTTCCAACCTGACTGCGACAAACGGAAAAACCGTTACTCTCTACGCTATCTGGGCTGCGCATCAGTACAGCATCGTGTTTGACGGCAACGGTGCAACTTCCGGCACGATGAGAGCGCTGGAAAATCGCCAGTACGGGAATACCGTTACACTTACTTCCAATTCTTTCCGAAGATCAGGCTACACCTTTACTGGGTGGAATACTGCGCCTGACGGCAGCGGCACCGCATACAGCAACCGCGCGCGGCAGGCAAACTTTGCTTCCGGTGACGGGGCAATGCTGACCCTTTATGCACAATGGTCTCCCGTACAATATCGGATTACATACAGGAATGTCATAGAGTCCGACGGGAACAGCAATCCCGCTGTATACTCCGCGGAAGATCCGACCATAACGCTCTCCGGGCTCAGCCGTGCCGGATATGTGTTCGGCGGATGGTATACAGATTCCCGCTACTCCAGTGCAATTACGTCCATCCCACACGGCACCTCCGGCAACCTGACGCTCTACGCCAAATGGTCACCATACTCCTATACGGTTGCATTTGATGCCAATGGCGGGAGTGGGACTATGGATCCTCTAACCGGATGTATCTGCGGACGGAGTTATTCTCTTAAAAACAACACCTTTAAACGCAGCGGATATGGCTTTGCCGGATGGAATACCGCACCTGACGGATCCGGCAGCAGTTTCGCCAATCGGGCACGCGTCACTTCCCTTTCCACGGAGAACGGTGCTGTAGTAACTCTTTATGCACAATGGGCACCCGTAACATACCGGATCAATTATCGGAATGTCACTTCCTCTGATGCAAATCCGAATCCGTCAACTTACAGTTCCACAGAAACTGTTATTCTGCAGGATATAAGCCGATCTGGCTATGTCTTTGAGGGATGGTACAGCGAGTCCTCTTTCCGAACAAAGATCACCGTTATCAATATCAGCCTTACGGGAGGCGCCGTCACAGTATATGCAAAATGGGCTCAGCTAAAATATAATATTTCTTTTGACAGCAATGCCCAGGGCCGCGGAGCTGTGACGGGAACCATGCGAGACCTTACAAACCGCCTCTTCGGCAGAACCTATATGCTCACAAGCTGCAGTTACAGGCTTTCCGGTTATGTGTTCCTCGGGTGGAGCACTGACCCGAACGCCGATACCCCGACTTATCTTAACAGATCAAAGGTCACTGATCTCGCCACCACAAACGGAGAAACCGTTACCCTCTACGCTATCTGGCGTCAGGCGGGATCATAACTCCCAGAAAGAAAAACGGCATGGCCAAGAACCATGTCGTTTTTTCTTTTATTTTATAGAACTCCGCCTCCGGTATGCATGATGGCTTTAGCCGCCTGGCGGAGGCCAAGATCAGCACAGTCGCGGAGAGAAGCATTCTGAAGAATGCCAGAGATAAAACCTGCTACAAAATTATCCCCGGCGCCGGTCGTATCCACCACATTCGGCACCGGAACTGCGGGCAAAGAATATTCCCCTTCTCCTCCGCTGACATAACACCCTTCCGGTCCGGCTTTGATTACCACATTTTTTATTCCCATATCCCTGAAGGCTGCTGCCATTTCGGAATATGTGTTTCTTCGGGTATAATAAGCAGCCTCCTTTTCATTCGGGAACAGATAATCGATGAAAGGCAACAAACTCGCATATTCGCCGATCTCTATCAATCCTCGCAATGGGAGTTTCGTATCCGCACAAACAACCGCATTTTTAGCCTTCGCTGCCCGGATCAGTTCCTCCAATACCGCTCGATCTTCCAGAGGCGGCCGGAAAATACTGGCCAGGGAAACAATTCTTGCACAGGGCAGTTCATCGGCAGAGATTCTGTATCCCGGCAGCTTTGTCGCCTGGGAGTTGACTGAGACCCTGCTGCCGTCTTCGGCTACCTGCAGGTTCGCAATCGGAGTATCCATTTCCACCCTTCTGACATAGTCTGAATTTACCCCTGCTTTTGACAACTCATCAATCAGGATATTCCCGGCAATGTCTTTTCCTACTCCGCATACGGCTGCCGTAGAAAAGCCCATTCCCGAAAGTGCCATTGCTTCATTTACCGCATCTCCTCCTGTATGGAGGCGGATTGTCTCCGCCCGGTAGACATTGGGTTTATATGGCTCTGCCTCTTTCCCTCGGGTAATGCAGTCCAGCACAGCCTGACCGACACACACAACGTCAAACATTTTTTCTTCTCCGTTCTTTCAAAAAGCTGCTTCTCTCTTGCTCTATTGTTATGCCCATAGTATAATATATTTATGAAAATGTACAAGAAAAAAAACTATTATTTGCTGCTCTTCCTGGCATGTATTATTGCTGTTTCTATCCGAGTTTACCAGTTTGGGGTTGTCCCCGGAGGAATGAATCAGGACGGAGCAATGGCGGCAGTGGACGCAAAAGCACTTGCCGATTACGGGACAGACCGTCTCGGCATGCGGTATCCGGTTCATCTGACAGCGTGGGGATTCGGGCAGATGAGTGCTCTCCTGAGCTATCTGATGATACCGAGCATTAAGCTGTTCGGCCTGTCTGTCTTTTCTGCCAGGCTCCCTATGCTGCTGGTAAGCCTTGCTTCTATTTATCTGCTGTATCTTTTTTCCACTGATTTCGCAGGGAAGAACACCGCGTTGGTTGTTCTCTGTTTTACCGCAATCAATCCCTGGCATATCATTCAAAGCCGCTGGGCGCTTGACTGCAATCTGTTCCCGCATTTTCTCCTTGCCGGCATTTGTTTTCTGAACCGGGGTATTTCCCGAAAGTCCGGATGGCTTTACCTCTCTATGGTGTTTTTTGCCCTGAGCATGTATTGCTACGGTATCTCTGTCTATACTGTTCCGGTGATGTTATTCGCTTCCGGAATCATGCTGTTGCGGCGCAAAAAAGTGTCTTTCCTGCAGATTCTTATCTGTGCAATTATTTATTTATTGATTGCATGGCCCTTTCTCGCCTGTATGGCAATCAACACATTCGGGATTGACACGATTGAAACTCCGTTTTTCACGATTCCGTATTTCCCATACTCTATGCGCTCAAGTGATGTCCTTTTCTTTTCCAAAGAACCGATAAAACAACTGCAGCAAAATGCGGAAGCGCTTCTCCGGATTCTCTTTCAGATCTATCGGGGCCCGGCGTGGAATGAGATCCGCGGATTCGGAACTCTCTATGTCTTTTCCGTTCCGTTTATACTGATCGGTATGGTGCTCGTCTTCAGGCGTTATCGAAAAAGTATCGCTGCTGCCTTAACGGTAATCTGGTTTCTGACTTCTTTGGCTGCCGGGTTGATTACCGCAAATGTGAACATCAACCGCATCAACATTATCTTCTATCCCCTGATTCTCTTTACAGGCATCGGCATTTATGCTTCTATTCATTATTTCGATGGGAAAACAATCGGGAGAATCCTGAAACTCCTTATTCCGATTGCTTACATCACCGCATTCTGTATTTTTGCCGGAACCTATTTTACGACTTATGCCGATCAGGCAGCCGATGACTTCATGCTGGATTTTGGTAATGCCGTAACTGCAATCAAGGACACTGATGCAGAAAAAATCTATATCTCTGCGGACGCACAGTATAAGGGCTACTCACACGTCAGTGAAATCCTCACGCTGTTTTATATGGAAACCGATGAAAAGTATTATCAGAGTCCGGAGTTTTCCCGGCGCTTTACTTTTCATATCCCTCCCGATCCCGATCCTTCAGAAGATGCAGTTTATGTTGCAGCAGCTGACGACTTACTGTACTTCTCTGAAAATTACTACCAGATCAACAGCTATGGCAAGTTTTACGTAATTCAACCCAGATAAACAGAACAGGCAGGAAATCCTGCCTGCTCTGCTTTTTTAAACTAAACAGCAACTGTTCAGTCACTTCGTAATAAGTGCATTCTATGGCTCGCGAAAATAACATTATACTTCGATTTCAGTGCTCCGTCGCGAGCTCAATATAGTGGGAAGGATAGCACTGAATAGTTATGCCGAATAAATCCGTTCCTTATTCCGTTGTATAGTTGTCAAAATATCCCTGGATATAAACAATCGGAGTTCCTTTGTCACCGGAACCGGAGGTAAGGTCACAGAGAGAGCCGATCAGATCAGTCAGGCGGCGGGGCGTCGTGCCCTCAGAAGCCATTTTCCCGACAAGGTTTGCATCCTTCTTCTCTATCTCTCCCTTTATGGCATTCCGCAGTTCCTCACCGCTGAGATTGGAAAAATCATTGTCCGCAAGATATTTGATCTTCAATTCATTTGGTGTTCCCTCCAGGCCGCTCGTATAGAACGGTGCCACGATCGGATCCGCGAATTCCCAGATTTCTCCGACCGGATCCTTGAAGGCTCCGTCACCATAGACAAGCACCTCTACATGCTTTCCGGTAGCATCAAAAATATTCTTCTGAATCTCTTCCACAAGCTTCTGGCTGTCACGCGGAAAGAGCTTTACCATATCTTCATTGGCCTTGTTCGTACCAAGCAAGCCATATTTTTCGTTATAGCCGGAGCCATTGACCGGAGCATTGAGGATCTCATCCATACCCAGGACCACAGCCGCACCGGCTTTTTTCAGAATACGCTTGGTGCGGGGACAAGTATGGATATCGCAGCAAAGGACATGATCCGTATATCCCAGAATGGCAACAGGATTGTTCGCAAAAACAATTTCGCAGTCTGCACCAGCTTCCCGAATCAGCTGCTCATAATACTCTACATAGTCTACCCCGGTAAAACGATGCTTTTTATATCCGAATAATTCCCGGTATTTCTCCAGAGACAGCACGTCCGTATACGGATCGACACCGGCTTTCTCCACATCGTCGAGGGACACCAGGTGATTACCGACTTCGTCTGCCGGGTAGGAGAGCATCAGAACGATTTTTTTTGCTCCTTTCGCAATTCCGCGAAGACAGATTGCAAAACGATTGCGGCTGAGGATTGGGAAGATCACTCCGACGGTATCCCCGCCGAATTTTGTTTTGACGTCTGCTGCAATATCATCCACCGTGGCATAATTGCCCTGTGCCCGGGCAACTATTGCCTCAGTCATGGCAATAATATCCCTGTTGCGGATACGAAACCCCCACTCTTCATCTTCTGAAGCGGCCAAAACAGACTCTGTAACCAGCTTCGCAATATCATCTCCCTCGCGGATAATCGGAGCCCGGATTCCGCGGGAAACAGTTCCAACCAAACGGCTCATAGTATTTCTCCTTTATCTATGGAATTGGATCAACAACTTGATTAATATACTACAAATTACGTTTTGTGTAAATATTTTTCCTGTAAATTGACATTCCTTTTGTATTGTTGCCATACAAAGACAGTGCAGATTATATCAGGAATATTTGTACAGTTCAATATTGCTTCTGCGCTTTACGGATGGCTCGTAGAACAGCATCTTATCAATCCTGCCCTCTTCATTATAGTCATAGAATATCTCAAAATCTTCCGATACATACTGGCAGGCTGCCAAATAACCTTTCTCCCAGGCATTGTCGGCAAGCGAACGCCAGTTTGAGAAATCCGCAGTCTGATAGTTGGATGCATTGATATGTCCGCCGTTGATGGAAAAAAGCGGGCCCATAGACTCTGACGATTCCTCTATTGTGAATTGAAAGGAAGCGTCCGGTCGAGCGGTCGGGTCAAACCCATGCAAGAATTCATTAAGATCTGCACGGCATAATCTGCATTTTTCACTGCCGAGTTCCTCCGCCCGTAAAAACCATACGTCGCTGCCCTTTACTACATAACATAAAACCCGACCGTTCGATATTTTCAGCTCAAACCCAGTCGGCAGGTATCGCATATGCAGGCTCTCACCGTCCGCATCGTCCTGGAACAGCAACAGATCCTCCGTCAAAAGATACGGATAACAGATCGTTTTATCAGAAACCACAGGCTGCACATCTCCCCCGGCAAGAGGCATTGAGCATAAATGGCCGTTAGCGTCTGTAAAGTAAAGCTGGCCACCCCTTCTGAACAGAAAATCACACGGTTCGGAATAAAGTGTTTCAGGCCTGGTTTCTGACCCCATAGCTGACGGAATCCGTACGATGGAAGTATTCCCGGAAAGCCGGTCCTTCCGCAGATAATAGAGAAACCCGTTATCCAGCAGAAGATACTTCGCATCTGTTTTTGTGTCCATTACTTCCGTCTCCCGGACATGCATCCCTTTCTGCCCTGCCGAAAACTTCATACAGCAGAGATATGGATCTCCCGATTCATCATGCCTGGAACCATACAGTGTTTTTCCACTGTGCAGGAATCGCCCTTCCAGCATATAATTTGACATTGCCCGGGTATCCTCAGCAGAAAATGCAATCTCCAAAGGTTTGCCCTCATTGAGCCGTACCTCACCGGATGTAACAGCGGAGACCTGAACTTTTTTAACCCCGCAAGCTGCCAGCACCGTTGCAAAAAAAGTCAGAACTATAAGGAAAATCAGCCATCTTCCCCCATGATTGACGATTTCCGTACTTCGATTCCTCATTACAGACCATTCTCATTCTTCCGGATATTCCGGCACATCAAACAACTCTTCCTCTATCCGCATCAATTCATTGTATACAGACGGTGAGGAGGACACCAGGCCTTCTGCATTGAGAGCAACGGCGAGATCAGCTATCACGGCATCCTCGCCTTCCCCGGTACCTGCTGAGAGGATAAGCCTTTTCCCCGTCTTCTTTTCCCGTGCTGCAGCATCCAGGAACTGTGTGAGTGTCGCAAACTCCGTAAGGCAGAGAGCCTCTCCGTCTTCCATAAGGTTCGGGATCATCTTTGCGTTCACGCCACCGATATAATTATACAGAGAAAGGCCAGAAGATATCGCAGCTGCTTTTGCACAGGCGAGAGACACTGCCATTAACGCATTTGCACCGAGTCGGGAGGTATTTTCCGTCCCGTCAATCTCCAGAAGGAGCCTGTCTATTGACGCCTGGTCCAGCGCATTCATTGCAACAAGTGCTTCTGATATTTCCATATTGACATTATCCACTGCGATGGAAATTTCGCGCGCGTTTTTCATGCCTGCAGGCACGGATGCCCTGCCGACCGTCTCATCATCCAGTGTTATCTCAACCTCGACTGTCGGCTCAAATTTCAAACCGACCACTTCTCTGGCCGTCACATCTACAATTTCAAAATACTGTTTCATAACGTTCCATCTCCGTGAAGAAAGTTGTTGATGTATTATACCGTAATTTGCCAAAAAAGGGAAGCGCTTCCCTCTGCTTTTTTGGGCTGCACTCTTCTGTATCTTTATCGGGAATAAAAGCATTATTATAAAAATGCCCAGCCGCTTTTCGCAGCTGAGCATTCTGTTGTTTTTTAATCAGAATTCACGCTTGGGATACTTGTCTACATCGTAGAGATCCTTCAGGACATCTTTTCGCTCCATATCATCATAATGCTTCTTCAGGAACGGTTCGACCACATAAAAGAGAAGTTTACCGTCAAGATCAAAGAAGAAAATTGTAAACAAAACGGCGATAGCAGCAAAACAGATTCCGAAGATCTTCAGGAACAGTTTAAAAAGCGTTTTCCCCAGGGAGCATTCACATTTTTTCATTGGTCTGTCCTCCGTTATCAGGTCATGGAATCGTCAAAATCAAGAAGAGACGGATCAAGAGGCTCTTCATGCATGACGGTGGTCATGTAGTCATTGATCGCATTGCGGATTTCTGCACGGGAGACCGTTCTGCTGTCAGGAAGAGCATGCGGCAGCCAGAAAGCATGAATATTTCTGCGGCGGAACTCATCTTCAAAGAGGCCGTGAACACCCTGCATACCCTTGCATTGCAGCTGGTCATACATGGCAACCATATCACAGTTAAATTTCTCCATATACTCCCAGAGCTCAAAGATGTGATTCATACCGCCAACAGCCATACGGCGCATCGGAGCCCACATATGATACTGTGCCATATCTTCAAGCGCATGGTCATAGGAATCCGTTCGTATTGTCATATCGAACATCAGCGAGTCCATATTGATAATAACATTGAGGCCCCAGCAATTATACGCCCAGGTGCACCAGTTGGAATAATACAGCGGTGCGCAGGACCATGCAATTACTCTGTGGCGGGTATTGGGGAAGGTGTCGATATTTTTCTGTACACACTTCTCCATAATCTTGCGGACTTTCTTGTCCACTTCATGCCAGATTTCCCAATCGCCGTACTGCGTCTGATAGATACGGTAGAGTGCCTGGGCCACGCCATTGATCGGGTAATGGTTCGTATGGGCTGCTACATCCCACTTTTCCCACTCAAAACGCTGAAGTTCGTTCTGCTTCTCCAGTTTCTCTTTCAGCTTATCCCAGTTGAACGGGATGCCGTACTGCTGCTCAATGAATCGCCAGCACTGCTCAATCTCCTTCATGCAGTTTTCCTTGACCAGCGGATCATCAAACTGCATCGGCATCGGAAGAGCAAAGAGAGGCTTGTCAAAGAACCAGTCCTGCAGGATAGAGGTTGCGACTGAAGCATCGCAGGCTTCATTGGCCGTAATTACGGTTTTCGCATAGTCCGGCATATCGTCCAGAACAAACAAGCCGGACTCCGCCTGGCACATCGGGCAGGGGTCACCCGGAAGGCCTATGGACTGAACTGCATCAATATAGTTCAGAACGGTATGAGAGTTTACGTGGCAGGTAACAAAATAAGGAATCATTTCCATCGGGACAGAGACAAGCTTGCCGTCCCACGGATAGAAGATACCGCCCCACACTGTTTCATTAATTGCAATGGTGTGCTCGTGCTTGTCATTGATCTTTCCGCCGTTGATTTTGGAATCGGCTTCAAACATTCTCTGGAACTGGCGGATGGTCGTGGCAACCATAGCACGATAGTGCCATGCGGACGCTTTCATTGCCTCGCCGCGAAGGCCCTGAAGCCCACGGTCAAACCAGTGGATAACGGGCAGATAGCTCTGGCCTACCCAGCGATAACGCCATACACCCTTTGCAAAGGCAATCGGACCGCCCATCTTCATGATATCCATCACCATCTGGGCATAGTTGTAACACCAGATATTCCAGAAATAGTAACTTGTGTCTTTTACTCCACGCCACTCTCTGTGCTTGTAAAGGCCGGTTTTATCTTCCAGAATATCACCGAGGCGCCGCTCTCCGTGCGGTTTTCCATACCAGAAATCACGAAGGGCTTTTTTGACTTTTTTCTTATCCATCTTAATTGTCCTCCTTGATCTGTTTCAGTTCTACACTTTCCACAAAGGCCTGGAAGCGCGTACGCAGCTGCCCGGATGCAGCGTTGATATACTCTTTTTCAATGGAGCAGACCGGAATACCGTAGTCACGCTTCATCACAACAGTGTCAATTACGCGCTCATAGCTCCAGTATTCGCAGAATTTGTTGGAAGCCACGATTAGGCCGTCAGCATGATACTCTTTGCAGAGTTCGGCAAGACGCTTTTTACGGCCGCGCATTTCGTCCTGCGGCATAAAGCGCGGGCAGTTGCTGGTAAGCAGATAATGGCGTGCAATGGCATCCAGCGGATCCTGGCCTTCCTTAATTTCTATGGGGATACGGGATTCCACAGCACCGTAGCAATATCTGTCACATACGACAAGAGCACCGCAGCTTTCGATAAGTTTGACAAAATCAGGGTCGTCGTTCTCTGAACCGCAGAGTACTGCCTTGCAACGGAACTGCTTCTTTTCATCAGGTTCCCGCGTTTTCATCTCTTCTGCAGTTTCACGCAGATAAGGCAGAATAAGATGCTTCGGGCAGGTCAGCGTGCAGAGTTGAATGACAGCAAACTCATATCCGGTGATGGTTGGATTGTCAAGCTTACGGTAATCGCCGATTTCATTGATGAGACGGCAAACCTCATTATGCTGTTCAACAGCTTTAAGGATTGCTTCGTCTGAGGTATCGATGCCGAAATGGGCAGTCAGTTCATCCAGCACATGTGTACGTAGCTGTTTGCGGAAGTGATCGTAGCTGTTTTCACTGTTTTTAAAGGGGACATCGCTGAAGCTTACAAAGAAGTCCGGATTCTGGATGATCTGCATATCCTGGACAGAATCGAGATGCTTCTGCTGTAAATGCTCCTGAAAACGGCAGGTTGCCGTGCAGGTTTCTGTAGCCATCTGTGCATCCAGGAAGTTATATCCCCCCTCCAAAGCACGTTCCAGCAGAGAACGGGCATAATGGCACACACGAGCAGACAGATAGTAGGTGGCTATGTCAGGTGAGGTGCATCTCGGTGCACGCAAACGCACAGAGAAGCAGCCCGGCAGATCGAGAAGAACCTCAGGCATGAAAAAGCACGTGTATCCGATGGCGCGGAGGCCTTCCTCTTTGCCTTTTCGAACAAGCTCATTATTTGCTTCCTGAAGTAGATTCTCGAAATAGATTAGGTGCTTCAGATCTTTCACTATTTCTCCCTCCTATAATTGTGGTACATGCTCACCCGAAAGAAACGGGTTTTAAATTATTTTACCTCACAGGCAGCAACATGTCAACAATAGTTGTATGATTCAGGAACTTTTTTGTTATCTTTCACAGAGAATCCAAAGGGTATAAAAGATGCGTTCTATTGATGTTTTCCTTGACGGAGAAACACTCTTATACTATGATACGGCAATATGGAACAGAATGAATTACTAAAAAGAATATCGGATCTCGCCCTCCGATGTGACAGGAACGGCTGTATTACAAATTCAACCTTTCTTACGCCGGCGGAGTGCTATCTGCTGGAAACAAGGAAAACCCCTATCGGAGAAGCAAAGCTGTACCTCACCGGCGGCAGAGAAGAATGCGAACGAAAGGTTGCCTTCTTTCTCCCCTACTATCTTGAGGAGACTGACTTTGATATCGCAGAATATATCAAAGCTGTTAAAATCACAAGCTTTTTTGGAAAGCCGGGACACAGGGATTATCTCGGTGCCATTCTCGGACTCGGAATTGAACGGGACAGGATCGGGGATCTCCTGTTATTTGACGATACTGCTTATGTTTTCTGCCTTTCATCGGTCGTTTCCGTATTGCTGCAGGAGTTGGAAAAGGTCGGTAGGGTCAGCGTAAAAACAGAGCAGGTCGCCCTCTCTGATGTCCCCGCACCTGAAAAGCGAGTAAAAAAGATCTCTTTTACCGTTAAAAGCCTTCGCCTTGATGCAGTCACCGGAGATCTCTTCGGAGTGTCCCGCACGACCGCTGCTGAGCTGATCCGTCTGGGTGCAGTCACCCTCAATTATACAATTTGTGAAAAAGCGGACGCACCGGTTAAAGAGGGCGACACGCTCTCCGTTCGCGGCAAAGGGAAAGGCAGAATTACACAGATCGGCGGGCGGTCCAGAAAAGACCGATTGTTCGTTGAGGCAGAAATCTATCTGTAGCAGAATCCACTATAAAACATCCAGCCTGAGAAACACAACGCTTCTCAGGCTGAATGTTTTGGCAGGAAATCAGATCCTGGCAACTCCTGTCTCGTAGGCAGCAGCTTTGACCGCATCAGCAACAGCATCCTTGACACGTGGATCGAACGCTGCAGGAATTATATAATCTGTCGAGAGCTCCTCATCAGAAATCAACCTGGCAAGCGCTTTCGCTGCCGCGATTTTCATCGCGTCATTGATATCGCTTGCACGAACATCCAGCGCTCCGCGGAAAATCCCCGGGAAAGCGAGCACATTATTGATCTGGTTGGGATAGTCGCTGCGGCCTGTAGAAACCACCACAGCTCCACCTGCCTTGGCGTCTTCCGGGAAGATCTCCGGCGTGGGATTGGCACAGGCAAAAATGATCGCATCTTGATTCATCGTTTTCACCATTTCGGTTGTGACCATTCCCGGTACCGAAACACCGATAAAGACATCTGCGCCTTTCAGGACTTCTGCCAGGCTTCCTTGCCGTTTATGCGGGTTGGTGAGAGAGGCGATCTCCTGCTTGGCAGGATTCATATGATCCTGTCGCCCGTCATAGATTGCCCCGCTGCGGTCACAGAGTGTTACATCGACAGCTCCGGCTGAAATCAGCAGCTTCGTAATAGCTGTTGCAGCGGCACCCGCTCCGTTGACAACGATGCGAATCTCGGGAAGATTCTTTTTTACCAGCTTCAGTGCATTGGTCAGCCCGGCCAACGTAATCACAGCCGTGCCGTGCTGGTCATCGTGGAAGATAGGAATGCTACAGCGTTCCTTCAGTTTCCTTTCAATCTCAAAGCAGCGGGGAGCTGAAATATCTTCCAGATTGACGCCGCCGAAAGATCCCTCCAGAAGGGCAATCGTATTGACGATTTCATCCACATCCTTGGAAGCGACGCAAAGCGGAATGGCATCTACATCACCAAACGCTTTAAACAGAACGCATTTCCCTTCCATCACCGGCATTCCGGCAACCGGGCCAATATCCCCCAGGCCAAGAACTGCTGTACCGTCCGTCACAACGGCAACGGTATTCCAGCGGCGGGTAAGATCGTAACTGAGCTTCTCATCTTTCTGGATTTCCAGACACGCCTGCGCCACTCCGGGCGTATAGGCAAGAGAGAGGCTCTCTTTGCTGTCAACCGGTGCACGGGAGATGACTTCTATTTTCCCTTTCCATTCATAATGTTTTTTCAGGGATTCTTTTGCGTAGTCCATGCTATTACCTCCTTACAGTATTTTGTTTATATCTCAGCAAAGAATTTCGGCAGGGTCGATCCGCCGTAAGGCATCAGGATAACACCGGCATCTTCCCCGAGTTTTTTCCTGGCGGCAGAATAGGCTTCCTCAACAGATGTAAAGGGCGTCATGAAGAGGCTTCTCACAAAATTCGGCTCCATTTCCGAAACGAGGTAGATCTCCGCCCGCTCCTGCACCATAGCAATTGCCGCTGCTTTATGGCCACCCAATCGAAACTCCTGTTCGATCCGTACGACAAGGGAATGTGGATCCGGTGCAGCAGTAAGCCATTCCTCAAAGGTCTTCTCTCCGAGGCCTTCCCTGCAGGAGCCGACCAGAATGATGATACCGCCGTCCCGCACCGCATGTTTGGCATTATCCAGAGCTTTTTGCGTCTGGTAGAGGTTAAGGTCCTTTGGAGCACCGCCCTGAGAGACGATAACGATATCCGCACGCTGTGCAACAGGCTTACTGTAAAGCGTATCCAGGAAAGTGCAGCCTGCCCTGTGGGCTTGCGTCACGTCACCGGCAAAGGCACGGATGATTTCCTTGTGCTCATCCAGCACCACGTTGACAATAAAATCGACGCCGAGCATAGCTGCCGCTTCTTCGATATCTTCCCGAACAGGATTCCCTTCCAGCCTGCCGGCGCAGGCTTCGGGCTTCACCATTCTGCTGTGGTTCGCCTGGATCGCTTCCCGCGTGGATACCCCAGGCATTACCGCCTTTGCTCCGCCGGAATATCCGGCAAAATAATGGTATTCAATATTGCCGATGCAGATCACCTTGTCAGCTTCAACAACCGGGCGAAAGATATCGACCGGCGTCCCGTTGGCTGTTACGCCAAGATGCACACAGTCAAGCCCATCGGAGTCGATGCATCGGATTTCCGCCCATGCCCTCTCCCCTGCCAGATGACGCTGCTCTTCTTCGGTATGCTTTCGATGGCTCCCAAGCGCAAAAACGAGCAGCAGATCTTCGGGGCTGCATCCTGCGGCATAGAGCTCGTCCAGCAGGGCAGGCATAATCTTCCACGTGGGGACAGGGCGTGTGACGTCACTCGTTATAACAGCGATTTTTTCCCCCGGCCTGACGATCTCCCGCAAGGGTGCCGAGCCGATCGGCGCCATTAATGCCCGGCGGACTTCCTCTTCTCCCGTCAGTTCTTTCAGGACGGGGTTCGGCAGCAGCACATCCAGCAGGCAGCTTTCCTTCACTTCTACTGCCTGTGTACCTTTGCCGAAGCCTAATTCGTAACGCATTACAATTCTTCTCCTGTTGGAAAATACCGGGTCATACATCATGGCCCGGTGTTTTCAGTATACCTTATTTTTTCGGATGCAGCAAGAAGAAAAGTAGCCACACCGGTAAAAAAGCGTTGACATTTGTTTCACCGGATGCGACAATACAGAAAAAAGCAGGAGAGATAGTATGATGAAAATTGTGATTCTGGACGGTTATACCGAAAATCCCGGCGATCTGAACTGGGATGTACTGCGCACCTTCGGCGATCTCACAGTATATGACCGCACTCCCTATGACGATGCGGAAATTGCAAAACGCATCGGAGATGCAGAGGTGGTGTTCACCAACAAGTGCCCGATCCGCAAGGCTGTCATTGACCAATGCCCCAACCTGAAATATATTTCCGTTCTGGCGACGGGCTATAACATTGTAGATTACACGTATGCCTGGGAAAAGGGAATCCCGGTATCCAACGTGCCTACCTATGGAACAGCAGCCGTCGGACAGTTTGCCATTGCCTTACTGCTTGAAATCTGCCACCATGTGGCACATCATTCTCAAGCTGTGCATGAAGGGCGGTGGGAAACAAATGCCGACTGGTGTTTCTGGGATTATCCTCTCATTGAACTGGCCGGAAAGACAATGGGGATTATCGGCTTCGGAAAAATCGGGCAGACGACCGGCCGGATCGCAAAAGCGCTCGGCATGACGGTGCTCGCCAACGGGAGCAGGCCGACAGAGGAAGGACGGGCAATTGCTGAATATGTCGACCGGGATACACTCTTTGCGCGTTCAGATGTTGTAGTGCTGCATTGCCCGCTCTTCCCGGAGACGGAGGGCATGATCAACAAAGAGAGCATCGCCAAAATGAAAGACGGTGTTATTTTCATTAACAACAGCCGCGGTCAGCTTGTTGTGGAACAGGATCTTGCAGATGCTCTCAATTCCGGAAAAATCTATGCTGCCGGGCTGGATGTCGTCTCTTCAGAGCCGATTAAAGGCGACAACCCCCTGCTGACTGCAAAAAACTGCCTGATCACTCCGCATATCTCATGGGCACCGAAAGAAGCCAGAGTCCGCATTATGGACTGCTCTGTTGAGAATCTCCGTTCCTATCTGAACGGAGACCCGATCCATGTAGTCAATCGCCCGCGGGAGGCATAATTCTTTTTTCGAAGAGGTCTTTTTATGGAAAGCCTTCGGATAAGTACAAACGCTGTATTGCCGCTGTTTTTGTACATGGCAGTGGGATACCTTGCCAGACGGCGCGGGCTGCTTGACGAAAAGGACATTTTTCGTTTCAACAAAGTAGCCTATCGCGTATTTATGAGCATGAGTGTATTCAGCGCTGTCTATGGATCTGACCTGAGCACAGCTTTCAGGCCGAGGCTGGTTGCATACACCATATGCGGAATCTTCATTGAATTCCTGTACGCTTTTCTCGTTGCGAAGAAAATCGCCGCACAAGAGAACCAGAAAGGCGTAATTGTGCAGGGAGTTTTCCGCTCCAACTTTGTGCTGATCGGGATGGCAATAGCCCGGGTGCTTGCACCATACGACGACATCGCCCCGGTCGCGCTGTTATGTGCAATTGTGGTGCCGGAATTCAACGTACTGGCAGTGATTGCACTGTCCCTTTACGGGGGAGAAAAGATTCAGCCAAAGGAGATCGCCCTTCGAATTGCGAAGAATCCGCTTATCCTTGCGACAGTGGCAGGCATTGTGTGCCTGCTGCTGAAAGTACACTTCCCGGAAAGTGTGGAAAGCGCCATTAACGGCCTGGCCGGCGTCGCAACCCCGCTGATGCTGTTTCTGCTGGGGGCATTTTTCCGATTTGACAGCCTCGGCAGATGTGCAAAACAGCTCACAATAACAACACTTTTCAAGCTTGTTTTCAATCCGGCTATCTTTCTGGCGATCGGTTACCTGTTAGGTTTTCGCGGTATAGAATTTGCAGGGTTGATCGGAGTATTCGCTTCGTCTGCCGCGGTTTCCTCCTTCACAATGAGCCAGCAGATGGGCGGAGACGCAGAACTTGCCGGCGGCATTGTGATTCTCACTTCTCTCTTCTCCTGTCTGACGCTCTTCGGCTGGTGTGTTCTGTTCAAAACGCTGGGAGCGTTCTGATGCAGAAAAATGCTTGCATTCAGGTAAGTCTTCTGGTATCATATATCTGTTGGGAATCAATATCTCCCCGCAAAAAGTTTTCTTGTTTTTAAATTTTTTCAGGAGGAACGCCTATGAATTACACCGCAGAAGTAACGCATATGTGCCCTGTCGCCAAAGGCGCATATCACGGCCCTGCCCCGATCCCTGAAGAGGGGAAATGGGTCCAGGCAAAAGAGATCGGAGATATCTCCGGTTTTACCCACGGCGTAGGCTGGTGCGCACCGCAGCAGGGCGCCTGCAAGCTGACGCTGAACGTTAAGGACGGCATCATTGAAGAAGCACTGGTTGAAACACTCGGCTGCTCCGGCATGACCCACTCTGCAGCTATGGCTTCGGAGATCCTGATCGGCAAGACCCTTTTGGAAGCTCTGAACACGGACCTTGTCTGTGACGCCATCAACACGGCTATGCGTGAGCTGTTCCTGCAGATCGTATACGGCCGTACACAGAGTGCCTTCTCAGAAGGCGGCCTTCTGGTCGGCGCCTCCCTGGAGGACCTCGGCAAGGGCCTGCGTTCCCAGATCGGAACAATGTTTGCCACGAAGGAAAAGGGCCCGCGTTATCTGGAAATGACCGAGGGCTACTGCTCCCGTATGGCACTCAATGCCGAAGACGAGATCATCGGCTACGAGTTCGTCAGCCTCGGCAAGATGATGGATTTCATCAAAGGCGGCATGGATGCAAACGAAGCTCTGAAAAAGGCTACCGGTCATTATGGCCAGTGGGATGCAGCCGTCAAGTACATTGATCCCCGCAAGGAATAAAGGAGGACCAAACGATGGCATTATTTGAAAACTATGATCGCCGGATCGGAAAGATCAACGGTGTACTGGCTCAATACGGCATCGCCTCTGTAGAAGAGAGCAGGGAAATCTGCAAGAACGCCGGATTTGATCCCTACGAAATCGCCAAGGGCATTCAGCCCATCTGCTTTGAAAACGTATGCTGGGCTTACTGTGTCGGCGCAGCGATCGCCCTGAAATCCGGGGTAAAGAACGCTGAAGAAGCTGCCCGCGCCATCGGAATCGGCCTGCAGAGCTTCTGCATCGACGGCTCTGTGGCAGACAACCGCAAAGTCGGTATCGGCCACGGCAATCTGGCTGCCATGCTGCTGAGCGACGAGACAAAGTGCTTCGCTTTCCTCGCCGGCCACGAATCCTTTGCAGCCGCTGAAGGCGCAATCGGCATTGTCCGCAATGCAAACAAAGTACGCAAAGAGCCTCTGCGCGTCATCCTCAACGGTCTCGGCAAGGACGCTGCCCAGATCATTTCCCGTATCAACGGCTTCACCTATGTTCAGACGCAGTTTGATTACTTCACCGGTGAGCTGAAGATTGTCCGCGAGATCCGCTATTCCGAAGGCGAGCGCGCCAACGTCCGCTGCTACGGTGCAGACGATGTTCGTGAAGGCGTAGCGATCATGCACTTCGAGCAGGTCGACGTCTCCATCACGGGCAACTCCACCAACCCCACCCGCTTCCAGCATCCGGTGGCCGGCACTTACAAGAAAGAGTGCGTGGAACAGGGCAAGAAGTACTTCTCCGTGGCTTCCGGCGGCGGCACGGGCCGCACGCTGCACCCGGATAACATGGCAGCAGGCCCTGCCTCTTACGGCATGACCGATACCATGGGCAGAATGCACTCCGATGCTCAGTTTGCAGGATCCTCCTCCGTTCCCGCCCACGTAGAAATGATGGGCTTCCTCGGCATGGGCAACAACCCGATGGTTGGCGCAACTGTCGCTGTGGCAGTCGCAGTACAGAACAGCCTGGGCAAATAATTCAATCCCGGAAAAACTTTATAAATCATCCCGGCCCTCTCTGCTTAACCGCAGAAAGGGCCGGGATTTTTTGATTAGTGGGGAGAACAGAGCTGAACAATCATTATAACTTCAGTTGAAATAAACCATGGCGGTTACAGTATGCGTAAAGGGTTTTTATGCGGTATTTCTTGAATCTCGCCTCGGCGTTTCCTTCCGGATACAGCTTCACAAACTGTATCCCCATATCCGACACGGCAGCCAGGAAAGAAATATAGTGTTCCCTTGTCATCGGGTGATGAACGGAAACAAAGATTTCATCTTCCACATTTGACACTTGAATTCCATGGTCTTCATCCGCAGCTTCGGGCTCCAGTGACGGCAATGTAATGCCGCAGCAGCTGACAACTGCCTCGCCGATCGACTGAATCACATTCCCGCAGATCGGGCAGACACAGAATTTGCTTTTCATCATATTGGAAGAACGATTTCTGTTCCGAATATCCTCGCCGGACAGCAATTCAATCACAGAAATATCAAGTGCCTTGGCAAGCGGTTCCAGCAAACCGATGTCAGGAAATCCTTTTCCCGTCTCCCATTTGCTCACCGTTTTGCTGCTGACAAAGAGCCTTTCCGCCAGCTCTTCCTGCGTCAGCTTCTTGCCCTCACGAAGCCTGCGTACTACATCGCCGGTAACATATCTGTCCATGCTTATCGCCTCCTTACGGGTTCAGTCTACCATAAACGCAAGGAAGAATCACCCTACGGAGCGTAGAATCAGACAGTCCCGGGTTCAGGCAGAGGTTATGCCTCTGCCATTTTTTTGTATTTTGCGTACCGGCGGGCAGTGAATTCCTCTGCTTCTGCAAAGAGACGTTCGGCACGGTCAGGGAAGGTGCGCGTCAGAGAGGCAAAGCGGTTTTCACCCATCATGTATTCCCGAAGCCTGCCGTTTGGCTCACCGGAATCCAGCGAGAACGGGTTCTTTCCTTCATTCTCATAATCCGGATTGTAATGGAAAAGGGGCCAGAAACCGCATTCAACGGCTGCCTTTCCTTCCTCCATGGAATAGCCCATGCCCTTGGAAAGGCCATGGTTAATGCACGGCGCATATGCGATCACAATGGACGGACCATTGTATGCAGCGGCTTCTTTGAGGCATTTGATCAGATGTTCGGGATTTGCCCCGATCGACACATGGGCCACATAGACATAGCCATAGGTGGAAAGAATCAGGCCGAGATCCTTCTTCGGTGTTTCCTTCCCCGCTGCAGCGAACTGCACAGAAGCCCCGGTCGGTGTCGCTTTCGAAGCCTGCCCGCCGGTATTCGCATAGAGCTCGTTATCCATAACAAGGACATTCAGGTCTCGCCCGCTGGCTATCACATGATCCAATCCGCCATAACCGATGTCGTAAGCCCAACCGTCACCGCCGACCATCCAGACTGCTTTCTTGGTGAGAGCATCCTCTCTGTCGCGAATAAAGGTGATGTTGGGATTCTCTTCATCGGTTTTCGCTATCGCTGCACGGACAGCGTCGGACAGGGCAAGGGTTTTATCCATGTCATCCCCCTCCGAAAGCCAGACCTCCAGCGCTGTTTTCAGAGACTGATCGCTTGTTGTTTCCACAACGCGTCTGGCATGCATTTTGACCTGGTCCCGCATCTGCCCGGCGGAAATGCTGATGCCGAGGGCGAACTCCGCGTTGTTCTCAAACAGGGAGTTGGTGAAGGCCGGCCCGAAGCCGCGCTCCGTAACCGTCTGCGGGTATGATGGCGTGTAAAATCCATAGGCCTGAGAACAGCCGGTTGCGTTGGCCACATACAGCCTGTCTCCGAACAGCTGCGTCAGAAGCTTGATATAAGGGGTCTCACCGCATCCCGGGCAGGCTCCGGAAAACTCATACAGCGGCTGTTCATACTGGCTGCCCTTGGCAGAAAACCGATTCATCGGATTCTCTTTCCTGCTGAGCGTGAGACAGAAATCCCAGTTCTTCTGTTCGGCCAGTACATCATCCAGCGGAACCATATGAAGAGCCTTCTCTTTTGCGGGGCAAACATTTACACAACTTCCGCAGCCCTGGCAGTCAAGCACATCCACCTGAATGCGGTAACGAAGATTCTCAAATCCTTTGCCTGCTGCCTTTTTGGTTTCACAGGCCTCCGGAGCAGCCACTGCTTCTTCTTCCGTAAAGAGGAAGGGGCGGATGGCGGCATGCGGACATACAAGCGCACAGCGATTGCAGCCGATGCACTTCGCTGCTTCCCAGACAGGAACATTGTCTGCCACGCCGCGTTTTTCGAACCGTGCTGTATCGACAGGCATAACGCCGTCGGTATATTTGGCAAAGGCACTGACCGGAAGCAGATCTCCTTCTGCGCGGTTCATAGGGATCAGAATGTCGCGTACGAATTCCGGCAGGTTCTCGTCAACAGTGCTATCTTCATCCTTCAGCAATGCCCACTCTTCCGGAACACCAAATTTGACAGCATCCGTCAGGCCGCGCTCAATGGCTGCCAGGTTCATATTCACGATCTTTTCGCCTTTGCGGGAGAAGGTCTTTACAGCGGCTTCTTTCATGTACTTTTCCGCTTCCGCAACCGGCAGCACCCCGGAGAGTTTGAAAAAGGCTGCCTGAAGAACTGTGCTAGTGCGGTTCCCGAGGCCGATTTCTTCCGCGATATCCGTGGCATCAATCACATAGAAGTTTATTTTTCTCTCTGCCAGAATCCTCTTGGCACGATTCGGCAGGTTCGCAACAAGCTGCTCTCCCTTCCAGCGGGTATTCAGAAGGAAAATGCCTCCCGGCTTTACTTCCTTTACAATATCATAGCTGTGCATGTAGCTCTGTTTGTGGCAGGCTACGAAATCCGCCATCGTAACATAGTAGGTACTGAGGATCGGCTCATGACCGAAGCGGAGATGGCTTCTCGTGAGACCGCCGGATTTTTTGCTGTCGTACTGGAAGTAAGCCTGGACATACTGGTCGGTATTATCGCCGATGATCTTGCAGGAGTTTTTATTGGCACCCACAGTACCGTCTGATCCGAGCCCCCAGAATTTGCACGAAATAATGCTTTTGCCGGAGGTGACGATATTCTCTCCGACAGGAAGAGACTTGAAGCCCACATCGTCCGTAATGCCGACGGTGAAGTGGTTCTTTTTCTCCCCTGCCATATTGTCAAACACGGCTTTGATCTGGGCAGGCGTCGTATCCTTTGAGGAGAGGCCATAGCGACCGCCCAAAACTGTAAGATTTCTGCCAGCTTCCATCAGCGCTGTACTGACGTCTTCAAAAAGCGGCTCTCCGAGGGATCCCGGTTCCTTGGTGCGATCGAGGACCGTGAGCACTTTGCAGCTTTCCGGAACCGCGGCAAGGAAATGCTTCAGAGAAAACGGACGATACAGGTGCACCTGCACAAATCCGACCTTTTCTCCTCTCTCTGTGAGATAATCGACCACTTCGCGAACGGTATCACTGACGGAACCCATGGCGATAATCACCCGTTCCGCATCAGGCGCCCCAAAATAGTTGAAGAGTTTATACTCTCTCCCCGTAAGGGCAGAGATCTTCTCCATATACTCTTCCACTACATCAGGAAATGCCTCATAGATCGGATTGATCGTCTCACGATGCTGGAAGTAAGTATCGTCATTCTCACCGGTATGCCGGATCGTCGGATGCTCAGGATTCAGGGCGTGATCACGGAACTTTTTCAGTTCTTTGTAATCCACCAGCTTTGCCATGTCGTCAAAATCAAGCACTTCAATTTTCTGGATTTCATGACTGGTACGGAACCCATCAAAGAAATGCTGAACAGGGATATGCCCCTTGATGGCAGACAAATGGGCTACGGCACCCATATCCATACACTCCTGCACACTGGAAGAAGCCAGCTGCGCCCAACCGGTCTGCCGGCAGGCCATCACGTCGGAATGGTCACCGAAAATGGAAATGGAGTGAATGCTCAAAGAACGGGCAGCCACATGCATGACAGCCGGGAGCTGAAGACCGGCAATACGATACATGGGCGGAATCATCAGCATCAACCCCTGGGATGACGTATATGTCGCTGCGAGGGACCCCGCCTCCAGCATCCCCTGCAGGGCACCGCAGGCACCGGCTTCCGCCTGCATTTCCACGATCTGGACCTGTGTGCCGAAGATATTTTTCAATCCGTTGGCAGCCCACTCGTCGACATGGGTAGCCATCGGACTTGAAGGGGTAATAGGATAGATTGCGGCCGTCTCCGTAAAGGCATAGGAAATATATGAGGCAGCCTCATTCCCATCCATAGATTTAAATACTTTGTTTTTTGCCATGTTTTCTCCTCCGGTATTGATGAAAGTATTGTTATAATGGATAATTTAACCTGAATTATTCATGACGATGTAAAAAGATACCGAAAATGGCAATTAAATGCTATAGCTGAAGAATTCTCGCTAAAGTAGGGAAAATACTGAATTTTTCCCCCACAAAAAGGGCGCAATACGCCCTTAGATCGGCAAAGGAAACTCTACAGCTTTCAAGGTACATATGTTGGTAGCTATTCCAGTAGAGGTCTAATCCTCCAGATATTTTGCAGGGTTTCATAAAATTCGGCCTGGAACGGGCAGCTGGTACAAAGTTTGAACACGACATATCTGGCACTTCGGACAATTCTGGCAGCAATTTTCAATAATTTCAGACGCACAGTGTCAATACGGTCTTTTCTCAGTTTTTCCGGCAAAGTGAGTCTGCGGAACCAGTTAAACAGGTTGTATGCCAGGGCATGAATCTGAACGCGGTTTGCATTGACGATTTGCGAAGAACTGCTGGCATACTCCATGTCAAAACCGGATTTGCATTCCTTGATGAAATTCTCCATCTGACCACGTTTGCAGTAGAAACAAATCAGCTCCTCAGGAGAAGAATCCATGTTTGTAACAACAAAGGTGTTCATATGGATCATTTGCCCGTAAGGTTTCTCGATCTTGCAGACGACACGTCTCGGATAATCCCACGTCCCAGCTTTGTACTCAAATTCCCCATATACAACTGCATACGAGACAATATCTACTTGCGTCAGATCATATAGTTCCGAATCCAACTCTTTTGCCAATTGTCTCAGGACATTGTTCTCTTTCAGGCGGATTACGTAAGAAGTCCCATTTGTTTCACAAAGGCTAAACAGCTCATCTGTTGCAAAACCGCTATCGCCTCTTAGAAACAGGGAAATCTCCGGATATTTTGACTGATACTCCTCCAGTAAAGGCTTCATAAAGTTCGCAGCTCCGTTGCTGCAGTGCTTGTTGCCGGATCTAAGTTCTACCTTCAACAAATCTCCGGTCAGCCCATCAAAGCACAGAAGAGGATGATATCCATGTGCCCCATAGTGATAGTTGTATGCTTCGCCTGCCTGTTTCCCATAGGTCGGCAGCAGCGTGGAATCCATGTCAAAGAGCACATGCTCGGGCTCTTCAACTGAGTAAACACGTGCCTGAAGGATCCGCTGCATCTCCTCCAATTGGTTTAAGGTGTTCCTATCCAAGCGGTTGTGAAAACGCGATAAGGTGGGTTGCGATGCCAGAGCTTCTTTTCCAACTGCTGCTGTGATAACAGGATCTCTTCTCAAAGTATCTGCATGATCATCCTGAAAGTAAGCTGCCGTGATCTGATAAAACATCTGCAACAGATTCTCATAGTCTTTATGAATTCTGATGCGATCAGGATCTGTAGTGTGAAACTTCGTCCTTGCCAAGGAGTCTATGCCGATCTTGTGATAGAATTCCTTCATCAGAAGAAGACCCGCGTCCGAAGAAAGCGTGCCGCCTTCGAAATTTATATGAATATTTTTGTTGCTTTCCAATGCAATTCCATTTACAATAGCCATGGGACTTCTCCTTTTGGTTTATTGTTTGTTGTGGTGACTGCATTATACCAAACTTGAAGTCCTTTTTCTATTCCTTGGGATCTTCACTTGTTGGATGAAAGCACAACTCTATAATTTTATAGTATCCATGCGGCTTTTGGCCGTTGAATTATATCTTTAATGAATATTTCAGGTTTAATTTTACCAAAAAACTCCCCTCATTTCAAGGACGATCAGAAATCTAAGAGCCAAAAAAGGCCACACCTCCGGACGAATCCATTGGTGCGGCCTGTTTTTATACTTTATTACTCGAAAGAGCCATAGCCGGCAACTGCCTCATCTATGGTCATTGTGCCGGTTCCAACCCCATAAACCGCCTGCCTTAACTGTTTGACAGCGTCATCCATCAAACCGAATTCCTCCGGTGACAGAATCCGGGATTCCGGAACGCTCCCGAATGCGGCATACATTCTGTTAAAAGAAAGGTCTTTGGTTGGAGAGACCAGGCCTTTGTTCTGCGCCATCTCGTTCAGCTCCCGTGACGTGATCAGGAACCGCATGAATTCGTTTGCCACGTCCAGATTCGAGCTGTCTTTGTTGACAGAGAACTGCAGATTCGGCATGTCAAGGAAGTACGCGCCTTCGTCCGACATGGGAACAGGGGCAAAGCTGTACGTAAATGGGTCGGCGATAAATGCCTCGGAACGTCCCTCCCGCTTCTTTGTCCCGGAGACGGTATCTCCGGAGCAGGTCATCATGGGTACGTCGCCTTCAAAGAAGCGAAGGATCACGGCATCATAGTTGTTTTCGATTTCTGAGCAGGCATCAAGGTCCACACAGCCGTCGTTCAGGAACTGCACTATCTTCTCAAGGGAGGGCCGCATATACTCGCCGGCTGCGGGATCAAGAGCATTGAGCTTTTTGACAGCCTCTGCATCATGTGCGACAGTTCCGCAGAAGAACGGATAAATCGTCACAGTGAAAAGCGAGGTTGTCTCCTCTCTGGAAAAGCCCATCATCGGGTTTTCATATCCCTTTTCACGGAACGCATTGCACACAGCCACCAGTTCGGGATAGGTCGTTGGAACGCTCAGGCCCTCTTTTACAAAAAGATCGTTGTTCACGAGCATGCCATAGGTGGTCGAAAAGACCGGGACCATAGGGAGCGTACCGTCATCCGTCTTCAGCATGATATTGGGGCGAATACAGCCCAGATCCAGCTTCAAGGCGGAATCAGCCAGGTTTTCGGCATGCTCTATGGCGTCCTTATACTGCTCCCGGCCGTACATCCAGGAGTTGTTGACGTAGATGTCCGGGGCATTGTTTCCGTTTAGAACCGTGCCGACCATGTTGTTATAGTCATCGATCTTCGTGTACATCAGTTTTACTTTGGGATAATACTCGTTGAAACGGTCAAATTCGGCTTCCAGCGCTTCAAAGTTGCTGTAACCGCCGATAACGTTGATCTGACAGCTAATGGAAGTGTCCAAAGCAGGCCGGAAACCCTCCTCCGCATTCGCTTCCTGCCACCCTGAGCCGCATACAGTCAAACTCAGAATCATCAGCACCGCAAAAAACACACAAATTGCCTTTTTCATATCTGTTCCTTTCCTTCCTTGATCCTTCGGATCTCTTTGATGACCAATTTTATATCGATGGGCTTTGCAATATGCCCATTCATTCCTGCGTTCAGGCATTCCATGACGTTTTCGGAGAATGCGTCTGCCGTCATCGCAACAATCGGAATGGAGGACGCCCAGGGGTTCTCCAGTTTTCGGATTGCCCGGGTCGCATCGAGGCCGTTCATCTCGGGCATCTGTATGTCCATGAAAATCAGCTCATAACTGCCCTCTGCGGCCGTGCGCATCCTATCCACGCAGATACGCCCGTTTTCCGCACGGTCACTTGTGATGCCGAACATGCCGAGCATTGTGGATATGATTTCCCAGTTAATGTCGTTATCCTCTGCGACCAGGATGTGCAACCCCTCCAGATCGGAATAATCATCTTCCGGTTCGACAGATTCGGGTTCTGTGCCAATAATCGCATTGATCTTATCATAGAGGGTGGACCGGAAGAGCGGTTTGCTGACAAAACCGTTTGCGCCTGCCTCCTTTGCCAGATCTTCAATGTCCGACCAGTCATATGAGGAGATCAACAGTATGGGGATGTTTGCGTCAACCTCCGCGCGAATCCGGCGGATCGTCTCAATGCCGTCCGTATCCGGCATTTTCCAATCAAGCAGTACAATGCTGTAATCCCTTCCGGCTTCATGTCTGCGGATGATCATTTCAAGCGCAACCGCTCCACTGTGTGCCTGTTCCACTGTGGCACCCAGGGATTCAAGTATATCAGATGCTGTCCACAAAAGGATTTCATCGTCGTCAACAATAAGAGCATCAATTGATTCAAGCCGCATTTCATCCCGCTGCCTGTCTGCCACAGGGATATCCAACACGACAGTAAAGGTTGTTCCTTTTCCTTGCTCGCTCTGACATTCAATCGTCCCACCCATCAGCTCGACCATCTGCTTTGTTATGGCCAGACCAAGGCCCGTTCCCTGAATGCTGTTGATACGGCTGTCTGTCTGACGGGAGAAAGGCTGATACATAGTTTCCATGAACTCCGGACTCATACCGATACCCGTATCGGCTACAACATAAGTCAGCCGTACACATCCGGGCAAGGAACTCTCTTCTTCTCGCATTTCTACACTGACACGCCCACCGGGTTCCGTGTACTTGATGGCGTTGGAGAGAATGTTGATATAGATTTGATTCAGACGGAGCTGGTCTGCATACAGGTATTCCTTTTCCATCCGATTGATATTGAAGCTGAATTCAATATTCTTTTCCTTGACCATCGGCTGTGAAAGGTTTACAAGGTTTTCTACCGTTTCCACGACGGAGAACGTCAGGGGATTCAACTTCAGCTTTCCGCTTTCTACCTTGGATATATCGAGGATATCGTTGATCAATGTCAGCAGATGATTGCCAGCAAGACTGATTTTTCTAAGATTGTCCCTTGTTGCCTCCACGTCCCCAAAATTCTTTTCGGCAATGGTTGTAAGGCCAATGATGGCATTCATCGGTGTGCGAATGTCGTGGGACATAGTGGAGAGAAAATCAGTCTTTGCCTTATTTGCGTATTCCGCTTCCCTGGCCGCGGCCTGAAGGCGCTTATTCAAATAAAGCATATAGAACAGATCAAAGAGGAACAGGATCAGTAAACCGGCAGAAATGACGCCGACCAGCATCCAGTTCCCTATTTCCACATTGAGATCCTTCGCCGGAACGAACCCCAGCAGTGTCCACCCGGCAGCGGCAGCAACAGGGGTAAAGGCGAGTATACATTCCTGTCCATGCGAGTCGACCATTGAGATGGAACCTGTCGACGAAGTAACCCTGTCGAACAACTCTTTCGATGATGCGAGCTCTGTGGGATTATAAGATTTGTAGAACTCAAAAAAGCTGGAATTCTTAAAGCTGTATCCTTTGAGGATATAATCGCCGTTGGCGTCGATCATGGAGAGCTCAGCGTCCACAAACTCTGCCTGCGGGAAAACCCATTTCTGCTCAAGCTCCGATACGGGAACTACACGCAGCAGGACCGCAGCTCCGGAGGTTCCACTTTCCGGATCCTGCAGGGTAATCCTGTTGCAGAAAGCCAGTGATTGCTCGCCGTTCATTGGATTGGTGTAAGCGCGGGTAATGTTGATTGATTCTCCTATTTCATTAATCCAATCCACGTTTTCAAGGAGACCCACCCGTGTATAAGAAACATCATAGTCATCGGTCGTGCCCTGCTTCGGACGCGTAGAGAGACCCGTGAGTGTATCAAGCGAAATCAGATGCGCCGATGTATTTGGAAGCACATGAGAGGCGCGGATATAATCGGCCGCCTCTTTCATGTTCATAGCTTCGTTGTTGATGTAACGGGCCCACACATCGCAAATGCGCTGCTCGCCTTCCATATAATTCTCCGTCACGCGTTGCATGGTGACCGTTGTGTTCTCAAAGTGTTCTATCTGTCTCTGATAAGCATCTTTGCTTTCAAATCTGGAGTAGAGCACAACAAAGATCAATATGGCAGCTATAATGAGCGCATTTACAATGACAATCAAAGTCTTCTTCATGCTCAAATCTCCCTTGGAAACAGCACTTCATCCTATTTTATTATATTATCACGAAAAAGCGAAGAAATCTACCTCTTGGCAAAACTTTTCTGGAGACTGCGCAGATTTGTCCTATGAGAGCCTGTTCATATTATAGTGCAGATCTTCTTAGTCTTTCAAAATACACAACTTTGGCTGAATTATGTATTTATTTTACTCTATAAACCAACGAACAGCAGCTCACCCGGCAAACCTTTCTCCCTATCGTATTGAATAACCGAAATTACGCCTTAACCGAATCCGCCTCTGATTATATATTACCAATTAATAAACTTATTGCAAAGGCACTTGCTTTCATGAAATTGTCTGTGTATAATTTCATTCGATGCTTATAGCATTAGTTTTAAGACAGGAGTGTACTTATGAAACTCGGAAAAGTTCTATCCATCTTCCTCGCAGCAATACTGATTCTTTCGGTTCTGCCGACGGCTTTCGCTGAAAACGAAGCAAAAACTATAGAAGTTCCGCAAATCGGAATGACTCTTCGCATCCCCGATGCATTCCAGAACACACAGGGACTGCTAAGCCCGGGCGGCGGATATGAAATTGATGACGGCATCTTTTACACAGAGTTTGTTTATTACGCATTGTCGGAAGAAGAGTATCTCGATCTGGCCAACAGATTTGAAAATGACGAATTCACCGACGAAGACATTGAAAGGCTCGGAGCTTGCGTCTGCTATCCTCTTTTCCTGATCGGCATCGACAACTCTCGTGATTTTTCTGCCATCAATGAGTTTTTTGATGGTGAGTTCAATCCGGAATACGCCAAGGAAGTCTACAGCGAAAACGGATTTTCCTATTACTGCTACGTTGATGAGGCACAAAATGATGCCTTTATCGGCTCTCAGGAAGAACCATATGCCAGTGAGTATAAGGCAGTTACGGAAGCCATTGATGAACTTATCAGCAAATCCGATTTCTACGAGCCAGTCAGCCTTTATGCGGATATCATCGGAAAAACTATCTCCTTTGAAACGACTGACACGGAAGGGAATCCTGTAACGAGCAAAGATCTGTTCGGCAGCAACAAGGTCACCATGATAAACATCTGGGCAAGCTGGTGCGGCCCTTGTGTCCGTGAGCTGCCGGAGCTGCAGGCAATCAGTGAACGACTGCAGGAGAAGGGCTGCGGCTTGATCGGACTGCTTTATGACGGCAATGATCTCGAAGCGCTGGAAACAGGAAAGCAAATAATGGCAGACAACGGTGTTACCTATCCCGTCATCCTGCCGCCGGAAAATGTTGATTCGCTCTTTCCGATGGAAGCTTACCCAACCACATACTTCGTTGACAGTGAAGGAAAAATCCTCAGTGAACCGATTGTCGGCGCCTATGTAGACAAATACGAAGCGGCCGTGGATGCACTTCTTGCCGAGTAATAACGTACGTACCACTTTAAAAAGACAGCTAACGGATCTGTTCCGCATAGCTGCCTTTTTCTTTTTATTCAGTTTTCAGATTTCTTCAGCCGTTTTTGCGCCTGAGGGCTTTTGCAATCTCATAGATTGCACCGAAAGCGACTCCGGCGACAGGCCAGACGATCCAGGTCTGATCCCACTTTTTGGTAATAAAACTCCAGGCAAGATATCCTGCTGTCACAAGCATCCAGTAGCTGCCTGCGATCCATCCGTATTTTCTGGATTCCGCTTTTGCTTCACGGGTGTAATCCCCTTCTTCCAGAAGCTGCTGATAACTGCCCCAGATAATCGAGGAGCGAACGATCAGAAGGGCGCCGATGGAAACCAGAACCAGCAGCAGACAAATTGCATAGACCTGAGAGAAACTCCCATCTTCCACAAAGATCATAGTGACAAACAGAGGAAGAACCGCCATGACGCAGAGCATAATTCCAATTGTAAGCTGACGGGTAAAGACCGGCTGAAAACTAGCCTTCCGTTCACGTACCATGCCGCTGACTCCATAGAGCGTTTCTATGGGTTCTTTCTCCAGATACTCAAACGGTCTGGCATGAATTGAGGTCGTTACAAAGATGCCGACAGCACAGCTTACCATAATCAGCAGAACGGCCATGCCGATTCCGGCTGCCTGGTTTTCTGTGAGGGATATTCTGCCCATCTCCTGTGCTCCGCCGAGGAACATCAGCAGAACCGGAGAAAGAATGCACAGCATGACACCCAATGCAATACGCGGTGCTTCTTTTTCTTTCCACCTCAGAAAGGAAGATGCCTCCTCGATGGATACCGTGCGCAGGGATGTACCGGGATCCGTAAGCGAGATTGGTTCTTCCGCTTCTATGTCATCTTTTAAAAGATAGTCTGTGCTGACGCCAAACAGATCAGACAGGCGCACGATGCGCCCCATATCAGGAACGGACTGAGCGCTTTCCCATTTTGAAATGGACTGGCGGCTTACTTCCATCTTCTCAGCGAGTTCTTCCTGAGACCAGCCATTCTTCTTTCTCAGTTCCATTATTTTTTCTGCCAAAATCATTTCTGTGCCCCTTTTCTATCAGATTTTTCAAGCACATGATAGCGAAAAAGGCCGTTGCATACTACCAACTCCGCCTGGAATATACGCAACCGGCGGTTGCAACTGCCAAATAATCCTGTTTTTTCTTCGATTTTTCATGATTTTATCAGAATCTGACAGGGATTTCAAGCCGCCGGAGGAACACGGGCAAAACAACGCTTGTCTTTTGCCTGTGACTGCATTAAAATCAGGCAGAGAAAAAAAGAAAAATTTTTTATTTTCCTTGTAACGAATTCAGGCTTTATCCGTCTAATTGATGAGTCCGAAAAAAAGGAGGTGAAAATGTGACCCAGGACAGCTGTGAAAAGCTATATGAAACCTATTATATGCGGGTGTTTTCCTATGCGATGACTCTTGCTGAAGGAGATCGGACACAAGCAGAGGATATTACACAGGAAACCTTTTTCCGCGCTTTTTCCAAACGAAATGACTTTCGCGGGGAATCGGACGAAATAACCTGGCTATGCGCGATTGCCAAAAACTTCTTTCTTGATGAAAAACGGCGCCAGCGCAGAACTGAGCCAATCCCTGAGGAAGATGTGCCGGATACGGAAAAGAGCATGGAGCAGAAAACCATGGATCGGGACACCTCCTTCCGAATTCATGTGGCACTGCACGCTCTGGAGGAACCGTATCGGGAAGCCTTCGAGCTGAGAGTCTTCGGAGAATTGAGCTTCCGAGAGATCGGAATGATCTTCGGAAAGACCGAAAACTGGGCCCGGGTTACATATCACCGCGCAAAACTCAAACTCCAGGAAAGGATGGATAAAACATGAAAACCGATTGTGATGTGATTCGCGACCTGCTTCCGCTGTACGCCGACGATGCCTGCAGCAAAAAAAGCCGCGAACTGGTAGAGGAACATTTACAGGAGTGCCCGACCTGCAGTGACTTGCTGCACAAACTGCAGGAAACCGAAATAGAAGATGATCTGCGCAACGAGAAAAATGCGGTAATCCAATACGGTGCCCAGCGTTTCAAGCGCCGCTCCGCTGCGGTAGGATCTGCCGTTTCCGGATCATTCATGATCCCGATTCTGGTGTGCCTGTATCTCAGTTTTGTCTTCGGGACTTCTCTGAGCTGGGTCTTCATCGTGCTGGCAGCTTTGTGCGTAGCGGCATCTCTGATCGCCGTCCCGCTGATGGTGCAGGAAGACAAACTGTTCTGGACATTCTGTGCATTCTGTGTAAGCCTTATCTTTTTGCTGGGCGTGATTTGCCTGTGCACACACGGAAACTGGTTCTGGATTGCCTCCAGCGCTACGCTGTTCGGACTGGCTGTTATCTTCCTGCCTTTTCTGGTCAAAGCCAGACCGGTTCAGAAATTCATCGGCAACACCAACAAACTGCTGCTTGTGCTCGGGCTGGATGCTGCACTGTTCGTAAACATGATGACCACGATCACCTCCTACGGCAGAATATCCAGAAGAATGCTGCTTTCACGTGGGATCATTGTCGTTCTTATATTGATTGCTATTGACTATTTCCGGAAAAGAGGAACCAAGAAATGAATAATACTGTACTGAAAGCCGCACAGCTTATCTGTGCCATACTGCTCATCGTATCTATCTTCCCGATGGTGAACCACGGGATCGGTTTTGCCGACTACACCTACTCCAAGGCAGAGAAATATACATCCGGAGACGCGGAAATCACGAAGCCGGTCAAGAACCTTGATATCGACTGGGTCAACGGAAAAGTGAACATTGCCTATCACAGGGGCAGTTCGATCGAGATCAGCGAAAAGTCGAACAAACCGATCAGCAAGGATTTGCAAATGCGCTGGTACCTCGACGGAGACACACTGCGGATCCGATTTGCAAAAGCAGGCTTCCTTCTGAACGGCAACCAGCCGAAGGATCTGACTGTAACGCTGCCGGAAGGCACAGCCTTTGGGGATGTGGATATCAGCGCAACCTCCGCCACGCTGAGTATTCCCGATCTCCAGGCAGAATTCCTCAAGCTGGATGTGACCTCAGGTGAGATTTTTGCAGCAGCAAAGGCAAAGGAGATCACCTGCAGTGCAGCCTCCGGCAAGATCGACCTGATGATGGAAGACACCGAAATCATTAAAGCCCATGCAGCGTCCGGAACTATCATCCTCGGTGCGGACGCTTCTGATAAGATG
>JAFQZI010000092.1 GCA_017406005.1 Oscillospiraceae bacterium | reverse complement strand
GCGACCTGTATTGCACCCTGGCCCAGAATCCTGATGTGATGGGCAAGATGGGCGTCCAGGCTGCTATTCGCGTCCTGAATGGCGAAGATCTGGGTGGCGCTGTCACCGATACCGGTGTCAGTGTCCTGACAGCTGAGAACGTCGGCTGATCTCAGACAATCTTAACTTAGTATGCGGCCGGGCTTTTCACAGTCCGGCCCTGTTTCACAGAGGAGGAATTTAGCGATATGAAGCGTTCAGCGATCAACAAGGCTCTCAGGGAAATGGAGCAGATGATCAAGGATTATCGGTTCTCCCTGCCGAAGTTTTGCTCTTTCACACCGGAAGAATGGAAAACCAAAGGCCACGAGTGGGACGAGGTGCGCGACAATATGCTGGGCTGGGACATTACGGATTTCGGCCTCGGCAAGTTTGACGATGTCGGCTTTTCACTCATTACGATCCGCAACGGCAACCAGGGCAATCCGGAACTGTATCCCAAGCCCTATGCAGAAAAGCTCCTATATCTGCAGGATGGACAGTATTCCCTGAATCACTTCCACTGGTTCAAGATGGAAGACATCATCAATCGCGGCGGAGGAAATCTGCTGATTCGTGTGTACAATGCGCATGAGGATGAAACCGTCGACTATGAGAGCGACGTGACCATTCATGTGGATGGGGAAGTGCGCGTCGTGCCGGCTGGCACACAGGTGAAACTGGAACCCGGCATGAGCCTGACGATCACTCGGCGTCTGTACCATGATTTCAATGTCGAGCCCGGAACCGGCGCAGTGCTGATTGGTGAAGTCAGCCAGTGCAATGACGATAACACGGATAACCACTTCGATCCCCCTGCCGGCCGTTTCCCGACCATTGAAGAGGATGAGCCTCCTTATCGGTTGCTGTGCAACGAATATCCCCCCGCACCGGAGGCATAAAACACAATAAGGCAAAAAGATTCAGGCGCCATACAGCGCCTGATTTTTTTAAGGACTTTAAGAAAGATTTAGCGTCACACAGTCGGAAAAGATTATGCAGAAACAGGATTCCACTTCTTCTTCCAGGTCTCGACGATTTCACCGCGGACTGATGGGCGTATCATATAGAGAGCAACAGCCACAGCCGCAATGATAAAGGCAAATCCGACCAGATCCATGGCAGATGATACGGTGACATCACTCTTGAATGTTCCGTTCGTAGTGAGTGAAGAGGTATCCATAAACGCGATAGCGTCAAAAAACGTGTGAATGATAATTCCCGGCCAGAGGCTTCCGCTGCGGAGGAAAACCGCGCATAAAAACATTCCGAGCCCCATGGCATTCACGATCTGGACGATCGTAATGCCCAGTGGTGCACCTGCCAGAAGGTTGACTGCATGTACCAGTGCAAAAATGACAGATGTAATAAGCATCGTACGGAGAATTCCTTTCTCATCAGGCCATTGACGCATCAGGTAAGAACAGCCAATTCCCCGGTAGACAGCCTCTTCAAAGCAACCCGCCATCAGCGCGGCACAGAGGCTTGCAAAGTGCGGGAAGCCGATTTCCGTTTTTTCAATGAGGAAGCTTGCCATCTGGATGACAAATACGACAACCACGGCTATGCCGGCAAAACGCAGCCAGTAACTCTTGTTCTCCAGGGGCAGGCTGCCGCGATATTCCGGCCAGAACCAGCGCCAGTAGACAGCCAGCAGCAGGAAAGCCGCAAAAACCGATCCCAATTCCGTCCCGATCGTAAACAGTTCTTTCGTCGTCTCTGAGGTAGATGTGCCGGTACGTTCAGCCACCGCTGTCAGTATTCCCTGTATGATCCCGAATATCGCACCGACCAGGCTGCCAATCAGCTGCCCGGCGACAAAGCCGCCAAGCACAAGCAGGATAACACCGGGAATCGTCCAACGGTCCAGGAAGCGGTGCTGTATAATCTTTCTTTCTTTTTTCCCTTTCAAAATCATGAACTGTCCTTTACCTTTTAGAGTTAATTTAACTCCGCAGGGTCATAAAACTTGCCGGCGTCGTTCAAAAACATGCTGTATTTGTAACTGCACTATACTTTCTCAATAATCAGATCTACGGAGCCATCCTCGAGAGAATTGTACTCATCATAATGGATATGGCTGCCGGCCTCCGCCTTTGCCAGAGTGACCAGATGTTTCGCCAAAGACAGCAAACCCTGTATGTTGGCAGAGATCAGAACCTCATTTCCATCAGCCTTCACGGTAATCTCAAAACCTTCTATCCATTCCATGTCCATACTCGTTCCCACCTCTCGGGTTTTATAAAAACTTCCTAAACGGCAAAGCTGTTTATGCTTTGATGAACTCAAATGCCCGCTCAATGTTATTCTTAATGTCTGGGTAACTGTGAGCAGGGGAGGCTTCATAGAGCTTCTCATGCCCATAAAAGATCGTCGGGACATAGTAATAGTCATATTGATCCGCCAGAGCGGGATTTTTCTGTTCGTCGATCCATTCGATTTCAATTCCTTGGTATTCCGGGTTCTCTTCTTTCAGCTCCTCAATTGCCCTCTTTGCCTTGACGCAGTACGGGCAGCTGGGGAAGTAAAATATCTTTAAGTTCATACCTTATTTGTTAACTCCCTTTAAAGTGTGGCATAAAAAACTCTTTAAATAATAACAGTATTCTACTTGATGTATGTGCATGTTTCAAGAAAAAAGTTGCCGGTTTGTGCCGACAACTATTTTGAACAAAAAATCAAGTTTTGAACAAACCCTTGTTTTACAGCATGGAGCTTTCCAGTACTGGGTCTGTAATAATATTTTTCGTCAGAAGCGTATCCGTAACTGCGGCTTTGGCCAAAACCATTTTTCCTGCCGGAACCGAATGTGTCAGCCACACACTTCCTCCGATCACACAGTCGTTGCCGATTTGTGTTTCTCCGCCCAGGATGGTTGCGCCGGAATAGATCACGACGCGATCCCCGATGTCGGGATGGCGTTTGATTCCCTTGACGAGCACGCCGTCCTCGCCGACTTCAAAGCTCTTTGCGCCGAGCGTAACGTGCTGATAGAGCTTGACATTCGTGCCGATGGTAGTCGTCTCACCAATCACAACGCCGGTGCCGTGATCGATGAAAAAGGAATCACCGATGGTTGCACCGGGATGAATGTCAATCCCGGTAAGACGGTGTGCGTATTCCGTCATCATGCGCGGCAGGAGCGGAACATTCTCCCGGTAGAGAATATGGGCAAGGCGATAGGTGCTGATGGCTGTAAAAGCGGGATAGCAAAGAATGACCTCGTCGAGGCTTTTGGCTGCGGGATCCCCCTGGTATGCCGCAACCAGGTCTGTTTGCAGTTGACGCCTGATCTCCGGAAGGCTTTCCAACAAAACAGGAAAAACGGTTTCGAGAGACGGAGCATCCGGAATGTGGGTGAGGCAGTCCTCCAGCACCCCGGCAGCCTGCAGCAGGCGCGATTCGCGAGAAGTGCGGTCAAAAGAGAAGCGAGGGAAGAGCGCGTCGATCATCAGATCCGTAAAACGTTCCGCCTGGAGGCGCAGTCCGCCGGAATCCTGTGCGTTTGGGTCAAGCGATGCATCCAGCTGCTCAAGGACGCGGGCAGTTTCCCGCGTCAGGATAGGCAATGTCTGATCCATATTATTCTGCAAACAGCGGCGTGGACAGGTAGCGGTCGCCTGTATCCGGAAGAAGCGCAACGATGGTTTTGCCTTTGTTCTCGGGCCGTTTCGCGAGCTGGATTGCAGCCCAGACTGCGGCACCGGAGGAAATGCCGACAAGCACACCCTCAGAGCGTCCGACCATTTTTCCTGCCGCAAAGGCGTCTTCGTTCTCTACGGCGATGATTTCATCATAAACTGCGGTGTTCAGCACATCCGGGACAAAGCCTGCGCCGATCCCCTGGATCTTATGCGCGCCTGCCGTGCCTTTGCTGAGCACAGGGGAGGACGCCGGCTCTACGGCCACGACCTTCACGGCGGGATTCTGCTCCTTGAGGTATTCACCCGTTCCGGTGATTGTGCCGCCGGTTCCTACCCCGGCAACAAAGAAGTCTACCTTGCCATCAGTATCCGCCCAGATTTCCGGGCCGGTTGTTGCCTTATGGACAGCGGGATTTGCGGGATTGACAAACTGCCCCGGGATAAAAGCGTTGGGGATCTCCTTCGCCAGCTCATCGGCTTTGGCAATTGCACCTTTCATGCCTTTGGATCCCTCTGTGAGCACCAGTTCCGCACCGTAGGCCTTCATCAACTGGCGGCGCTCCACACTCATGGTCTCAGGCATCACGATGATGATGCGGTATCCTCTCGCAGCGGCGACGGAGGCAAGCCCGATTCCCGTGTTGCCGGAGGTCGGCTCGATGATGACGGAGCCCTCTTTGAGCAGCCCTTTTGCCTCAGCGTCGTCGATCATCGCCTTTGCGATGCGATCCTTGACGGAACCGGCAGGATTGAAGTACTCCAGCTTGGCGAGGATTCTGGATTCCAGCTTTTCTTCTTTTTCAATGTTTGTGAGCTCCAGCAGCGGCGTTTTGCCGATAAGCTGATCGGCGGATGTATAGATGTTTGACATGATGTTTTCTCCTTTAATGATAATTGTTTGATTGTGATGTGGGTTTCAGACGGGAGTCAACATCGTTCTTTCAAAAGAAACATAGGGGACGCTCCTTTTCAACAAAAAACCGGAGAACCCGTCATCGGGTTCTCCGGCTGAATACCAAAATGTACGGAGACCTCAGATGGGTATGACACAGTTAACACGATTCTCACAGCGTGCGTCACAACAGATCATACCGATGTAGAAGATTTTTTGCATTGCAGTCTCCGAATCAGCAAAATTCCTATTAAATCCATATGGTTTATACCACAGCTGCCTGCTCCTGTCAACAGTTTTTTTAGGGCGTAGGACAGATTCCGGAAACCGGTAAATCTCAGCGCAAATACCACTGTGTAACTTACTTTGTGTATTTACTGAGAAGAGAGGAGTTGTATAATTTCCCAGCTTTGGGTTGATAAATGGGCTTGTTTACGGTATACTGATTCCAATCGAATACTGTCGATTTCGGTATGAGGAGGGATTTCTCTATGGAGGAGAAAACACATACAAAACTGCCGGTCAAAAACTATGTCGGATATGCCATGGGCGATATGGCCGGCGTGATAACATTCGGAACGATCGGGTCCTTTCTGCAGATGTTTTATACGGATATTCTGCATATATCGCTCGGAAGCATCACCGTTCTGATGATGATTGCGCGAATCTGGGATGCTGTCAATGATCCGATGTGCGGTGCACTCATCGATTCCCGGAAACCGACGAAGTATGGCCGGTTTCGCCCTTACGTTTGGTATTTTTCGATTCCGCTGGCGATTGCGTTTGTCTTTACATTCTATAAAGTGCCCGGACTGTCGGAAAAGGGATATCTGGCTTATGCCTATGTGACATATATTCTTTACGGCATGATGTACACTGCTGTCAATATCCCTTACGGATCCATGGCATCGGTTATGACTACTGACCAGACGGAGCGCTCAACATTATCCGTCATCCGTTCGCTCGGAGCCGGGCTTGGGACAGCACTTTCGCAGATGGTACTGCCGCTGTTTGTGTTCTCAACAGTCACCGACGGGGCAAAGATCCTGGATCAGCATAAGCTTTTTAAAGGCGTTGTTATTCTTGCCACGCTTAGCGTTGTTATTTACTATCTGTTCTTCCGGCTGACAAAAGAGTATGTTGCTCCGGTGAAAGGTCAGAAAAATGAAAACCTGCTGCAGACCTTCGGAAAGCTAATGAAGAACCGGCCTTTTGTTACACTGTGTCTCGCATCCATGCTGCTGATCGCAGGTTCGATGTATACGCAGACGGTATTCAACTATCTCTTCAAAAACTATTTCGGAAAACCGGGACTGTTTTCACTGGTCACGGTTGCGACGTATCTGCCGATGCTTCTGCTGATGCCGTTCGTCGGGAAGCTGGTGAGGCGTTACAGCAAAAAGAATGTCTGTGCACTCGGGAGCCTGGCTGCAGCCATTGCTTTTCTTGCCCTGTTCTTTATACGCACACAGAATGCCTATCTTTTCCTCGGCGTTGTTGTACTGAGCGGTTTTGGACTCTGTTTCTTTACCCTTGAGGTCTGGGCAATGGTGACGGACGTTATAGACTATCATGAAAAGCTCCACCGCCGTCGTGATGAGGGCACTACCTATGCCTGCTTCTCTTTCTTCCGCAAACTCGGGCAGACGCTGGCCGGTATCGGCGCATCGATGGCACTGGCTGCTGTCGGTTACAGCACGGCGCAGGATGCCGTCACGCAGACACAGGCAGTCAATGAAGGGATTTATTCGATTGCGACGATTGTTCCCTTCGTGATGTATCTCTGTATGTTCCTGCTTCTGCAGGTCGGATACCCGCTGACAAAGAAAGCACTGGAGCAGCTGCACAGGGAACTGGGAGAATAAAAAAGTGTTGACGAACTAAACCTTTTATGGTAGAATACCATTCGCTGTCGAGAGGCAGTGAATGCTGGATTAGCTCAGCCGGTAGAGCGCCTGATTCGTAATCATGAGGTCGCGAGTTCGAATCTCGCATCCAGCTCTTGAAAAATCCTGAAATCGAAAGGTTTCAGGGTTTTCTTTTCAATATGATAATATATAACGGGAAAAAAAGAGAGACAGGTTAATTTCTGCCTCTCTTTGCATTTTTCGCTTAGAGAATGAGTGTTGCGGGTCTTTCAAAAGTGAATCCGCCGGTTTCTATTATTTCTTTTTCGAACAATACAGGACCTGTAACAGCTGTTCTCTTTCCCTTTTCTACCACATAAGTATCTTCACTTTTTGTTCCGGTAATGGAAGGGTTCCAGCAGAAGCCCTGATGATCTTTCACAGTATCCGTTACTCCGAAATCAACTCTGTAATCCCGTCCGGCATATCCGATCGGCCCGCCTTGATGATGTTTGTTAAATTCATCCGCGTATCCGAGTTCTTCATACTTTGCTTTGCCTTTCAGCAATGCATCACAAAGAACGGTTCCGGGTTCAGAGGCTGAGATCAAAGTGCAGTCAATCAGCTGATTTGCTTTCATCTGGTTTTCAAGCTCAGCAGAGAGAGGACCGAAAGAGGCGTATCTTGTCAGACAGATTACCAGCCCATCACGACGGAAATTACCTCCCATCTGTACTCTCCGTTCTACACTTTTTGAAGTCGGGAGAGGATGCCTGTATTTAAAAATCCTATCATCAGCCGCGACCATGCAGCTGAGTTCTTCAAGACCGCGGTCTTCCATGTTTTTGATAATCTGGGCAGCTATTTCATATTCAGTCATGCCTTTTCGAACTGCCTGCGCGGCAGTTTCAATGGCTTCGGATGCATCTTTTCCGATTTGAAGATAACGATCGATTTCCGCTTCGGTCAGATCCATTCTTACTGCTTTGATATCGGTAAAAACGTTATCTTTTCCACCGTAATCGTATCCGATTTTTCCGGACGGAATCAATTCCGAGAGGATTTTTCCCTCCCGTGCACCATCGTGCCATACAAAAGAGTGATATTCAAAGCCCATGTCCTCAAGATGATTTTCATCGATCATCCTGGGGCGTTCGATATTGTTTGAAACAGCATAGCATCTGTCCTGCGTAACAAGCAGTCCGCAGTTGCCCATATCTCCGACTCCGACGTAGTTACGTCCTCCGCAGGTAAGCCAGGCAAAGTCATCCTGACGTTTTATATAGATCCCATGGAGTTGCCTGCCTGCCATAATCGCTCTCAGTTTCGAAAGCTTGTACTGGAGTTCTTCCTGTTTTGTCATGAAGGCTGTTCCTTTCTTGTGTCACGAATATTTTTGATAATTGAATAGACCACTATGATAACTGAAACGACGAGGAATGTGCAGGATATCGGATGCTTAAGGAATGTCATCCAGTCGTTTTTTCCGACAATCAGTGCCCTGTTTAGGTTCTCTTCCGCTATGGGCCCAAGGACAATACCGAGCACGAGTGGAGCGCCGGGATAATGAAACTTCTTCATGAAGAAGCCTACAACGCCGAAGATAATAGCGATCAGAACATCGAATAGATTATTGGAGTTGGAGTAAGCCCCCACCACACAGAGGACAGCTATCATCGGTATCAGCAGCGTTTGCGGTATCCGAAGGACAAACGGAGAGACTTTAGCCATCGCCAGCCCGACAATCAGCATAACGAACTGGATGATGATCATGCCGGCAAGAATAGCATAGACGATCGTTACTCCATCGGGATTTACGAATAACTGAGGCCCGGGCTTTACACCGATCAACGTTAATGCACCCAGCATAACGGAAGTCACGGTGTCTCCCGGAACACCAAGGCATAACATCGGGATCAGTGCGCCGCCGGTGGTGCCGTTGTTAGAGGCTTCGGGAGCGGCAATACCTTCCGGGATACCGGTTCCGAAATCTTCCGGATGTCTGGAAAGCTTCTTTGCAATCTGGTAAGCCAGAAAGCAGGAAATAGCACCGCCTGTGCCGGGAATGATCCCAATGAACACACCGACCAGACCTCCGATCACAGCAGAAAGAAGTAATGCTTTCAGATCGTCCGGTTTTGGGAAGACCCTGCCAACGTGCTGATCTTTCTGTGCCCCTTCTCTTTCTCCACCCTTCTGCACGATGGTGAAGACTTCGCTTAAAGCAAAAACACCGATCAGGACGGGAAGCAGCTGAAATCCTCGCATCAGTTTGTAATTGCCGAAGGTGAATCTGTCAAGCCCAGCCACACCGTCCACGCCGACGGTTGAAATCAGAAGACCCGCGAAACCTGACAGCAGTCCTTTAATCACATTCTTATCCGTACTCGCCATAATGGAAAGGCCGAAAATCGAAAGGGCAAAGAAGTCCGGAGAGGTAAAGGACAGGGCAACCTTTGCAAGCTGCGGGGCCAGCAGTGCCAGGCATATCGCGCTGATCAAGCCCCCGATAAACGAAGATACCGCTGAAATGCCCAGCGCACGGCCAGCATTGCCCTTTTTGTTCATAGGATATCCGTCAAGCAATGTTGCTGTGGCCGATGGCGTTCCGGGTGTATTCAATAGAATAGCCGATATACTCCCGCCATACATACTTCCGCAGAAAAGCCCGCAGAGCATAACGAGAGCAACGTCAGAGTCCAGCTTGTAAACCAGAGGAAGCGTTAAAATGATGCCGGTTGAGCCGCTGAGCCCGGGAAGCGCCCCGATCACTACACCGATAAGGGTGCCGAAAGACATCATTAAAAAGGCAAACGGTCTGAATACATTTGCAAATCCGGCAATTAAATTCTGCAGCATTTTCTCCTCCTATCCCAGTATGCCTTTTGGAAGAAGGACAAGAAACACTTTTACGAAAAGAAAGTATACTGTTGCGGAAAAAGCAACAGAATAGATAATTCCTCGTATCCACTTCCTGTAACCGAATAAAATGAAAGAAGCAAAAAGATAGATCGGAGTCAGAATCAGGAAACCGACTTTTTTCAAAAGGATGTAGTAGATCCACGACATTAGGATCATGATAAATGCGCGCAGAATATATTTGCCGTTGACGCTCTGAAAATCGATCAGCGGGAAGCCTTTGCATTCTGCAAGTATTCTGATGATCTGCACTGCACAAAGCACAATCAGCACAGTGCATATGATTTTCGGATAATCTCCGGGTCCGATTCCCCTTGCAGCTTTTGGCATCGTGCTGGCATTTTTAAACAGTACAATGCTGATGATCATACCTGCTACGGCAATCCAAAAATCTGCTGCTTTTTCAGTGTTTTTCATAAAACATACCCGTAATCATGTATTAAGAACAATCGATCGAGGGATCCTTTTACGAACCCCTCGATCATCAGGCCACTTATGAATTCGCAAAATGGCTACATTATCATTGCAAGGGCAGAACCTTACTCTGTCTCAATGGTCTTTGCAAGCTCTTCGAATCTTGCATCCTCTGAATGCATGAACTCGGTTGCTTCTGCAGGCCCTTTGTAAGTGACTTCACAGCTCAGATCGGTCATAGCTTTGACAAATGCAGGATCTTCACAGCACTGTTTGAGGATTTCTGCAAGCTGATCAACAATTTCGTCCGGAGTATCCATGGGCACTACGACAGTTCTCCACTGCGGGAGGACACAATCGATGCCGCTTTCAATTCCGGTTGGGACATCGGGGAAGGAAGTGTATCTCTCATTAGAGAAAACTGCAAGGATTCTGAGCTGGCCGCTTTCAACATTAGCAATTCCTTCCGGGGCATTCGCCATAACGCAATCCACTTCACCGGCAAGCAATCCGGTAATAGCCGGGCCACCTCCGCCGTAGGGAACGTGAACCATCTCTACTCCTGTTGCTTTCTCAAACAGAAGAGCTGCAAGATGGTTGCCGCCCTGTGCGCCGGCATTGCCGCAGGTTATAACACCGGGATTGGCCAGTGCGTCATCAAGGAATTCCTGAATATTCTGATACTTGGAATCTTCACGAACAACAAGATAGTTGTACGAAGATACAACCTGGCAGACAGTTTTAAAGGTGTCAGCACCGGTAATCGGGGTTTCAGAGAGATGCGTTTTTGCCATCGAGGCATTGTTCCAATGCATGATATTGTAGCCGTCAGGTGCGGCATCGAGGAATTCAATAGCACCTGTGAGGCCTGCAGCTCCGGCAACATTTTTGATGACCATCTGCTGACCATTGGCATAAGTCGGAAATACTTCAGCGAGTGCTCTGAAGACGATGTCACCGCCACCGCCGGCACCCCAACCAACCATGGCTTCAACAGTCTTTGATGGATAATTGTCAGCAAATGCACCCTGTGCGAAGACGCAGACAAATACAAGTGCCATAACAATTACCAGCGCAAGTGTTTTTTTCATGTTTTTTCTCCTTTGTATGTATTTTTGCAGAACGTAATTCTTTACGTTCATTTGTATAAATACTAACATTCTTATACCTGTTTGTCAAGTCAGATTAGGGCAGAAACAATAAAGGACACTCTCTGTATCATTGGATAATATAAGAATTTTATGCAATTTCAACAATTTCTTTCCGCTTATCGGCGCATCGCAGTATCTTCATGGGGAAACATGGGATGGGGATTGACTTCTTACCCTGTGATCTGATAAACTATTCTCATAGTTCGGAATGCTTTCAGAGAGAAGTTGTGGAGGGAATATGATGGAATGGCTTCCGGTTTTTCTGATTCTCCTGCAGAACACCTTATATGGTTTTGGGGATCCCATATCCAAATCAGCATATGAAGTTCTTCCGGTATTCTCGCTGCTCACTGTTCGATACAGTATTGCGCTTGTTTTTCTGCTGTCAGCCTTCGGACGGAGAATCCTTACCGGTCTGAAGGCATGCTCGTGGCGTGATTGGATTCTTCCCGCGCTTTGCACGGGCGGGGCTTATGTGGTCGGAAACATCGCTCTTCGATTGACGGCTGCCACGTCAGTTGCTTTCCTGCGTTCTCTTTCTACTGTGATGACGCCGTTGCTTGCAGTTGCTGTATTCCGAAAGCCCCTTGACAGAAAGCATATCCCGGTGCTGCTTTTTGTAGTGCTCGGGCTGTACCTGCTGTGCGGCCTGGGCGGGCTTTCCGGCTTTGGCTGGGGTGAAGTTTTAGCTCTTCTTGCTGCACTGCTTGTTTCCGGATCACTGATCTTTGGAGAACGCTCACTACAACGAATCGATTCCGTGACACTCACCGCTGTACAGGCTGCAGCATCTGTGGCGATGGCGCTGATCTGTGCTTTGGTGTTTGACCACGGAGTACACCTGGAAGCTGCCACCGGCATCCACTGGGCTGTAATTCTCTATCTGGCACTTGCCTGTACTGTCGCGGGTTATTTGCTGCAGAACAATGCTCTCAGAAAGCTGTCTGCCAGGACGGTCTCCATGCTGCAATGTATCTGCCCGGTGATGACTGCGCTTTTCTCCTGGCTGATCCTGAAGGAAACTCTTTCGACAGCCGGGCTCGTCGGTGCGGCAATTCTGCTTGCGTGCGCGATAACGGAAACCCGGATGTAAGACACATGTCGGATATTATATTGATGTCAGAATTGTCTGCTGCGTACATCTGGTAAAATGAAAAAGGATAATAATATTTATTAAAATTGGAAAGAGTATTCAAGAGGTGCGGAACATGAAACTAAAGCCATTTCAAAAGAGAACGTGGGCAATTATTGATCTGAATGCAGCAAAATATAACTATTCTGTTATTCGGAGCCGGTTAAAGCCGGAAACAAAGCTCTGCTGTGTGGTTAAAGCGAATGGATACGGACATGGAGCTGTTCAGCTATCCAGACTCTATGAACAGCTTGGCGCAGATTTTCTGGCTGTTTCGAATATTGAAGAGGCGATTCAGCTCAGGAGTGCGGAGATTTCCATTCCGATTCTTATCCTTGGATACACCGACCCTCAATGTGCAGAAGAGCTTGCAGCACACAAAATAACACAATGCGTTTTTTCTTATGAATATGGGAAGGCTCTTTCCGGGTACGCTGAAGAGCAGGGGGTGGAAGTCAACATTCACATCAAGCTCGACACCGGGATGGGTCGAATCGGTTTTCAATGTACACCGGAAGAGCTGGACCTGGCTGCCGGCGTTTGCACTTTACCCGGTTTACACGTGGAAGGTATCTTTACACATTTTGCTTCTGCTGATGAAGGTGACGGAGGTAAAGAGTACACCCTTCTACAGTTTAATCAGTTTATGAACTCTATAAGCTATTTAGCTGGCAAAGGTGTACGCTTTTCCATCCGCCATTGTTCAAATAGTGCCGGGATATTTGACTATCCGGAAACACATCTTGATATGGTTAGAGCCGGGATTGTGCTTTACGGCCTGCAGCCGTCCGGAGTACTGCAGAATTCCTCGAAGCTGTGCCCTGTTATGACTCTGAAGACCATTATTGACCACATCAAGACGATTTATCCCGGTGATTGCATCAGTTACGGCAGAGAGTACCGGGCTGATCACGAAATGAGAGTTGCTACTATCCCGATTGGTTATGCGGACGGGCTTTGGAGGTCTAATTACCGTAACCGTACGATGGTAGAAGTTGAAGGAAAAATGGCACCGATTATCGGCCGAATTTGTATGGATCAGTGCATGATTGATGTGACGGATAACCTCGATGCAAAGGTTAACAGCGAGGTTGTTGTATACGGGGCTGACGGAGAAACTTCTGTCAACCGTATCGCTGAAGCAAACGGAACCATCAATTATGAAATTGTTTGTGCGTTAGGTGAACGAGTGCCAAGAGTATATAAGAAAGACGGACAGACGATCGCGATTGTTGACAATATTTTGTAAATAAAGGAATACCTCCTGAATCAGAAAGGGGAAACCTCTTCTGTTTTAAGGAGGTTTCCTGCTTATTTGTTGTGGTTATCTTTTGACGGCGTCACCCGACATGCATGGGTCGGCGTCATGGATGTTAATCTTTTAGACTAATATTGTTCAAAAAATCGGGCGTGTGAAGAGCATACAGGTTATGTTATAATTATCCGAAAAATATATTGTTTTTTTACTCAGTCTGCATGTATATTATATAAAACGAGTAAATCGGCGGTTTTCAGCCGGAATTTGCCTTGGATGGGACCTGTTCAGAAGGAAGTGCGGCTTATGAGGATTGAGCAGTTGGAACAGCTGATCAAAATTGTCGAATGCGGAAGTATGAATACTGCGGCGGAAGAGATGTATCTGGCTCGTTCCTCTCTTTCTACTTCCATGAAACGTCTGGAAGAGGAACTTGGCGAGGCTGTTTTTATTCGCCATTCCAACGGTGTCAATCTGACGCCATTCGGATCAACGGTATATAACCATGCGCGGGAGATCTGCAGCAGGATCTATTACCTGCGCGGGATCACCTCAAAAAGTACAGACCGATTGCTACACATTGCAAGCATGTATTGTTCTATGGCAAACGCCGCATTTGCCGAATTCCTTCAGAAGTACGCTACGGAGTCAATCGACGCTTCTATTGAGGAGGTTTCGCTTCAGACCGTCATTGAACTGGTGGGAGAAGGTATCTGTGAGATCGGTATCATCACTTTGTTTTCTGATACGGAAGAGGTTACACTTCGGAAACTTGAACAGAAGAACCTGGAGTATCAAGTGATTGCCCGGCGTCAGCTCGGGGCGATGGTCGGACCGAATAATCCGCTGTATCACAGTAATCTGGATTCGATTGCATTACAGGAACTTGCGAGTTACCCGCATCTGGAAAACTATGCCACACCGACGGATCATGCCTGGGAGCACAAAATGATTCCGGATGGATATCCGGGGCGATATGTGGTCAGCGATCTTGGGCTGGCGCTGCGTCTTGTTTCTGAGACCGGGGCTGTCATGATCGACTCGGATGACGATGAAATATACAACAGCTTCTATGCAAAAAACAATTTTCGCTTTATTCCTATACGGGATTATCCGAAGTGCAAAACAGGCTGGATTAAACACAAAGCACTGCCGCTTTCTCCGCTTGCACAGGAATATGTGGAAATTCTTACGAAAACAGCTTCCGCTGTAAGCTGATATGACAAAACTTCATGGAAATACAATAAAAAAAGATAGAATCGAGATCTTTTCGGATCCCGGTTCTTTTTTATGCAATTTAGCGTCTTTGTACACTCATATTTTTCCCCTGAGGAACTGATTTGTTTGATATGACGGAAGGGGCTCCGCGATGTTTAAAGAATATGAACAATAATGTCCTTATATGACGATGTCTGATTTTACGTCTGATTACAGTCAAGAAAGAAAACGACCATGCCGCCTGAATCTGTGCTATTTTACCATTATTATTTTTTCACAAATTATTAGCAATTTAAATGACTAAATACAGAATCCGACTAAAGCTGGTACACGGAGGTCTTCACAATGGATAACGAAAAAAGTCTGGCAATTGTTGCACGTGATAAAGCGGTTATAGCCCCCTGTTCGAGGCTTGCCTACTATCCGCTGGTGATCGAAAGTGCAGAAGGTGCCATCCTGAGGGATGTGGAAGGAAAGGAATATATTGATTTTCTCTCCAGCGCATCTTCCCTGAACATGGGCAGCACAAATCCTGTTGTTACAAAAGCCATCAAGGAACAGCTGGACCGTTTTTCGCAATACGCTGTTGCCTATACATACAATGAGCGTACCGTAGAATACGCCGAGCGTCTGGTTTCGGTTTATCCCGGCGGCGTGAAGGCCAAGGTTGCTTTCGGAAACTGCGGTTCGGACGGCAATGACTGTGCAGTCAAGTTTGCCCGTGCCTTTACGGGGCGGCAGAAGATCATCGTCTTTATCAACGGCTATCACGGTAATACTTACGGCTCCTCAACCATGACGACATGCTCTCCGAAGATGCACGAAAAGATGGGCCCGTTTCTTCCGGAAATCTATGCGTTTCCATACTTCGGAAATGATGTTCCCGACGAAATCTGTGAGAGAGACTGTGTCTCCGCCATTGAGACAGCGTTTTCCACATGGATGCCTGCGAGTGAAGTTGCCGCAGTGGTCATAGAGCCAATCCAGGGTGATGCAGGTATTCTCCCGGCACACCCGATCTTCATGAAAAAGCTATTTGAGCTATGCAAAAAGCACGGTATTCTCTTCATCAGCGAAGAAGTGCAGCAGGCATTCTACCGTACAGGCAAGTTCTTTTCCATCGAGCATTATGACATAGTCCCGGACGGAATCATCATGGGCAAATCCATCGGAGGCGGTCTGACACTCGGAGCTTTCATGGCCCGCGAAGAGATAATGGATTGTCTGCCTGCACCGGCACACCTGTTCACACTAGGCGGGAATGCCGCTGCCTGTGCAGCAGGCGTTGCAGCCTTTGACCTGTATCAGACGCCGGAATTCCAGCAGGACCTGAAGGACCACATCAAAACGCTTTGGACCCTGGCCGAGGCTCTGAAGGAGAAGCATCCTGATATCGTACAGTTTGTACGGGGAATTGGTATGTCGATGGGTATCGGAATCTGCAGCACCCTTCCTGACGGAACAAAAGTTCCCGATCCGGATGCCACTTTCAAAATCCTGTTCCGCTGCTATGAAAAGGGGCTTATCGTCATCTCTCTGGGGAGCAACGTGCTGCGTATCCAGCCGCCTCTTGTCATCACGGATGACCAGCTGAAGACTGCGTTCGGCATTATCGATGAATCGATAGAGGACTTCCTTGCCGGTAGGATAGACGACAGTGTTCTGTCGTTCCGCGCAGGATGGTGAAATAATGAATTACCCGTTCCGAACACCTTTGACGGTTCCCGCAAGAAGCTATGCGGTAGCAACCCCTCCTGATCCCGCTCTTCTTCTGGATTGCACGATGGGTGTGAACCCTTACGGGTATCCGCCCGCTGCAGCAGAGTCCCTGCGGAATATTGATCTGAAGCATCTGCAGGATTATCCGCATGATACCTGCCTTTATGAAAGCGTCTGTTCTTTCTGGCGGGATTATGCAAAGCTGACGCAGGATATGCTCTTCTTCTCGGACGGAAGTGTTTCCGGAATCTACTGCCTGAACAATCTTTTCGCACAGGGCGGGAGAAATGAGGTCCTGGGCTTTTTCCCGACCTTTACGGATATGGTCGAGAGTGCAAGACGGTTCGGTTTCCAGTACCGTGGAGTTCCGATGCGCTTCGACGAGAAGGGCACGGAAGCTGCCGATGATCTTCTCGGGGTACTCTCGGAGAAGACGGCATTCATCTATCTGGACAGGCCGAACAACCCGACCGGCCAGACGATGCCCCTGAGTGATGTAAAACGCCTTTGCGAGGCGGCTGTTGCGGCAGGAGCCTATTGTGTTGTTGATGAGGCATACGGCGATTTTCTCCCGAGAGAAGAGAGTGCGATGACCCTCATGGATCTGTATGATAATCTGATCATCATCCGCACCTTTTCCAAGGGCTTCGGGCTGGCGAACCTGCGTGCCGGGTATCTGGTACTGCAGAGCGAACTGACAGCGATGCTTCGTCAGTGCAGCAATCCCTATGTGCTCAGTGATATTCAGCGCCGGGCATGTTCGGCAGCACTGACTGATCCGGAATTTCCCGTTTCCCATGCAGCCGATTTTACCGATGCCAAACGGCAGATCGCAGGAAAGATCGGAACACGGATCCAGATGCTGTGTACTGACGAGCGGGTCCCGATCTGCACACTGATGTTGCAGGAAGAGGGGGATTTGCAGAGGAAGTTGATGGACAGGGGAGTTTATGCTCTGTCAGGTTTGGATTTCGAAGGTTTGGATGAGCGTTATGTCCGGCTTTGTGTTCCGAAGCTGCAATCGCTTTCCCGCCTGACGGATGCTCTGGAGGATCTGGAAAAAGGATAATTCATGTGCGATCAGAATTCCATCGTCCTGCAGCATTAATTTCGGCAACAACCGCTATGCGGTTTTGCAAATAGAATAAGGAGGAAATCTTTATGGAGAAGAAAAAATTCGGACTCTTTCGTTACCTGGTACCCGGTTTTCTGTTCCAGTCTGTCGTTATCGGCGGCGGTTACGGCACTGGTAACGAAATAGCGCAGTACTTCGGGATTCACGGTATGGGGTCAGGAATCGTCGGCATGATCGTCACGACGCTTGTATGGGCAGTTGTGGCAGCAGCAACTTTCGAGTTCTGCCGTGTCTTCAAGACCTATGACTACAATACCATGAGCCAGAAGCTGCTCGGACCTGTCGGCTATCTGTATGAGGTCTGCTACATCATCCTGATGCTTATCGTGCTTGGTGTTATCAATGCAACAGCCAGCAGCATGATCTCGGATCTGACCGGCTGGAGCGGCTGGATCGGTATCATTATCCTCTCTGTCGGCATCATCTATCTGATTCTCAGAGGCACGGAGACGATTGAGAAGGTGCTGTCCTTCTGGTCTTATGTGCTGTACGCTGTGTATGCCGTGTTTATGGTCATCTGCTTTGTACGCTTCGGTCCTATGATCAAAGAGGCATTCGGAGCCGGCGGCGGTGAATACACGAAGGAGTTTGTAAATGCATCCGGCGAGACCATTACCTCGACGGTCGGAGGATTGAGCCTCGGCAGCGCTATTGTCGACGGCTTCAAGTATTCTTTCTACAACCTCGGTATTGTTCCGGCTATCCTGTACACAGTCCGTGAATGCGAGACGAGAAAGCAGGCGGTTGTCTGCGGTCTGCTGGCCGGTATCATCGGCGTTGTTCCGGCATTCCTGCTCCTGCTTGCCATGGGCGGTGCTCTGCCTGAGGCAGTCTTCAATGCCAACAACAACAGCACGGCAGTTTCCGCAATCTTCAGCAAGCTCGATATGCGCTGGCTGTATGTGATCTTTGAAATCGTCCTCTTCGGGACCCTGATTGAAACCGGTTCCGGCTTCATCAAGGCTGTCGACGACCGTATTGAAATTTCCGCTGCAAAGAGCGGCGATTCCACACCGTCCTGGGTACGCCCTGTCATCGCCATCGGTCTTACACTCCTCGGTGTTGCGGTTTCCACCTTCGGTCTGACCGGGCTGATTGCCAAGGGCTATGGCACCATCTGCTGGGGCTTCCTGATTGTATACGTGGTCCCGATGCTCACCGTCGGAATCTACAAAATCGCAAAATCCGGAAAATAAAAAAGAACCGCATCTGCGATTCATCTGGTTATTCTACATTAACGGGCCGAGGCGTTTATCGCTTCGGCCCGCTATCTTTTTCTTATCCTTTGACAGCACCGCTGGTCATACCTGCAATAATCTGCTCCTGGAAGAGAACGTATCCGAGGATGGAAGGAATGATTGAAATCACGATGGCGGCGTACATCGAAACATAGTCTGTCGAGAACTGATTGGTAAAATACCGGATGCCCACCTGAATGGTGCGCAGTTTTTCGGAAGAAACGATCAGGTTGGCGAAAACGAATTCATTCCAGCAGGTTAGAAATTCGAATGTTGCTGCCGTAACAATGCCGGTCCGGCTGAGAGGCAGGAGGATATGGAAGAATCTGCCGAAGAAGCCGCAGCCGTCAATATAGGCAGCCTCTTCTACTTCCATGGGGATCGAATCCATCAGCCCGCGGATCAGGAAGGTTGACATCGGGATGCCGATCGCACAGTAGAGAAGAATCATTCCACCGTAAGTGTTGTATAGCCCGAGTTTATTGATGATAACAAAGTAGGGGACCATCAGCGCATTGAGCGGAACGAGAATGCCCGCGGTAAAGAGGGTGAAGATCTTCTCTCTTCCTTTGAAGCGAAAGCGGGAAATGCAGTAGGCACTCATGCTGGCAATGATAACGTTCAGAAGCGTAGCGAGCAGCCCGACGAAAACGGAGTTGAGAAGCATACGCCCGAGCCCGGAAACCGTGAGTGCGTTGATGTAATTGGACCACTGCGGTTTTGACGGCAGGGAAAAGGGGGATTGGGCGAGGAACTCAAAGTTTGTCTTCAGCGAAGAAATGACCAGCCAGATCAACGGGAAGAGCGTATATACCGCAAAAAAGATGATCAGAATCCAGCGGAGGATTGTAAGGACGAGTTCTTTCCCTTTCAGTGCGGGGCGAAGCCTTGTTTCACTCATTTCACGGCCCTCCTTGCGGTTTTTACAACCGGGGGACGGTCGCCTCTGCCCTCAAACAGCTTACGGATGCATACGATAAAGACAATACCCACAAGGATCAGGATGACAGCGGAGGCGCTTGCGATTCCGTAATTGGCATTCTGCATTTTTTTGTACATGTAGAGGACGATGGTGGAGGTGGTATTCGCCGGTCCGCCGTTTGTCAGCATATACACCTGCTCGAACTGACGCAGCCCCATCACGCTTGCAAGCGTTACGCAGGTGAGCAGGGAAGTCTTCTTGATCAATGGGATGGTGATATAGATGGCCTGCTGGAAGTCCGTAGCGCCGTCGATCGTGGCAGCCTCGTAATAGGAGGTGTCAATGGTTGTGATATCCGCCATCATAATGACCATGTAATATCCGATATAGAACACCCAGTAGATCAAGACGGACGGAAAAGCCGTCTGAATGGTGCCGAGCCAGTCTTTCGCCGCAGCGCCAAGACCGAAGGCACGGAGCAGCCCGTTGAGCATACCGTGTTCCGCATTATAAATGGCACGCCACAGGGTGGCGAGGGCGATGCCGGAGATCACCTGCGGGAAGAAATAGACCGTCCGGAAAAACTTCCAGCCCTTCGGCTTGCGGGAAAGGATGATCGCCATGACCATGGCGAGCGGGACCTGAACAAAGCCGGCCACCAGGGCCCAGATGATGTTGTTGATGACCGAACGGGAGAAGGATTTGTCCTTCATCAGCAGCGCGTAATTTTTGACGTTGTTGAAAGCCGGTGCAGCGATGCCGTTCCACTTCAGGAAACTCACCACAATTACATAGAGAACCGGAATGACAAAGAACAGGATCATTACAATGATTGCCGGAGCCATAAAGGCGTAGAGCGCCTTCCTGTCAGATCGGATCAGTTTCAACGGGATACCCCCTTCAGGAGAGATTCATCTAAAACAGGCTGCGGGGCTGCCGCAGCCTGTTGAATGTACGATTGCGTGTGGAATAAAAACTGGGAAGATTATGCCATATCAATGGCCAGCTGGAGCTGATCGACAAAGCCCTGCTCGTCCACTTCACCCAGAACCAGTGCGGAAACAGCAGCCGGGAATTCGGTGGAGAAAGCGGTCGGGAATGCGCCGTTGACGTGCAAAATGGTGTAAGCTGCGTTGTTTGCAACTTCGGTAACCTTCTGGGAAATCACGGACGTGTCGGGAGACGGAGTGTACTTGACAAAGAACATGGCACCGGAGCTCAAAGCCCACTGGGCAACGCGCTCAGGCTCAGAGATGTACTGCAGGAACTTTACAACAGCAGCTTCCTTGGCAGGATCGTCCTGCTTGGCAGCAGCGAGAAATCCCTGAACGGTCGTTACAAGGCCGCCTTCGCCTTTTCCGCCTTCATAGGAAGGATTGGTTGCCACTTCGCAGACGTCAGCAAGCAGAACACCATCCACTGCGTTGTCTTCTTTATAGAAGTTGGCGATCCACCACGGGCCGTTGAGATAGATAGCGGTGTCACGTGCGAGGAAGTGGCCGTTGACGTCGGATGCAGCAGCGGAGACAGCTCCGTCAAAGGTGTAGTTGTACATCTCTTTGAGCACCTTCGCAGCTTCCACAAAAGCAGGATTGCTCAGACCGTCCGCATAGACGTCCTTGCCGCCGATGGCTTCTGCAAGCAGGGAGTACCAGAGCATGGAGGTCCATGCATTGTCGCCTGCCATCTGGCCCATCACGTTGTAGCCGGCAGCTTTGACATCTTCAGCCATCTGGAAGAACTCGGTGTAGGTTGCGGGGAAGTGATCCCAGCCTGCAGCCTTCAGAATCTCTACGTTGTAAATCGGGGTGAATACAGCAGCTTCAAACGGGAGAATGGAAACTTTGCCGTCAACACTCCAGGCGTCGAAAGCACCGTCTGTGAAGTTGGCACCCCAGCCTTCATCGAGATACGGGGTCAAATCCATGAATTTGCCGGATTCGGCAAAAGCCTTGATATCAAACGTGGTGTCAAGGATGCAAAGGTCCGGAGCACTGCCGGTGGTAATGGTGGTGCGGATCTTGTCGCGATATGCCTGGTAGTCAGGCTGCTCTTCGACGACAACTTTGATGGAACCGGCATTCTCGGCATTGAAAGCCTCGATCATTTCGGCCATGTAGGGAGCCTTGGAGTCCGTCCCGACCCAGATGCTCGGGAAGTTGATGACGATTTCGCCGTCTGCTGATGCCGGTACCGCAAAAGCGACCAGGGAAAGGCAGAGAGCGACTGACAGAACCAGTGCGAACAGTTTCTTCATGTTGGTTTCTCCTTTAATTAACAAGATTAATTAATTGCTATTAAAAAAATAGCTTTGTCAATATTATAGAGACTCCCGCAATAATTGTAAAGCATTTTGTGGGAGTCTCTCAGCAAAAAAACTTTTTTTGTCTGTTTTCAACAAAAACAGGACAGAAAAACTGTGCAATTTAGCCAAATGATTGAGCGATGGAAGCGAACAGTTCCGAATAGGCTGAACCGGAACGGTAAAAAACAGGAGGTTTGTCCATCGGGGCAGGCACTTCCGACCAGCCGGCGGGATAAGCTTTGTGGGACCAGAGAGAGATCCATTCATCACGCGGCAACCAGACTTTCCGGAGATCCGTTCCGGGTTCCACAACAGGCGCGACAAGCAGGTCCTGTCCGAGCAGATAGGAATACAGGCGGTGGGACCAGGCAGTCTCTTCCTCCGGTGCTTCAAAGAAGAGGGGGCGCATGACAGGCAAGCCGGTCTGAGCATTTTCTTCCACACATTTCTTCAGATAGGGGAAGAGCGCGTCATGGATACCGGTGAGGCGGGCAGCAGAGGAGATGATCTCGCTGTCGTCATAGAGCTGTACGTTGCTTTCGGGGCGGTTGCCCTCATGCGTGCGCATGACAGGAGTAAAACAGGCAAATTCGAGCCAGCGGAGCAGCAACTCCCTGTCCCGTTTCAGGTGGAAGAGCGTCGTGTATCCGCCGGCATCACAGGTATGCAGCCCGAATCCGCTCAGCCCGAGGCTGAGCGCAGCCGTAATGACGGATGGGAGCCCGTCATCTTCCGACCAGTCGACACACTGGTCACCGGCCCAGATCAGGGGTGCATAGCGCTGGCTGCCTGCCGCACCGGCCCGCATGAAGAAGACGATCTCGCCCTCTTTCCCGGCATCGCGCACGGCTTCACGGTTGCATTTTCCCCAGAGCATCGGCCATTTGTTATGGTATTCCAGCCCGGAGCCGCCGTAACAGACAGCATCGGCGGGGAGATATTCGCCGAAGTCCGCCATCCAGCCACGGAAGCCCATCCCGATCAGGTTCGTCCGGATGACGTTTTTATACCAGTCAAAAGCCTCCGGGTTTGTAAGGTCAACGACGCCGCAGTCGTATTCCCCAAAATCAAACAGATAATCCGTTCCGTCGGTACGGCGAACAAAGAAGCCGTGTTCTTTCGCTTCCCGGAAGAGAACGCCGCCTTCCACCAGATAAGGGTTGATGTAGCCCATCCATGCAGTCTCGCTGTCTTCCGCGATCACCTTGTCCAGATCGGGATACCGTTCCCGGTTCCAGCGCCAATCCCACTGCAGGCGGGATCCGAAGGAAGTGACGCGTTTGCCCTCCCAGTCCTGAATCCAGACAGCTGAAATATCCATGCCGCCCTCACGGCAGCGTTTTTCCAGTTCGGTGGCGCGCTGCGTTCCGCCCTGTACTCCGAGCCAGAGACCTTTCATGCTCCAGTCCGGCAGCGGAAGCTGGCGGCCGAGGAGCTCCGTGAGAGATTCCAGCAGGGCAGGGAAGGTTTCGCGGCAGCAGATCGTCAGCCGGAGCGCCGTGCTCCAGAGGCCGATCTCATGGAATGTCTTTTCACGGAAATCCAGCTCGGCATACTCGTAGTTATCAACATGCACGAAGTAGCGGCGGGAGGAGAGAAACGTCGGCTGTGGGAAGAAGGTCGTGTGATAATCTCCGCCGCTTCCGTCAAGAGCGTCGGCGAGGCGGGTTACTTCTGTGAGTTTATTCCGCCCGACGCCTTGTTCTCTCGTCCAGATCGGCCACAGCCTGCCCCGCAGATCCAGGGCGGAAAACTGCTCTCCTCCTCCGACAACGTGTTCGTCGTCCTCTGCAGCAAGGCGAAGCCAGAACCGGTTGAAAGAAGCATCTCCGCAGGAGGCGGACAGATGCAGCATCCCGTTCTCTTCCTTCGCCGTCAGATGGAATTCCCCTTGCAGGCAGGGATGCGTAAAACACAAAACCTGCTTTCCGTTTTCTGTATGATGGCCGGCAAAGACAAGAGCAATACGTTCAATGATCCTGTCCGAGATGTCAAAATTCCCGCGGAACATGCGGATGGTTTCTCTGCCACGGCCGAGAAAAAGCGCAGGGGAAGATGCGGTATGGCGAAACAGCAGCTTGCCGCTGCCGAACAGTTCAGCTGTATTCTCATCGGGGAAACGAAATTCAAACATGGAAGCCTCCGATCGGTTATTCATTGTACCAGGGGTCTGCCGCATCGGTTTCCTGCTCCAGCGTCAGGCCGCGGAACACCGGTTCCAGATGCAGGCTCATCAGCATGCAGAAGGCACCGGGCAGCAGCGGGATCAGGAAGGGGATCAGCCAGCAGATCAGGAGGAACAGTGCCAGTTCCGCTGCAAGAAGCAGTGTTCGGCCGAAATGGTGCACGGCGAGAAACAGGCAGTATCGTATCGTGCCGCCTACGGTGTTCTGAAAGCGGGAGAGAAAGGGAAACAGCCAGGGGAAGAGAAGCGGAACCGGGAGAAGGATTACGCGGCTGAAAACGATGAGAGGGGAGTTCTCTGCAAATCCCATGCGGGAGAAGGCGTATCCATCGCCGACCCCGATCAGTACATACAGCACCATCAGGAGCCAGATGGCTGTTGCCTGCCGAAAGTTTGTTTTGAAGGCATGGAAAAAACATGCGCTGACGCGCCCTCTCTCATGACGGATGCTCTTTACAATGGCATAATAGAGCGCCGTGCTGGAAGCGCCGACAGTGATCAGCGGCAGAGAGCAGAATAGCCATAAAAGCCCTGCCCAGATCAGGTCGATCAGGGCAGAGAGCACCTGTACAATTCTGGATTCTTTCTTCACTTAATAATCGTAGACGTCAAAGCCGAACTGTTCGGCAAGCACGCGCAGCGCGCCTGACCAGCGGCCCTTGATGATTACGAAATGCGGTTCAAACCCGTCCAGAACGCTTTCTTCAACGACGTCTCTGCTGAAGGTGTCGGTTTTCACCACAATCGATGTGCCGATAAACTGCCTCGGTTTGTCGAGCACTTCTCCTTCCGCGAGGAAAAAGCGGAAGCTACCGTCAGCCTCTCTCCCAATCCGGAAGATGGTTGCCTCCGGGAAAGCCTCGCAGCCGAAGTTCATGGCCGGGCCAATCTTCCGGTTCGGGTGGACGCCGATCACCGCTCCGGTGTCCTGTCGTGCAAGAGAGCAGGCAGCCGCACCGCAATGCCAGAAGGTGATGGTGTTTTCCTTTTCATCCAGAGAGACGGGATCTCCGAAAAAGACAGGTTCGCCGCTGAGCTGCATGCCGATCCACATGGAAAGGGCGCCGTAGACATCTGCCTCACAGGCTGCTGCAATGCCGTCATTATTCAGAAGAGAGAGAACCGCACAGACCGGCGTGCCGAAGGAGGTAAAGAAGTCTGGCCAGCAGCGGCTTGCCAGCGCACCAATGCGGTGGGACTTCACATAGTCCGTATAGGCTTTGTAAAGACGTGCGTGGTCGAGACGGTTGCGTTCCGGTGTTTCGTCAAGGCCGCAGGTCATCGCAAAGGACCGGTCGAGATATTCCGCACATTCCTCATCGGTGTAGCTTTTCGCCATATCAATCAGCTCACGCGCTTCAATCGCATCCAGTTCCACGCCGAAGGTGCTCATCAGCTCACTGTCAAGTGCACGGCCGAAGCCGAAACCCTGAGGGGTATGCCCGATTGCCGAAAGGCGCAGGCTTTTCATAGCCTTCTTTACAGCGGAGGCTTTCACGCAGTCCGTTACGGCCTGACGGACAGCATCTTCTTCCGGAGAGCCGAACACATAGGAGAAGGGACGTTCATCAAAGGCGCGGAGGGTATTTGCTGCCGAATAGGCACCCGTAAGGGAGTTCAGGCGCAGACGCCCGCCGTCAATGACAGGTTCCCGCAGCGTCCAGAGGAGGAGCGGGCAGTCAAAACGGCGCAGTACTTCCGACATATAGGCAGCGTTGGCAAACGTCAGGTTCTGGAAAACGATCAGGTCCGGGTTGATCCCGTCCAGATAGCTGCGCAGGTCATCGAGGGTCAACAGCATCTTATCCGGGCAGATAAAGGATTCGTCCACACTTTTAAGAAGTTTTACGGAACGGTCAAACTGGTCCTGTGCACTTTCAAGATGGAACGTCGGGACCCCGACAGGAATGTAAACAGCGGAAAAACTCATGGGAACCTCCTTGGATGTTCATCAGTGGAAAAATTATTTAACGCTCTTGACCAATCATACCCTCCGATCGAGGATCTGTCAAGAAATACCGAAAGAAAGAAGAAAAGATTTTTGTTAAAATCTCTGATTCCGGTACGGTTCGTCTTGACAAAGTGCCCAAGAGGGATTAAACTGCAATTGCTTAGAATAATTAATCAATCCGCCAAGGAGGAAATCGGAATTGAATAAGAATCTGAAAGAGATCAGCAGAGACATCCGCTGTGACACGCTCAAATGCATCGGCCATCTCGGCGTCGGGCATATCGGGGGCTGCCTTTCGGTGGTCGAGCTGCTTTCTGTGCTGTATTTTGAAGCAATGAATATCGACCCGGCCGACCCGAAGAAGCCTGGCAGGGACCGTTTTATTTGTTCAAAAGGCCATGCGGGCCCTGCTGTCTATGCAACCCTTGCCAACCGCGGCTATTTTGATAAAAAAGAACTGCTCACGCTGAACCAGGGCGGAACGAACCTGCCCAGCCACTGCGATATGAACCGCACGATCGGCATCGATATGACGACGGGTTCTCTCGGCCAGGGTTTCTCCTGCGCGGTGGGCGTTGCGCTCGGTTCCAAGCTGGAAGGAGACGGTGCAACGATCTATACCCTCATCGGTGACGGCGAAAGCCAGGAAGGACAGATCTGGGAGGCTGCCATGTTTGCACCAGCCAAGAAGCTGGATAATCTCATCGCCTTTACGGATTATAACAAGCTCCAGATCGACGACACGGTGGCAAAGGTGAATGACATTGCACCTCTGGCCGAAAAGTGGGCGGCTTTCGGATGGAATGTGATCGAAGTGGAAGACGGCAACGATGTCGATCAGGTTTCTGCAGCTATTGAACATGCAAAGCTCGGCATCGGGAGCGAAAAGCCGACGATGGTTATCCTCAACACCCTCAAGGGCTGCGGTGTCCAGTGGATCATCGATCTCGGGCCCGGCAACCACAACACCATTATCAGCGAGGAGCAGGCAGATGCCGCCATCGCTGAACTTCGGAAGGAGGCATAAGCCATGGAAATGAGAGCTGTATATGCACAGTGCCTTGCAGAACTGATGGAAAAAGACCGTCATGTCTGTGTCCTCGATGCAGACCTTGCCAAAGCAAGCGGAACAAGATCTCTGTATGAGCGCTTCCCGCACCAGATGTTTGACTGCGGTGTTGCGGAACAGAATATGGCTTCCATCGCGGCAGGGCTTTCCAGCTACGGCTTCAAGCCCTGGATTGAGAGCTTTACTCCCTTTGCCAGCCGCAGGATCTGCGACCAGATTGCCATCTCCATCTGCTATGCGGGGAGGAATGTCAAAATCGTCGGCACGGACCCGGGCATCGCGGCAGAGCTGAACGGCGGCACGCACATGAGCATGGAAGACATCGGTGTCCTCCGTTCCATCCCCGGCATGATCATCTTTGAACCGGCGGATCCCGTGCAGCTTCGCGCGGCCATGCCCGTTCTCGCCGCCTATGACGGAGCAGTCTATATGCGCCTTTTCCGCAAGGAACTGCCGGCAGTCTTCCCGGAGAACTATTCGTTTGATCTCTTCAAGGCGGACGTCCTTCGCGAGGGGAGTGACGTTTCCGTTTTCGCAACCGGGTTCCAGCTGAAGGATGCCCTCGATGCGGCGGACGTTCTTGCAGGTGAAGGCATTCAGGCGGAAGTAATCAATGTCCATACCATCAAGCCCATTGACAAAGACACCGTAATCGCTTCTGCCAGAAAAACTGGTGCCGTTCTCACTGTGGAAAACCACAATGTCATCGGCGGCCTGCATTCTGCCGTTCTCGAAGCACTGGCCAGAGAAAAGATCCCCGCCTGCGCCGTCGGCGTGCAGGACCGCTTCGGCGAAGTGGGCAAACTGCCCTATCTAAGAGAAGCGATCGGCCTGACTGTAGAGAATATCGTGGCAACGGCAAAAGAAGCCGTCAGCCTGAAGTAATAAAAGGAGAAGATAGAAATGAAAATTGCAATCGGAAGCGATAAATCAGGATTTGCCGTAAAGGAAGCCATCAAGGCATGGCTCACGGAAGCAGGCATCGAATTTGACGATCTGGGCACTACAGATCTCGCGGAAGTCCATCCGTACTATCAGGTGGCAAGTGAGGTCGCTCCCCGTGTACAGAGCGGGGAATACGACCGTGCCGTGCTGATCTGCGGCACAGGTGCGGGGATGAGCGTTGTTTCCAACAAATATAAAGGCGTCTATGCCGTGGCCTGCGAGGGTGTCTATTCCGCAAAAATGGCACGTGCCATCAACAATGCGAGCATTCTCTGCATGGGCGGCTGGATTGTCGGGCCGGAACTGGCTATCGAGATGGTGAAGACCTTCCTGAACACCGCCTGGTGCCAGGATCTGGAAGACTGGCGTGCCGAGAACATGCACAAGTTTGCCGCGAAGCTTTCTGCAATTGAGGACGGGATCTATGAATAATTTCATTTATTCCCAGCCGGTTAAAATCTGGTTCGGCGCGGGAAAGCTGAAAGAGCTCGGCAGTGTGCTTGACGAGCTGGGCGTAAAAAAAGCCGTTCTGGTCTGCGGGCATCATTTTCTGCCGAAAGCACAGGAACTACAGCAGAAGGACAGCCGCATCTGCTGCATCTTCAGCGATGTGGAACCCAACCCGCAGCTGTCCGGTGCTGTGAGGACAGCTGAACTCGCCCGCGAAGCCGGTGCGGATGCCGTGATCGGCGTCGGCGGAGGAAGTTCAATCGACACTGCAAAATTCGCAGCCGCCATCGCCCTCGGTGACGGAGACCCGGTGGCGATCTACCACGGGGAACTGCCGTTTCCCGAAAAGCGTTTGACCATCATAGCCGTCCCCACAACGGCGGGGACGGGCAGCGAGGTGACGCAGGTTTCCGTCATGAGCCACGGAAAGGAAAAACGCACCATCAACAACCCTGTATTCATGCCGCGGGCAGCGATCGTCGACCCGGAGATGAGCCTCTCGGTTCCTCCCCGCACGACGATGAACACCGGCCTTGACGCTCTTGCTCATGCGCTGGAGGGATACTGGAGCGTCAACCACCAGCCGATTCCCGACCTGATGGCGATCGAAGCCGTCCGTACGGTCCTTGCCAATCTGGAGACAGCCTGGAGCGAACCCGGCAATCTGGAAGCACGTTCTCAGATGGCCTATGCATCCCTTCTCGGCGGGCTGAGTTTTGCTCTTCCGAAGACCGCTGCCAGCCACGCCTGCAGCTATCCGCTGAGTGAGGATTACCATCTTCCGCACGGTGAGGCCTGCGCCTTCACGCTGGACAGTTTTGTGCGCATCAATGCGGACGAACGGCTGGAAGCCCTCTGCCGTGCAGTCGGCTTGAGCGGAACGGCAGAACTTGCCGATCGGATCCGGCAGCTCAAGGAACTGGCCGGGCTCCGGATGCGCCTCGCAGACCTCGGGGAAGTCGATCTGGAGAAGCTCTGCCATGACTGCAGCGTTCATCCGCTGATGAACAACAACCCCGTAAAACTCTCCGAAGAACAGCTTAAAGCAATGTTCGAAGCGATGAAATGAGGGAAGATCTGAAATATACCCTGATGGTTGCCAGTATGGTGGTTGCCTGGTCTGTCTACTATGCGGTCAGCAAGATCGTTGTGGATGTGACCGGGTCGGCTCTCCTTGCCGGCTTCCTTCTGAGAACGGCCGCTCTTGTCTTTCTGACGCTTCAGCTTACTCTGGATAAAAGCTTCGGCAGACTGTTCCATCAGGGAAAAGCTGTGCTGATTCTCGTGACGATCGGAGTTTTCGGTTTTCTTCTGGATCTGTTCGCCAACCTGGGCTATGCGGGAGGCAGCCTCAGCACGGGCACGGCTCTGCTGAAAACGGATGTGCTGATGGTCAACCTCGCAACGGTCATCCTTTATCATAAGAAGCTCTACCTTTCCGACTGGATCGGCACGCTGATCATGCTTGCCGGCGTGCTGCTCGTGCTGGGGGTGGACTTCGGAGGGATGGAATTCCATCCGACTGATCTTTATTTTCTTCTCAGCGCACTGTGTGTGTCGGCCAATGCCTTTATCATCAAAACGGCACAGGAGAAATACCACGAAGATGCGGATATGATTTCGTATTATAACAATTTTGTGGTTCTGCTCCTGTTCGGTACATCTGCCGGGCTGACCGGTGCCGTTCGTAGCTTTGACTTCGGCAATGTTGCTCCGTCTTTTTGGTGGCTGGTTACACTGGGAGGGCTTGCCCAGACGGGGATCTATTTCTTCTATTACCGGAATCTGAAGCATTTTGAAGTCTGGCTGGTCAAGCTCTATCTGCTGCTGATGCCGGTGCTCAGTTGTTTTATCGGTGTGTTTTTCCTGAATGAGCAGCTGACGACCCGTAAGCTTCTCGGAATCCTGATTGTGTTATGCGGGGCAGCCGTTATTTTACTGCGTGGGAGAATCAATCATGCCAATCATCGGTAACAATATGGTCAGCGTCAAGCGCAAGAACCGAAGTGCTGCGCTTCGCCTTTTACAGGAGGAAGGCAGTATGTCCCGCAAGCGCCTGGCGGAAAAGCTCGGCCTGACACCGGCGGCGATCACCAAAATCGCCGGGGAAATGCTCGCCGAGGGCCTTTTACGGGAGGGTGATGCCCTTCCAAGCGGAAGCGCAGGCAGGCGTGAGATCCTGATGGAGCTGAACCCACATAGCTTCTGTGCGCTCGGGATTCTGATCAATCTTCGCCAGGCGATCATCTCCGCCCTCTGGCTGGACAGCAGCGTTATCTTCTCGAAGGAAATCCCGTTGCCTGCTTCCGCCTCGGCTGAAAGCACGGTTCAGATGCTCTGTGATACACTGATGGCGCTGACGGAAGAATATGAGCTCCCGCGGGAAAAGATCGTCGGCATCGGCATTGCGGTGCGCGGGATCTGCTCCGCCGATGGCAGGACGGTGGTGGACAGCTTCGGAGCCTTATCCGAAAAACGCTACCCGCTGTGCCGGCGTGTTGAGGAGATGACCGGCTTTCCAGCTGTGATGGCGAACAATGTCCGTGCGCTTTTTGCCGCACAGATGTTCCTTGCCCACGACAAGTCTTCCGGAGCGCAGTTTTTCCTGCGGTGCGAATACGGCATTGGGGCATCCCTTGCCATTAACGGCCAGATCTGGCACGGTGTGTCGGAGCAGTGCGCGGAAATCGGCCACATCCCTGTCATTCCCCGCGGCGGCAAGCCCTGCTCCTGTGGGAAGGCAGGCTGCCTTGAAACAATCAGCTCCCCGACGGCCATCTGTGAAGACGCACGTTCCGCTTTTTCGGAAGAAAAAACGCCTCTTCTCTGGAGCGGATGGAAAGACAGGGATCTGGCAGAGCTCCAGCCGGAGGATGTTCTGGAGGCTGCGCGCAACGGGGATCTCGGTGCCTGTGAAATTGTGGATCGGGCCGTTAAAGCCCTTGCCTCGGCGCTGAAAGCCGTGATCTATCTCTTTGACCCCGGTAAAATCGTCTTCTACGGGAAACTCTTTGACAACCCGTATTATCTTTCCCGCCTTCTCAGCGAGATGCGGGAAGGGGTGGACAGCCGGCACGAGGTTTCCATTGAAAAAAGTGCTTACAACCACCGGCTTGAAAACAGGGCGGCCGGCCTTCTCGCCGTGGAGCGGTTTTTCAGTGACGGCGGGGAAATGCCGGTCAAACCATAAACCTCTGAAAGGAAGCTTCTATGAGAAAAAAACTGTTGAGTTTTCTGCTCCTTGCCATTCTTGCTGCCGGGCTGATCATCGGCTCCGGAATCTGCAGGAGCGAAGGGACGCCGGAACATGCGGTCCTCGGTGCGTCTAAATCAGCAATAGACGTACAGGAAGACGGGTGGTATGATTCCAGAGACGAAGTCGCTCTGTATCTTCGGACATACGGCCATCTTCCGTACAACTATGTGACGAAGAAAGAAGCCAGGAAGGCCGGGTGGGAGAGCGGCTCGCTGGAAAACTTCTTTCCCGGCTGCAGCATCGGCGGTGATGTTTTCCAGAACAGGGAAGGGCTGCTGCCGAGTGCAGAAGGGCGGACCTATTATGAGTGCGATATCGACACCGCGGGAAGAAATTCGCGCGGATCCAGGCGGATCGTTTTTTCGAATGATGGCCTGATCTATTACACTGGTGATCGTTATGAATCCTTCACGCTGCTTTATGAGCCCGAGGCGCAGAAAACACCGTCTAAAGTGTCTGCAATAAAAGAGAATGGCAGGTACAGCTCGAAAGACGAGGTCGCCCTGTATCTTTACACGTACGGACATCTCCCGTCCAACTTTGTGACGAAGAACCAGGCCAGAAAGGCAGGCTGGGAGGGCGGTTCCCTGGAGAAGTTTTTCCCGGGCTGCAGCATCGGCGGGGATGTTTTCCGAAACCTGGAAGAACAGCTGCCGACGGCTCGGGGGCGAACCTATTATGAGTGCGATATCGATACGGCGGGGAAGAGCTCCCGCGGCGCAAAGCGGATCGTCTTCTCCAACGACGGCCTGATCTATTATACCGGCGACCACTATGAAACCTTTACACTGCTTTACGGGGAGGAATAACCAATGAATATCTATCTTCTTGACGGGAAAGACATGACCGACCGGGAGTCCGCCTATTGCGCCATCGAGCAGGCGATGGGATTCCCCAAATGGTTTGGGCACAATCTTGACGCGCTGGCGGACTGCCTGAGTGATCTGCCTGCGGAGAAAACTGCCGTTGTATTTGTCAACACCGGCATTCTGGTGGATAATCTCGGGGCATACGGGGAAAAGATTCTGGCCTGCTTCCGGGCAGTGACGGACGAATGCGGGATCACCTGGATGGAGAAAGCTTAACACGGAATATGCCTTAAGAGACTCTGGCAGAGGGCATTTCTGCGGAACGGAAGAACGAAAAAACAGGCGGTTGACAAAACCGTCTGTTTCTTTTATAGTAGCACCTGCAGACAGCGAGGCGACGCAATAGAGGGTTCTCTATTGCGTTATTGATAAAGTGATTTACAAACAAGAGGTACTATGCAGGACAGCATTTTTGTAAAAGGTGCAAGAGAAAACAACCTGAAAAATATCGATGTGGAAATCCCGCGCAACAAGCTTGTTGTCATAACAGGCATCAGCGGATCAGGGAAATCCAGCCTGGCGTTTGACACCATCTATGCCGAAGGGCAGCGCCGGTATGTGGAGAGCCTGAGCTCTTATGCCAGGATGTTCCTCGGGCAAATGGACAAACCCGATGTCGATTATATCGACGGGCTTTCTCCCGCCATCTCCATTGACCAGAAGACGACCTCCAAAAATCCGCGTTCCACCGTAGGCACGGTGACGGAGATCTATGACTATCTGCGCCTTCTCTGGGCAAGAATCGGTATTCCGCACTGCCCAAAATGCGGCAGGGAGATCCATCAGCAGAGCATCGACCAGATGATCGACCGTGTGATGGAGCTGCCGGAGGGAACGAGGATCCAGATCTTCTCCCCTGTCATTCGCGGCAAAAAGGGGGAGCACGCCAAAATTCTGGAAGATGCCAGGAAATCCGGCTACGTCCGTGCCAGGATTGACGGAGAGATCCGGGATCTCTCCGAGGAAATAACGCTCGCGAAAAACAACAAGCACAACATCGATATCGTGGTAGACAGGCTTGTGATTAAGCCGGAGGTTGTACGCCGCCTGACGGACTCTGCCGAGACGGCCCTTTCGCTTTCCGGAGGGATCCTCTATGTGGAAACGGCGCAGGACGGGGAGCGCATGACCTTCTCGCAGAATTATGCCTGTGAGGACTGCGGCATCTCTCTGGAGGAACTCTCTCCGCGTCTCTTTTCCTTCAACAATCCGCGCGGTGCCTGCCCGAAGTGTACCGGCCTCGGGATGCAGCTTCTTGTGGATCCGGATCTCATCCTGCCGAACCGCGAGCTAAGCATTATCGACGGGGGCATCCGGGCATCCGGCTGGTCCAATCCCAGGGGTGATTCGATCTGCCGCATGTATTACGACGCCCTTGCCAAAAAATATGCATTCAACCTGTCCGATCCGATCAAAACCCTGCCGGAGGAGGCGCTGCATGCCATCCTTTTCGGCACGGGAAACGAAAAGCTCGATCTGCACTATGAACGCAGTGACGGGTTCGGCACGCTGCGGCGGGAGTTCGAAGGCCTTGTCAACAACCTGACCCGCCGCTATGCGGAGACTACCAGCCCGGGCATCAAGGCGGAAATCGAAGAGTGCATGGCGGAGATCCCCTGCCCGGAATGCAAGGGCAGGAGACTGAAGAAGGAGGCGCTGGCCGTCACGGTCGGCGGGATGAGCATCTCCGATTTTACGGATCTCTCTATCACCGCTGCCTATCGGTTTATTGACACGCTGACATTGACCGACACGGAGCAAATGATTGCCGGGCAGATCCTGAAAGAGATCAAAGCCAGGCTGAACTTCCTGCTAAGTGTGGGCCTCGGATATCTGACGCTTTCCCGCAGAGCTGCGACGCTTTCGGGCGGCGAAAGCCAGCGGATCCGGTTGGCGACGCAGATTGGCTCCGGCCTGATGGGGGTGCTGTACGTGCTGGATGAGCCGAGCATAGGGCTCCATCAGCGTGACAATGAGAAGCTTCTGAAAACGCTGCGCGGGCTGCGCGACCTTGGAAATTCGCTTCTGGTGGTGGAGCACGATACCGACACCATGAAAGCAGCTGACCATATTATCGACATCGGACCCGGAGCGGGACTGCAGGGTGGGAGAATCGTCTGCGCCGGCACGTATGGGGACATCTGTGCATGTGAGCAGTCCGTCACCGGCCGTTATCTGAGCGGGAAGGAATTCATCCCCGTTCCGGAGAAGCGCAGGAAAGGGAACGGCAACACGCTGGTGGTGCGCGGGGCGGAAGAAAATAACCTGAAAAAGATCGATGTCGCATTCCCGCTCGGGCAATTTGTCTGCGTAAGTGGAATTTCAGGCTCGGGAAAATCGAGCCTCGTCAACGAGATACTGTATAAAACGCTTGCTGCGGAAAAGAACCGCGCCAAAACACGCCCGGGCAAATGCGCCGGCATCGACGGACTGGAGTATATCGACAAGGTCATCTGCCTCGATCAGAGCCCGATCGGGCGTACGCCGCGCTCCAACCCCGCCACCTATACGGGTGTTTTCAACGATATCCGTGAGCTCTTTGCCTCTACGCAGGACGCCAGGCTCCGCGGCTATACGAGCAGCCGGTTTTCTTTCAACATCAAGGGGGGGCGCTGTGAGACCTGCGGGGGAGACGGACTGCTGAAGATTGAGATGCACTTCCTGCCGGATGTTTATGTGCCCTGCGAGGTCTGCGGCGGCAGACGCTACAACCGTGAGACGCTCGAAGTGAGATACAAGGGCAGAAACATCTCCGAAGTGCTGGATATGACCATAGAGGAGGCGTGCTCCTTCTTTGCCAACCAGAGCAGGATCCTCAGCAAGATCCAGACCTTGTATGATGTGGGCCTCGGCTATGTCAAGCTAGGGCAGTCAAGTACGACGCTCAGCGGCGGCGAAGCGCAGCGCGTGAAACTGGCAACCGAGCTCTCCAAACGCAGCACCGGCAACACGCTCTATGTTCTCGATGAACCGACGACGGGCCTTCACGCTGCGGATGTCCACCGGCTTCTCAATATTCTGGACAGGCTGGTGGATGCGGGCAACACGGTCGTCGTCATTGAGCACAATCTCGATGTCATCAAAACCGCAGATACGATCATAGACCTTGGGCCGGAAGGCGGAGATCAGGGCGGAGAACTCATTTTCACGGGTACGCCGGAGGAATGTGCGGCTTGCGAAAGCAGCTTTACCGGGCAGTATCTGAAAGGAATACTCAGGAGCGGGAGCACCGCTTTCTGAACAGAAAACAGGATGGAGGAATATGGCTGAGCAGGAGCTGGAACTGCAAGAACTGAACGGGACGGTTACGGCCGTTCTCTACAGCAATGCGGAAAACGGATACACGGTTCTGAAGCTGCAGGATGAAAATGACTGCCAGCAGACGGTAGTCGGCTGCTTTCCGTATCTTGCGCCGGGCGAGAAAATCCTCGTATCCGGAACGTGGGTGACACACCCCACGTTCGGGCCGCAGTTCAAGGCGGAATTTGCCAATCGCATCCCGCCCTCAACCGCAGATGATATTTTCCGTTATCTCTCTCACGGAGTAATCCGGGGTATCGGCCCGGTGCTGGCAACGACCATTGTGGAAGCATTTCAGGAGAAGACGCTGGATATTCTGGAAGCCAGCCCGGAAAAGCTGGCGCAGATCCAGGGCATCTCTCTGAAGAGGGCGAAAGAGTTTTCCGAGCAGTTCAGACAGCAGTCTGCCCTGCGAAGGATCGTGGACTATGTCTGTTCTTTCGGGGTCCGCCCCGTCATCGGGATCCGCCTTTATAAGTACTACGGCGGCGATGTGATGGCCATGCTCCGCTCTGATCCCTATCTGCTTGCGACCACGCACATCGGCGGCACGTTTGCGGAAGCTGACGCTCTGGCGCTCGAGCTTGGCTTTGCGGAAAACAGCATAGAGCGTATCCGCGCAGCGATCCATTTTGAGCTGGTGCACAACCTCAGCAACGGGCACTGTTTCATCCCGGAACCCGATTTGATTTCTGCAGCCTGCAAACTGATTTCCGTGGAAGAAGAACCAGCTGCTAGGGCGATGGATGATCTGGCGGAAAACGGGCGGATCATCCGGGAGACGCTCAAAGGCATCACGGCATGCTATCTGCCCGAGCTTTACGAAGCGGAGACAACCCTTTCCAGGCGCCTCAAGGAAATGAACCGCATGCCTGTTGAGCCGCCGAGGGACATTGACGGGATGATCAGAAATCTGGAACAGGCGAGCGCCGTAACGTATGCGCCCGCACAGAGGAAGGCATTTGAGCTTGCCCTCACCAACCGCCTGCTCATCATCACAGGCGGTCCGGGCACGGGCAAGACGCGGTGCATCCGCGCTATTCTCGATCTGTACGACCGTCTCGGCTTCAAAACCATTCTCACAGCTCCGACGGGCAGGGCGGCCAAACGCATGACGCAGCTCTCAGGGCGGGAATCTTCCACCGTGCACCGGCTCCTCGGTGCAAAGAGGGAGGAAGGCAACGATCTTGTTCGCTTTTCCAAGAATGAAAACGATCAGCTCAACTGCGATGCCGTGATTCTCGACGAGAGTTCCATGGTCGATCTTCTCCTGCTCTCCGCACTGCTCAAAGCGGTTCCGTCCGATGCCCGCCTGATCCTGGTGGGGGACTGCGATCAGCTCCCACCCGTCGGCCCGGGAAACGTCTTCCGCGCCATGATTGAGAGCGGCATTTTTCCGACGGTGCGGTTTACCGAGATCTTCCGCCAGTCGGAAGGGAGCATGATCGTCAAAAACGCACATTTGATCAACGAGGGGGAGACACCGGACTTCTCCAACAACAGGTCCGACTTTTTCCGCCTGAAAAGGCTGGAGGACTCCTCCGCGGTCGAAACCGTTACAGAGCTGTGTGCCGTACGCCTCCCGAACAGGATGCACATCGCACCGGAGGAAATTCAGGTCCTCTCGCCAACGCGCCGCGGGGAACTCGGGACAGTCTGGCTGAACAGACAGCTGCAGCAGGTGCTCAATCCTCCTTCCGGGGAAAAGGCGGAACAGCAGTACGGGGATGTTGTCTTCCGCGAGGGGGATCGCATCATGCAGATCCGCAACAACTACGATCTCCTCTGGACAAACGAGGACCAGACCCTCTCCGGCATCGGTATCTACAACGGGGATATCGGCTATATCCGCAAAATCGACAGGGAAAATGAATCCATGATCCTTGATTTTGACGGCAAGATCACGCTCTACAGCTTCGCTAACCTCAATGAGCTGGAGCACGCCTGGGCGGTCACCGTCCACAAGGCACAGGGCAGCGAGTTTAAAGCCGTTATTCTGGCGCTGAGCCCGACGTCCAGAATGCTGCTGACCCGCAGCGTCCTCTACACCGGTGTGACGCGTGCCCGCGATTTGCTGATCCTCGTCGGGGATGACGCGGTGGCACGCCGTATGATCGCAACCCGTTCCCGCGATTCGCGTTTTACCTTTTTCAAAACCCGCTTAAAAATGCCATAAGGAGAAAACAGTATGCAGATTGTGATAACCGTCGATGATATCGACTACGGCGATTTTGTGGAACGCTACTATCCTCTCGTGAAGGATAGAATCCAGGGTGGGGAGGGGATGTCAGCCATGCTTCTCTCCAAACTCAGCACGGTTCCTCCGGACCAGATCCGCAAAGTGGTGGACATGCTCCCGAAATCCGCGAAGGACGAGCTCGCCGTCAAGCTTCTCAATGCCAACAAGGAGAGGCTCCTCTCGAGAGCTGCCCGCCTGCTCGATGAACAGGATCTTGGCCTCAAAATCCTGGATGTGGAAATCCGCAAATAACAGAATCCCCTGCAGCATCTTTTGCCGCAGGGGATAACTATTATGCCAGGAGTGGAGGATCAGTCGACCGGGCAGATGGCGAAGCATCTGGCGGGGAAGCCGACGCCGTCCTTCAGCTTCGGGAAGGCGCAGACGATGATGGAGCCGACAGGCGGAACCTGGTCGAGGTTGCGCATGACTTCGATCTGGAAGCGGTCAACCTCGAGGATGTACTGCTCGCCGGGGTACGGATAGGCGTCCGGCTTTGTGGTGACGGTTGCGGGGTCGGTGTCGGCCGGCTCATGGCCGATGGCGCCGATGTTGCGGTTTTCCACCAGCCACTGGATGGTTGCCTTGTCCCAGCCGGGGTAGTGGGGCTGGCCGTTTTCATCCGGATTGTCCAGATTTTCCTTCTTGTACCAGTCGGAACGGAAGGCTACGAAAGCGCCTTCGGGGATTTTGCCGTATTCGGCTTCCCATTTTTCAACATCTTCGATTTTCAGCACAAAGTCCGGATCAGCAGCGCACTCTGCGCTCTTGTCAATGACGACGAGGGGATAAACGAGCTCTTTCACCGTGATCTCATTCATCGGCCTGCCGTTGCCCCAGAAGTGGCGCGGAGCATCAACATGGGTGCCGTACTGGCTTGCCACCGAGATCTGGTAGCAGCGCATCGGTGCCATCTTGTCTTCCGGTGTGCCTTCGAGATAGTCAAAAAGAAGGTCGCACTTCAGCGGGGAGAAACCATACCAGTGCGGGGTGCGGGGGCTGAGTTCATGAGTCAGGTCGACCCATTTGTACTTTTCGGATTTTGCTGTTTTCAGCTGTTCCCATAATGCCAGATTACTCATGTTGTACACTCCTTTTTCAGGTAATAATTATATCTGCATTTCTCAGCATTGCTTGAATTATAACAACAGGAGAGGTCCCTGTCAAGAATTATCGGAGATTGACAAGCGGGGGAGGGTGTACTATAATTTTCACAGATTCCCGCCGGCAGCTGTGTCTGCCGAAATATTTTTATTTTTGGAGGAACATTCAATGGCACTCGAATTCAACGAACAGCTCTCCCGCCTGCAGAAGCCCGACCGCGATGAAATGACGGATGAGGAATATGCCGTATTCAACAAAAACGTCGAAACCATGGAGAAAAACTGGGGCTTTATCAACAATCTCTTCAAAGTCCTGCCCCTGAATGCAAGCCAGTACATCGGCTTCCTGAATCTCAAAGCCAATCTCTATAACGACAGCTGCTACCTCACCGATGCCCAGAAGGAAATGATCGGCATCGTGGTATCCTCCTATAACTGCTGCTCCTACTGCCTCACCACGCATGGAGACAATCTCCGCGGCATGTGGAAAAACCCCGCCCTTGTGGACAGGCTCAGCTACAACTACCGCTCCTGCAAGGGAATGCTCTCCAAGGAAGACTATGCCCTCTGCGAGTACGCCTGGTATGTCACGGCCCACCCGCAGGAGATCGACCAGGAGCAGGTGGACAAGCTGCGCGAGGCGGGCTTCAACGACCATCAGATCCTCGAGGCAGCCTTCATTGCAGGCTTCTTCAACTACACCAACCGCTGGGTCAGCACGATTGCACCTCTTGCCAACGACGGGCATTTCTACCACAACCGGAATTTTGACTGATTGAAACGATGATCTATCTCGACAACGCCGCGACGACGTTTCCGAAGCCCGAATGCGTCTATACCGCGATGGATGCCTACGCCCGCACATCCGCTGTGAATGCCGGGCGCGGCGCCTACCGCGCAGCAAGGGAATCGGGGGAGATGATCCGCCGGACGCGGGAGATGCTCATCAGCCTCGTGGATGCTAGAGAGCAGGCGGAGGTCGTCCTGGCTCCTTCTGTCACGATCGCGCTCAACCAGATTATCCACGGCCTACAATGGACGGTAGATTCAGTCGCATATGTATCCCCGTACGAGCACAACGCCGTTCTCCGGCCGCTGGAGCTCCTGCGCAAAAAGATTGGCTTTACGGTCAGGGAACTCCCCCTGGCAGAGGATCTCTCGATTGATCTCCCTGAGACGGAGAAAATGTTTGCTGAGGTTCCTCCCACATTTGTGGCGGTCACGGCCGTCTCGAATGTGACGGGGTATATCCTCCCGGCTGAGAAGATCTTTCGCCTTGCCAAAGAGTATAAAGCTTTTACGCTGCTTGACGGGGCACAGGCCGTCGGCCTTCTGAAGCTGCACTTTGCCGCACTCCATGCCGATGCGCTTACGTTTGCCGGCCACAAGACGCTGTACGGTCCCTTCGGCGCTGCGGGCTTCTACCTGAAGAACGGCGTGGATCTCGACATTTTTCTCTCGGGCGGCACCGGCTCACAGTCCACCAGCCTCGAGATGCCGCGCACTATGCCGGGCAAGCTGGAGTGCGCCAGCAAAAACACCGTTGCCATCAGCGGCCTGCACGCCGCTCTCGGCTGGCTGCCTTCGGCCCGAACGCTCAAACGGGAGAAAGAGCTGACCAGCTATCTGATGGAGCGCCTTGGCGAGGTGGAAGGTATCCTGCTGTACCGTGCCCCGAATGAGAGCTGCCAGGCGGGCATCGTATCCCTCAATATGCCGGGCTTTACCTGCGGGGAAGCGGCGGCGATCCTCGATGCAAAATATGATATCGCGGTCAGGGCCGGGCATCACTGCGCTGCGCTGATCCACCGCCATCTGAAAAACGATGCATACAAAGGCACCATCCGTGTTTCCCTCGGCTATTTCACGCAGCCGGAAGAGATCGACCGGTTTGCCGAAGCGCTTCGGTCGATCAGCCGTGAGGACCTGAAGGATATCGACCTCGACGCCCTCCGCGGCCTGTGCTAAACAATAATTCCTCATAAGCCTTCCCCGTGCGGGGAAGGGGGACCGTCGCTTGCGACGGTGGATGAGGTTTTGAAAGGAAGAAATATGACTTATCCAAAACTGTTTACTCCCGGGATGATCGGTTCCCTGCGCATCAAAAACCGTGCGGTCATGCCGCCGATGCAGGTGCTCTACGGCGAGAATGACGCCCATCCCGGTCCGCGCACGATCGCCTATTACGAGGAGCGTGCGAAAGGCGGCGTCGGCCTCATCATTATCGAGGCGACGGCCGTTGATGACATCAACAACACCCTCTGGGACCACCAGCTATCCCTCACGGCAAACCGTTACCGGACGGACTGGATGCTTCTCACCGAAGCCATCCATGCGCATGATTGCCGTGTGTTCATCCAACTTCACCATTACGGGGCAAAAAGCGCTCCCACGCCGTCCGGCGCACCCTGGGCACCGAGTGAAATCCCCGCTCTACCTGGCGGAAAGCCCGGCCACGCGATGACGGTTGAAGAGATTAAAATCGAGGAGAAGCGCTTCATCGATGCGGCCGTCCGCGCAAAGCAGTCGGGGTTTGACGGTGTGGAACTCGCTGGCACGCACGGATATCTGCTCCACCAGTTCCTCAGCCCCTATTACAACAACCGCACGGACGAATACGGCGGCTCCACCGAAAACCGCTGCCGTTTCTATACCGAGATGATCGAGGGCATCCACGCGGCCTGCGGGCGGGACTTCCCGGTCAGTGTCCGCTTCCCGGGAGATGAGTTCACACCCGATATTCCCGGCACGCTGACGGTGAAGGACGGCGTGGAGATCGCAAAGATTCTCGAGCGCGCCGGTGCGGACTGCCTGAATGTCTCCAACGGCAACAACTTCAACGCCAACGCCAACTGCGAGCCGTATTCCTACGTCTCCGGCTGGAAGAAGCATGTTGCAAAAGCCGTACATGACGCAGTTTCCATCCCCGTGCTGGCTACCAATACCATCAAAAGCCCGGAGTTTGCCGAGCAGATGCTGGAGGAAGAAGTGTCCGATTTCGTCTGCCTGGGCCGCGCCCTGATCGCAGACCCGATGTTTATGGACAAGGCAAAGAAGGGCGATTCCCTCGGCATCCGCAAGTGCCTCGGTTGCATGTTCTGCCGCGAACAGCTTTACGCCCAGATGCCGATCCGCTGCGCTCTGAACCCGCGCACGGGCTTTGAGTTTGCCGATTCCGGCCTTCTCCCGAAAGACGGAGAGGGCAGGCCGATCGCTGTCCTCGGCGGTGGCCCGGCAGGCATGGAAGCAGCCGTGGTTCTTCAGAGCAGAGGCTTTGATGTTACCATCTATGAAAAGGCGGAAAAACTTGCCGGCAGCATGAACCTCGCCGACAAGGCTTATCACAAGGAAAAGATCACCTATGCCGCACAGACCATGGAAGAAGAGCTCCGGCGCCTCGGCGTCAAAGTCGTCACCGGGCAGGAGCTGACGGTTGAAGACGTAAAAGCCCTGAACCCGGCGGGCGTTGTGATAGCCTGCGGCGCGAAGCCAATCATTCCGAATGTGCCCGGGGTAGATCTGCCGAATGTTGTGTCGTCGCATGATGTGATTTCCGGCAAGGCAGCTGTTTCTGGCAAAGCGGTTGTGATCGGCTCCGGCATGACAGGCCTGGAATGTGCGGAAAGCCTGTGTATGTCCGGCCATGAGGTTTCGATTGTTGAAATGCTCGACCACGTCGGCGCCGGGATGTTCTCCGTGATCGTTGCCGACATGATGGAGCGCATCAATGCGTATCATCCCGCAATTTACACGGGACATAAGCTCAAGGCCATCTGCGAAAAGGGTGTCATGGGGGAAAACGTTTCCACCGGGGAAGAAGTCTTCATCCCGGCGGACACGGTGGTGCTTTCTCTCGGCGTAGCACCGGATACCGGCATGGCGGAAGTTTTCCGTGCCGCGTTTGACAATGTCATCGTGGTCGGGGACAATGAAAAGAGCGGCCGCATCCCGCACGCTATCCGCGACGGCTACAGTAAAGCACGCAACTTCCTTATTTGAAATTGAAAGGAAAAAACATGGATATTGTTATCTCCAAAATGATGTCAAAGCCTGACTTCCAGTCGGACTTCCTGGCAAACATCCTCAAAGCAAACGCCAACCCGGATATCATCACTTTTGCCGGCGGTCTGCCGAATGCGGCTTCTTTCCCGGTTGCCGCAATGGACGTTGCAGCTGACAAGGTTCTCAAGGAAAACGGCATTATGGCCCTGCAGTACAGCGGAGCACAGGGTTATGCCCCTCTGCGCAAATTCATTGCCGACCGCTATCAGAAGAAGGGCATCGATGTGGATGCATCCCAGATCATTATCACCAACGGTTCGCAGCAGGCGCTGGACATGTTCTCCGCTGTGATGATCGACCCGGGTGACAGAGTGCTTGTCGAAAACCCGAGCTATCTCGCCGCTCTGCAGACCTTCCACCTCTACGATCCTGAAATCGTTCCGGTTCTTCTGCGGGAAGACGGGATTGACGTTGCCGAGCTTGAAAAGGCAATTGCCGATAAGAACCCGAAGTTCATGTATCTCATTCCGAACTTCCAGAATCCCACCGGCCTTACCTATACCGAAGAAGTCCGTGAAGCGGCAGCGGAAGTCTTTAAAAAGAGCAATGTCATGGTCCTTGAAGATGACCCGTACGGCGAGCTCCGCTTTGCCGGCAAGGGCGGGCACAGCTTTGGGTGGTATCTCGGTTCTCAGTGCTGCATGCTAGGCACCTTCTCCAAGATCGTCTCTCCGGGTATGCGCATCGGTTGGATCGCCTGCCGCGAACAGAAGATTTTCGACAAGCTTCTCGCCTACAAGGCCACGATGGACCTGCACACCAACATGTTCTGTCAGATGGTCCTTTTCCAGTTCCTGCAGGATAATGATCTGGATGATCATATTGCCCGAACCAGCCTGCTTTACAAACAGAAGGTCGAGCACATGCTCAACTGCATCGAAAAGTATTTCCCGAAAGGTGTCTCCGTTACGCGCCCGCAGGGCGGCATGTTCATGTGGGTGACGCTCCCCGACGGAATCAAAGGCGTCGATGTGCAGAATGCGGCGCTTGAAAAAGGTGTTGCCGTTACCGCGGGAGACCCGTTCTATGAATACGAGCGCGATGTTCCCACCATCCGCCTTAACTTCTCCAACGGCTCCGATGAATATATCGAAAAAGGCATCCGCATCCTCGGCGAAGTTATCACGGATATCATCGGCAAATAAACAATCCCAATAAACGTTGAAAAACAGCTGCCCGTTCAAAAGCAGCTGTTTTTTCTTTTGGATTAATTCGGTTTTGTCTTCACGATTATACAATGCTCGAGTATTTTCCCCGTATACTATGCTCGCGAGGAAGCACCAAATTGAGGTACAATGTTGCCTTCGCGAGCCATAGTAAGCACTTGTTAGGAAGCGATTGAAAAGCTACAAAATGCTTATTTTCTCACCTGTCCATCGCCTCTGACGACATAGCGGTAGGTATTCAGTTCTTCCAGTCCCATCGGCCCGCGCGCATGCAGCTTCTGGGTAGAAATGCCCATCTCGCAGCCAAGCCCGAACATCCCGCCGTCTGTAAAGCGCGTGGAAGCGTTGATGTAAACAGCGGCGCTGTCAACATTTGCGGCAAAATAGTCCGCATTTTCTTCGTTCCTGGTGACGATCGCCTCGCTGTGGTGTGTGGAGTGTTTCGCGATATGGTCCACAGCTTCCTTTACATCGGTGACGACTTTTACCGCCAGGATGTAATCCAGAAATTCCGTGTCAAAATCGGTGGGGGAGGCGGGTGTGCCTTCTATGATCGCAGTGGCCTCTTCGTTCAGCCGCAGTTCAACCGGCACGGCGCCGGCGGCCTTCCGGTCGTCCACCAGCAGCTTTTTCAGCTTCGGGAGAAATTCCTTTGCAATGTCACGGCTGACAAGACAGGTTTCCTCCGCATTGCAGACAGACGGCCTCTGCGTTTTGGCATTCTCGATAATCCGCAGCGCAATCTCCTGATCGGCACTCGCATCCACATACACGGTGCAGATACCCGTGCCCGTCTCAATGCAGGGGACGGAGGCATTTTCCATGCAGTTGCGGATCAGCCCGGCGCCGCCGCGCGGGATCAGCAGATCAATCAACCCTTTGGCCTTCATGAGCTCCATCGCGCTCTCGTGGCTGACATCGTCAATAATATTGATGAGCTCAGCCGGGAGGCCTACTTTCTTCAAGCCGTCCTGCATGGCCTTCACAATGGCGTGCGAAGAACAATAGGCTTCCTTCCCGCCGCGCAGGATGCAGACGTTGCCGCTCTTGAGGCAGAGTGCTGCCGCGTCGGAAGAGACATTTGGCCTGCTCTCATAAATAATGGCGATGACCCCGAGAGGCACGGAGATTTTCTTCAGCTCAAGCCCGTCAGCCGTGGTGCGCTCGGTGATAATTCTCCCCACGGGATCCGGAAGATGGACGACGTCGCGGATTCCTTCCGCCATCCCCTGAATGCGGCTTTCGGTAAGCAGCAGCCGGTCAAGCTTGACGTCGCTGATCTTGCCTTTTGCAGCTTCCATATCTCTGGCGTTTTCTGCTAGGATCAGATCTGCCTGCTCCTCAATGGCATCTGCCATGGCGAGCAGGGCATTGTTTTTCTGCTCACTGCTGAGCTGGGCAAGGCAGGGCTTCGCCCCGACAGCATTACGGATAATATCGCAAGTCTTCATGTTTTTTCCATCCCTTCCAAAAATAAAAATTTATCTCTTCGCAAAAAATCGTGTCCCGACCGGCTTGCCGTCGGCAATGCAGTAGAGCAGATTCGGATCACTCCCGTTCATGATGATCATGTCGCTTCCGCTTTCCATGCACATTTTTGCTGCCGTGAGTTTCGTCACCATTCCGCCTGTGCCGAAGGCAGAGCCTTTCCCTCCCGCAGATGCCATAATCTGGTCGTCCAGCTCGTGCACTTCGGAGATCAGCGTTGCACTACTGTCAAAGTGCGGATCGGCGGAATAAAGCCCGTCAATATCCGAGAGAAGCACCAGAAGATCCGCTTTGATGCTCACGGCCACAATCGCTGCAAGCGTATCATTGTCGCCGATCACGATTTCTTCCGTGGCGATGGTGTCATTTTCATTGATGATCGGGATGGTGCCGAGCTCCAACAGCCTGTCGAGCGTGTTGATAAAGTTTTCATAGCGATCTTCATGCTTGACGTCGGAAGCTGTGATCAGGATCTGCGCCACGGTATGGTTATATTCCGAAAAGAGCTTGTCGTAAACATACATCAGCTCACACTGGCCGACGGCTGCAGCAGCCTGCTTGGTGGCCATGTCGTCAGGCCTTTTTGAAATGGAGAGCTTTCCGCATCCCATCCCGATCGCACCGGAGGACACCACAATAACCTGAATTCCGGAGTTTTTCAGGTCACTGATGACCTTGCAGAGTTCTTCCACTCTGCGGATGTTCAGCCGTCCGCCGGCATGAGCCAGTGTTGAGGTGCCGATTTTAATGACAAGTTTCATTATACTGTTTTCCTTTCTTTACTTGCGGCGGTGGATGAGGTTGGTGACCGCAGGTGATATGAAAAAAATTAATTCAGGAGAGCCATTTTTCAAGCAGAACAAGCTGCACATCCGGAATCCCATTGAAAACCGTCGGCACAACGGCGATTTCCCGATAGCCGAGCTTCTCATATATCCGGCGTGCCCGGATATTTTTCACATTGGTGTCGATCCGCAGTTCCGGGCAGCTGTGATCCCGGGCGTATGTCTCGTAATAGGCTATGAACTGCTTCCCGAGCCCTCTGCCGGCTGCTTTGGGAGAAATGACCAGGGTGTGCAGCACACAGACCTCATCGTCCGCTGCCGCATGCTCCCACGGTGCTCCCTCGTATACATCAACCTGCAGCTGGTTGATAATTCCCGCGCCGAGAATCGTACCGTCTTCTTCCAGCACGAACAGATCTCCGCGTTCCAGCGCTGCTTCTGCGGTTGTCCGGACGGGATAAATCCCGCGCAGCCAGCCGGTCGTTGATAGCCCTGCCGCTTCCGCATCGTGGATCTCCTCATAGACACGGGCGACACTGGGAATATCTTCTGCGGTTGCTTTGCGGATGTTCATACCAGCTTCTCCGTTTCTGAAAACAGGATTTTTTTTATTTTACCCGATGCCTGTCTCTCTTGCAAGAAAAAAATCACAAAGCTTCAGACATCGTTCTGTCCGTAAAACGCAATGGCCTGATCGGCAAGCTGTTCCGCTGCGCCTGCAAGCGAGTGCCCTTCGCCCTCATACATCGTCAGAGGGATCTGGAACTTCGTAGCAAACTCCCTGGCTGCCTTCGGGCTGATGACCGCGTCCTCTGCGCCGTGAGCCATCATAAAGCGGCTGTCCCCGGAGTTGAAAATCTCAAACAGATCCGTCTCCGCAAGATCTCGGTAGAACTCCATCGTAATTCTTACAGGGCGGCCGAGGCCGTCAAACCCTTCGTCATAATAGCCTGTTGTCTTCAGGGCGTCCAGCTTTTTCTGCTCCTCTTCATTCGGATGCTCCTTCACAACAAGCGTCGGCATGTCTACGGCGGCACTTCGCAGGAAAGCCTTTTTCCCGATATGCTCCCGTTTCGTCATATAAAGCATGGTGAGGTATGCACCGAAGCTCGAGGCAAAGTAGAAGACTTCGATTCCGGGGTAATTCACTGCACAGTAAGCATCCGCGGCCGCGATACTGTTCAGGCAGCCTTCAATGCGTAGCGGTTCCCGGGAGGATTCAGCCGTGCCGTGCCCGGGCAGTTCGATGCCCAGAACACCATACCCGGCCTCAGGCATTCTGCGCAGCAGCATCTGATAGGTCGAGCAGTCCCTGCTGCTTGTGAAGCCGTGCACGGCGATTACAATGCCTTTCGGATCAGCCGGGATCTCTTTCACGCACGATACACGGTACAAATCCGGTTTCTCAATAGAAAAATACTCCATTTTTATCCTTTCCACTAAAAAACCGCCTTGCGGCGGTTTTTTCATGTTTTTTCAGGTTGCCCAGCTTGCGTAGTAGTCCGAATAATCGGCACCCTGGGACCTGGCCTCAAAGGTCCCCATGAGCTTGCTCATAACCCGTTCAAAGTCTTCCGAGCCTTCTTCATAAGGTGTCGGGCAATAGTCGTTGTAGTTGGCATAGGCGTTATAGTCCACGTTTTTGCCGGCTTTATAACGCGCCATCGCATTTCCGCCCTCCGTCTTGCTGCTGACACAGCAGGGGATGCATTCAAATCCGTCATAGCTGATCGTGCCGTCCAGATCGCGTTTGATGATCACCTGGATGATGGCCGTGTCAGGGTCGGAAGGCTGCGTGTTCCCGCCGAAGACCCAGTTGCCCATGGAATACAGGATGATCTTGCCGTTGTAGATCTCGATCGGCTGCAGGCAATGCGGATGCGTGCCGTAGACGATATCTGCCCCAGCGTCGATGCAGGCATGTGCAAGAGAGGTCTGGTTGTCGTTGGGGGAATAGTAGAGCTCCTGCCCCCAGTGGAACATGCAGACCACGATGTCGGCACCCTGTGCGCGCAGATCCTGAACGCCCTGGACTGCTTTGTTCTTGTTCGGCAGCATATCGTTGCCGGCCGTCCAGATCCCGAGCTTGAGGCCGTTTTTCGTCGTCACAAGCTGGCCCTGGTTTTCGTAACCATAGGGAAGGCCTGCCTCATTCAGCACGGCCTGCGTGCTTTCTACACCGGTCTGGTAGAAGTCCAGCGCGTGGTTGTTGCACATGGTCACGAAATCAACGCCGCCTTCCAGCAGAATGTTCACATACGCCGTTTTTGCCAGGAAGGGGAATGTGGATACCGTGTAGTCATACGGGATTTTCGTGTCAGAGAAGGAACACTCCAGATTGGCGAGTGTATACTCATCGTCCTCGAAGTACTGCACGGTATTCCGGTAGGGGTAGCCGTAATCATCGCCGACGGTCAGCGGCAGCCCGACGGGGTTATTCTCGAAGTTGGACGTCGCCCAGAGCGTGTTGTCTCCGATAAAGGACAGCTTGAAGTACTCAGGCTGCGGCTCGGGTGTAGGCTCCGGAGTGGGTTCAGGCGTCGGTTCGGGAGTCGGCGTCGAGGTGCTGATCACAGGTTCAAACGATGCCTGCTCGATAACAGCTTCCTGGGCCGGTGCGAAATCTCTCTTGGCTGACTGTTCCACAAAGTCCGCCGTGATCTCTGCCTGCTGTTCCCGCAACCTCACCACCATAAACAGCAGGAAGGCCACAAGCGCCAGCATCAGAAGCTCCAGGATCACAACCAGGATCTTGTTGAGAAGTTCACCTTTTTTCCGTTTTTTCGGTTTCGGATTCTTCATGAACGGAAGTTTTTTTCTCAGTGAATCGGGATCATCTTGCCGTGCACAACAAAGCGTGCATCGTCATATTCGTACGTGCAGGTGGAAAGCGTGAGGATCTGGTCACCGGGCTTTACCGAGACATTGCTCTCAAAAGCGGACTGTGCGATGATCGAATCCAGCCATGCCTGGTTATCTTCCGCGCTCTCAAAGGAAATCTTGTAGGTGTCGGAATTCATGTCCGTGACATAGGCAGAGAACAGCTCGATCCGGTAGTTCTGGTCGGGTGTATTCAGGTAGAACACCGGGTGCTGGTCGTAGGTTTCCTGCTTGGAGTAGTCGATGAGCTTTGCAAACATCTTGCCGTCATTCATATGGTGGCCGTAGATGATGCAGTTGGTGTCCTTAAAGCCCTTCTGGTTCATGCACTCAACAAACAGCGTGCCGTAGGAGCTGTAATTCCCGTCAATATCCTTGTGGAGGTAGAACATGTTGTCTTCCGTCTGCACCACAACATAGTTGATCACTGTGTCCGGGCAGTAGATCCAGGCACAGGCGTCGCCGTTACGCTCCTTGAGGGAAGCAAAGTCAACATTGATGGGGGAGACTTCATCATCAAGAACAACCTGGTTTTCTGCCGGAGCAGCTTCCTCGGCAGGTGCATCCGTCGGAGTGACGGGCACAGCCGTCGCCTCTGCCGGCTTTACATAGGTGTTCTGAACTTCTTTGGCATTTTTATTGGACTGATAATATCCGCCCGGTGCGAACACCGTCTGATAGATCTTATATCCGCTGAAGAGGAATACGCCGATAAAAACAACGCAAAGGATTGTAAAGAGAATTCTTACAGGTTTTTTCATCTCAAACCCTCCGTAAAAAATTTCACCTTATTATACTATGCATTTTCCAAAAAAGAAAGCACTGAAATGTGAATGAACCGAAAACAAAAACAGCCTTGTCGATCCGACAAGGCTCTGGAGGTGCCACCCGGATTTGAACCGGGGAATCGTGGATTTGCAGTCCACTGCCTTACCACTTGGCTATGGCACCAAAAAAATGGAGCGGCTTACGAGGCTCGAACTCGCTACCTCCACCTTGGCAAGGTGGCGCTCTACCGGATGAGCTAAAGCCGCAAAATGGTGCCTCAGGCCAGAGTTGAACTGGCGACACGCGGATTTTCAGTCCGCTGCTCTACCTACTGAGCTACCGAGGCGTGAAAACTGTGGTGGGAACAACTGGACTCGAACCAGTGACCCCCTGCTTGTAAGGCAGGTGCTCTAACCAGCTGAGCTATGCTCCCGCGCGACAGCTTTGTTATAATACTAAAAAATACCTGACTTGTCAATACCAAAATTTCAGAAAAAATATCTTTTTGTATTCATCGCAATCGAGCAGTTAGTATCTAGACGTATTATATTCTTAAACAATTGAGCTCGCGACGGTGCACTTTAATCGAGGTAAAATATTGACTTCGCGAGCAGCTAGTAGGAACTAATTACGAAGGTACCACTCACTCTTCTTTCCGCTTACAAACAAAAAACACTCTTCCTATATCTCCTTGCGGCCCTTCGGCATCAATCCTGACAGAAGAAAACCCGGCTTCCTCTAGGAGACGGATCAGCTCCTCTTCCTCATAGGCGTACTCCACATGCGCCTCGCTCTGCCGTTCCCACAAATCCCCGCAGCGGGAGAAAAGATCCATCCCGTATACAATCAGGTTTTCGTCCCTGTCATAGTCCGCACGCCAGAGACACAGCACGTCATCGTCTTCATCAACAAAGGTGCTCCCATCCAGCCGCTGCAGCCATTCTTTGGAACGGATATCGAAAATGAGAAGCCCGCCCGGACGGATGAAGAGAAACAGGCGGTGCAGCACTTCCGGCAGCGCCTCGGGTTCGAGGTAGTTGAAGCTGTCAAGCGAACTGACGGCAGCGTCGACTGTTCCGTACAGGTCGAGATCCTCCGCATTCTGGCAGAGAAAAAGCGGATTCACACCTGCCTCTTCCGCTTTCTGCCTGGCAACAGAGAGCATATCCGGCGATGCATCCGCTCCGATCATCTCATACCCGGCTTTTGCAAGCAGTACCGTAAGCGTTCCCGTCCCGCAGCAGAGATCCAGCAGCAGGCGGAACTCACCGCTGTCCGATGCAAATGCGCTGCGGTAATAGTCCGCAAAAGCCTCATAGGGCACATCACCCGTCAGCCCGTCATAAAAGCGGGCAAGAGGGCCGTACCGCATCAGGACTCTGCCTCTGTTATGCCCAGACGTTCAAAAGCCAGATCATAACCGCCGTTCCCGTATTGCAGTGAGCGATTGACACGGCTGATGGTTGCGCTGGAAGCGCCGGTCTGGTTGAGAATATCGTTATAGATCATCCCTTTGGAAAGGCAGACGGCAACCTGAAAGCGCTGCTCCATTGCCACGATCTCCGTCACGGTGCAAAGATCGTCAAAAAACTTCATCATCTCATCAACGGTTTCCATCGTGAGAAGTGCTTCATACATTTGGCGGTTGCGTTCTTTTTTCGGTGCTTTGTTCATAGCTTCCCCCTGCAGTGTCCTGCGAATTTATTTAGCATTTTAACACTTTAGTTTGAGAAAGTAAAGAGAAATCGCAAGAAAAAATTTGCCCGTTGTTTTCTTATTTCCGATATGGTATATTTTATTTACTAACATCAATTATAATATAGTCGGTCACCACTATTCAAAAAAAATACGTTATATAGCCTTCCCCTGGCGGGTAGCGAAGCGGCGCCAAGGTAGTGAATAACATGCCGGTGGCATGTTAGAGCCGTGGCGTGACCGAGCCGCAGCGAGACGGTGACCGCTCCGAAATTCAACGTAATTTAAAATAACCTATATACACTTTTGCTCGCGACGGAGCACCAGAAGAAGGTACCGAGTTCCCTTCGCGAGCCGTGGTTTGCAGTTATCACAAGGTAATAACCAAAAAAGAAAAAGGAGAACCCACCATGAGCAAAGCATCGGAATTCCTGAAAAAGCATTCTCTTAACCCGGAGAGCGTTGATCCCCGGCAGTGTAGTATAAAGATGGCGGAGCACATGCGTTCCGGCCTCGAGGGCAGAATCATTGATATGCCGATGATCCCCACCTATCTGAAAGGCATCGGAGCCGTTGTTCCGGGCAGAAACGCAATCGTCATCGATGCAGGCGGCACCAATTACCGCACGGCACTTGCCGCTTTCAGCCCGGAAGGCTGCCATATCACGGGCCTGAAGGTCTGCCGCATGCCCGGCACGGAGAAGCCGGTCACCTGGGATGAGTTTATCTCCTTCGTGGCAGACAGCATCATGCCTTTTACCGGCTATTCCGATGTGATCGGGTTCTGCTTCTCCTACAATGCAGACATTACCCCGGATATGGACGGTATTGTCCATCGGATCGACAAGGAGGTCGTGATCTCCGGGTGTGAGGAACAGCGAATCGGCAGCTCTCTTCTGAAAGAGCTGGAGAGCCGCGGCGTCACGGGCAAGAAGGTGGTTATCCTCAACGATACCGTAGCGGCGCTGCTCGGCGGCTCCGTCAATCTGGACCAGGAGAAGTACAGCGATTTTATCGGCATGATCTGCGGCACGGGTCTGAATACCTGCGCGTCCGTCGCTGCGGAACAGATCACGAAGCTGCAGGGAACTTTCACCGGCAAAATGCTGATTAATCTGGAATCCGGCACCTATTCCGGTATCCCTTCGGGTGATGTCGATGCAACAGTGGACGAACACAGCCATAACCCCGGTGAAAAACTCATGGAAAAAATGTGCTCCGGCGCATATATCGGCGAAGTCTGCCACACGGCTTTCCGTTTTGCTGCGGCAGAAGGGTTTATTCCCGTTGAGGTCCTTACTAGGATGGATGCCATCCCGCATTTTGACGGCGCTGTGGTTGACAGCCTTGCCTGCGGGCATGACCCGTTCTCCCTCTTTGACACTGAGGAAGAGCTTGAATTTGCCAGGGATGTCGCACTTTCCCTCTTTGAGCGCTCGGCCCGCTGTGCCGCGGCAAACATTCTGGCCATTCTCCGCATCAACGATACAGGCAAAACACCTGAGAAGCCGGCCTGCGTCTGCTCAGAGGGTTCTTTGATTGCCAGAAGCAAATACTTCCTACCGTTCTTGCAGAAAGCGCTTTCCGAAGCAGCGGAAGGGGAGGAGCCCCGTTATGCCAAAATCGTCCTCGGGCATGATACCACCCTTCCCGGCTCCGCCGTCGCCGCACTTCTGAATACCTGATTGAAAAACAAAACAGAAAAGAAATCCCGAACGGAAAAATAACCGCTCGGGATTTTTCATGCACTTATTACACAGCAACGCACTCCACCGCGTCTCTGTAAAACGCATCCAGTTCTTCCTGCGTGTCGAAAACTGCCAGAAACAGCTGATTGCCCATCGCTTCTGCCAGCGCATCCGGCAGGCGTTCCATCATGCGCATCTGATCCGCATACTTTTCTGCCAGCGCATCATTGCTGTAGCGGAAGTGCTTTCCGTCCCGCCTGCCTACACAGGCGCAGAAACGATGCTCGCCCACGGGCATCTCCGAATGGTCAAAGGCCACCATATCTGCCCAGATCTTGTAAACATTGGTGCTGTGGGCATAGTTTATCATGTCCGGTGTATAGCCGCCGCTGGGGCGCATATTGACTTCCAGCGCAACAAGCTGCCCCTTCTTGCCGATATGCTGATCGCGGGTGAGGCGGAAGAACTCAAAATGGATAAAGCGGCTCTTCACCCCGAAGCTCTTCGCTGCGGCCCGGCCGAAAGCCCTCGTATCTTCCGGGAGTTCCTTGAGGATGTGGTAAAGGGAGTTGTCCTGGTCGTTGACAATGTCCATAATTGCAATGCATGTGATGTTGCCGGTTTCAAACAGCGGCTCGCCGTTGGAATCATAAATAGCATCATAGGAGTTGATCTGCCCGTCGATGAACTCTTCCATGATATAGGGGAAGCGTCCGTCGCGCTCGGCGAGAAATTCGGAGAGCTGCTTGTCATTCTCCAGTTTGTATGTTGCCACGGCTCCGACGCCGTTGTCCGGCTTGACGATGACTGGATATCCGACCTCATCGATAAAAGCGCGGCAGCCAGCCTCATCGCCCACCATATGAAAGCGCGCAGTGGGGATTCCGGCACGCTGGTAGTATTCCTTCATGCCGGACTTATACTTGATCCTCGGCACATCCTCTATGCGGAAGCCTCCGGGGATATTGAAATCACTGCGCAGATGGGCATCCTGCTCCAGCCAGTATTCGTTGTTCGACTCAAGAAAATCGATCCGCCCGTACTTGAAGATAAAGAAAGCCACTGCGCGGTAGACCTGGTCGTAGTCCTCAAGGGAGTCGACCTTGTAATACTCCGTCAGGCTGCTCTTGAGCTCGAAGAGAAGCTCGTCATAGGGCTGATCACCGATGCCGAGGACGTTCACACCGTCGCAGCGCAGCTCATGGCAGAACTGCCAGTAATTCAACGGGAAGTTCGGGGAAATGAAGATAACGTTTTTCAAAAAAATCCCTTCTTTCTATTTCGTTTTAATTCAACAGCTGCGGTACAAAATAATCCACCTGCTTGAACCACCACGGCCAGTCATGGTTAACATCGTATCCCCAGTAATCAACCAACGCGGGGATACCCTTTTCCACAAGCACATGGTGAAGCGCGCGTGTATAGTCCACCAGCTCCCACGGCCCCTGCCCTACGCAGATAATGGCACGGTTCTTGCGGTAGAGCGAAAGATAGGGGTGGTCAAACGGCATGTTCGATAGATAGTTCACCGGCGAGTTGAGATAGACGACATCGTCCATATAACTGCCAAAGCCGTAATCGGCACTGTATAGTCCGCTGAGCGCCAGCAGCTGGTCAAAGAGCTCCGGGAACCGGAAGTAGAGGTTCGCCGCATGCATCGCGCCGAGGGAACAGCCGAAAGCCATTATTCCCGGGTCGTATTCCCAGCCGTAGTCGCGGCAGTATCCACGGATATACGGCACCACTTCATCGGTCAGGTAATGGATCCAGTCCTCGTGCCGCCTGATGCGCCAGTAAGCGTCTCCGCCCGTGTCTGACCAGGTTTCCTGATCGATCGTGTCCACAGCAAACACCGTGGCCTGTCCACTCTCTATAAAGGGCGCCCACAAATTGGCCATGCCGAAGTTTTCAAAGTCAAAAAAGCGTCCGTTCTGGCAGGGAATAAACAGCACGGGCTTGCCGCCGCGGCCGTATACTTTGATCTCCATCTGCCGGTTCAGCGCCGGGCTGTACCAGTTATCATAATGTGTTTCCATTGTTTAATCCTCCAGATCATAAAGAAGTGTCTGCACAAAGAAAGGGATCTGCTTTTCCCAGCATGCCTCGCAGTGCTCTCCGTTTGGGACGATCCGTGCCGTCACCTTCACACCGCGCTTGGCCAGCATTGTGCTGAAACGCCAGAAGTTCTTCTCCGTGTCGTGCCAGCCCAGCTCCGCTTCTCCCATATCCATGTAGAGCACAGTGTCAGGGCTGATGTCAGCCGTGCGGATCATCTCGTCAAGGCTCTTCGCCCCGAAGTCCACGGAAGGGGACAGTGCCGCTGCTCTGGAAAATACATCGTTGAAGCAGCTCACCGCGTACAAGCTCATCAGTCCGCCCATAGAGCTCCCTGCGATGAAGGTGTTCCGTCGGTCCGGCTTCGTCGGGTAGCGTTTGTCGATTTCGCGCTTGAAGCGGTGGACAATCCAGTCCATTGTCTTCGGGCCGCGCCCCTCAATGGTGCCGAACTCATCACAAGTAAAGGTATAAGGCGCATATTCCGAGAGTCGCCCGTTGTGCCGGTTGTGGTTGCATTCCACTGCCGCCACGATCAGCGGCACCTGATATTCGTCCAGGTATTCACCCAGGCACCAGCTCTTTCCGTAGGTTGCGTCCTCATCGAAAAATACATTGTGCCCGTCGAACATATACAGCACCGGAAAGCGCAGCTGATCGTCACTCTCGGCCGCCTCCGGCACATAAACATAAGCACGGCGCTTCTTTCTGCCGGACAGCTTTGGCAGAGTGACGTCCCAAACCTCAATCATGCAAACCCTCACTTTTTAACGAAAGATGCCTTAGTTTAGCACAGCAACACAAAAATTGCAACGCCGGATCACCACATATACGTGCATGTTGACGCTTGTCAGCATTATCCGAAAATTGAAAAGGAAAACCCCCTGCATCTAGCAGAGGGCTGGAGGAGGAGAAGGGATTCTCTAAAGGATGCGCTTCCAGATCCAAGAAGGTCTACGGTTATCAGGGATATGGAAGCGAAAAGAGAGGTACATTTAAACCTGCTCTTTGGTTGCTATAAAATATAACAAAAAGAAAATAAATTGTCAATAACTTTTTAAAAGTTTTTTAGCGAATTTTTATAGTATGTACCTGCATTTCCATCATCTTTGGGATGATAAAGCGCTCAAAGGTATCTCTGCACTGCTGGTCGATTTCCTTGAGTTCGCTTCGCAGCGCTATGTAGGGCATAGGCTCCTTCTGGCCGGAGTGGAGATTAACGGCAAGCCCGTCAAACGGCGGGTTATCATCAGAGTTCAGCACCGTCTGCACCACTTCAACCACCGGTGTTTCCATCACTTTGAAGCAGTCAGCCTTCAGCGCTTCTTCCTGAGAAGTGAATACCCAGAGAAAGTGCTGATTGCCGAGCTGGATCACAGGCCGTTTAAACATCCTTGGGTTGTCTGTCTCGTCATAAGGGCAGATGAATTTTTCACCGTTGATATAGCATTTCCCGAGCATGGACAGGGCAAACCGGTCTTCTTCCTCGCTTCTGCTCTTGACAGTCGCTGCGGCTGCCTCGGCGAAAACGGGCATATATCTCTCCCTTTGCAAGGGCATATTGCGCATCTGAAAACCTCCTTTGAGATTATCGTGCGCCATTATACCCGTTCCGCGGGAATAAAGCAATCCGCAAATATGATAATTTTATGGATTATTTTGTGAACTTTATCATATGCTTTATACAAAATATAGAATCCGGTTTTTTCACGGATTCTATATCTGCCACCATAGTATGATAAGTCTCATAGAGGACTAAAAGGTAGCCTTAATCATGAAGAAATCTGCAGCGTAAACCCGGCCATCAGGGGAGAAGCGGATTCAAACATTTCCCTGATCCACCGGCCGAAGGTGAAGCCGTCCGCACAGTGGAAGAACTCCTTATATCCCGGCAATGCTGTCAGCGTCTCTCCCTGCTGGCTGAGTGTCCCGGCCCAGAAGGCATCCATAGTCTGATAAAAAAAGTCCGCTGCGAGTTCGATCTCATTCTCTTTCAGCACATGATCCCGCTGCGCCATTGCTTCCACGGCACTCCTGCAGTATTTCTTCAGCTCCTCCTGCTGCCATGCGGAATAATGCAGCAGCACAGGGTCATCCGAGCCGTTTTCCGCAGCCCACCCTTCAACGTCGATCCTGCGGGGGATCCCCTGCACCGATTCTCCCGTCAGGTTTAGCAGGCTGTAACCGGAAGGATAAGAAAGCAGATACTCTGTCAAGAGCTCGGTGAGGCCGTTTTCCTGATAGACTGACCGGATGTGCATATGGCCGCTCAGATACAGCGGTACGGAATACTTTCTCAACAGTTCTGCAAAGCGGGTTCCGTTTTCAAGGTAAAACCCGCCCTCTTCTCTGCTGACAGCCGGCAGAAGGTTGTAGTGCCCCGCACACAGCACGGGCACCTTGCGTGTTTCTGCTTCTCGGAGCATCTTTTCTGCCCACTGCAGAGTTTTTTCGGAAAGAAAAGCATAGACAGCCGAGCGGTCTGGTGCCCCCGACAGATCAATGGCAGATACAGTATATCCGCCGGTGTCCATCATCAGCAGCATTACATCATCTCGGAAAACACAGTAACTGAGAGATGTCGGATCCCGTGAAAAGGCCTCCTCGTAGCCGAAAGGCGCATACACTTCCGCAAACTCCGTCTGGGTGACGGGGCCGAGATCATGGTTGCCGGGCAAAACGTATATTGCTAACCCGTCTTTCTCCGCCTGCTGCAGCTTTTCCGCGAGTGCGGTATGGCGGTGGATTTTTCCGCCGTTGACGACATCGCCCGTGAGCAGCAGGATCTCCGCACCCTCTTTCCTGGCATCCCAGAGCAGTGCGTCAACCAGCTCCGGGTTATAGACAACAGCGGAAAGCTCCTTGCTCTTGTCTGTGTTGTCCGGATCAAAATGAAGGTCAGATCCTACGGCGATTTTCAGCCCGCCCGGCAGCATCGGGATCTCCTGTTTCACTTCCGTGGCAGCCGGACTGTCAGATGCTTTCCTGTCTTCCTGGGAGGCTTCTCCCAGAGAGAGAAATATTATCAGCGCTGCCAGTATGCCGATGAGCACAGTCACAAAATAAGGTTTAAAGGTAGACATTTTACCGTTCTTATAGTTGTATGTGTGTTTATTATATCAGTGAAACAAAAAAGCAGTCAAGTCCCGTATGCTAAGGGCAGCGGTACACCAGCGGAGGTTATCACTGGAAATACATATAAGAATCCCCGGGGCCGTTTGCAGGCACCGGGGATTGGCCATCAATATGGATCAGTTGATTTTGAGGGATTCCCAGAGGGTGTTGATATAGTCAAGCTGATCGTTGTTCAGGTTGTGGTAGGCGTAAATGTTGTAATTCTCCTTGAAGGATTCGATGCCCGGATAAAGAATGGCAATGGTATCTTCGCCGAGATCTTCCAGGTAGCCTTCGTTGTTGTAGACGATGGAGTTGGGGGAGGCATAATAGGTGAATTCCGCATTGGCAATGGCCGGCTCTTCCGAAAGCATATAGTTGATGAAGATTTCAGCAAGCTCCTTATTCTGGCAGCAGGAAGGAATGCACATGGCGTCGACAAAGTAGTTGGTAGGCTCCGGATAATAGAACTGAAGGTCTACGCTGTCAGCCTGCGCATCCAGCATGGTGAAGTAGTCACCCGCATAGTAGACGCCGATCGCAGCCTCGCCGGATTCGAGCATGTTGTAGATCTCATCCATCACATAGCTCTTCACCAGGGGAGCCTGCTTTTTGAGCTCGGCGAGAGCCTGGTCCCAGGTGGAGCGGTCTTCGGAATTGACGTCGAGCCCGAGCTTGTACTGGGCGGTGGCAAATGCGTCACGGCTGTTGTTGAACTGAAGGATATTCCCGGCATACTTCTCATTCCAGATAAGGTCCCAGCCGCCGGCATCCTCTTCATCCACCACGTTTGCGTTGTAGATGATGCCGATCATATTGTAGGTATAGGGCACGGAATAGAGGTTGTCCGGGTCGTAATACAGGTCGCGGAAGCTTTCATCGATTGTCTTGTAGTTGGGGATGTTATCGAAATTCAGCGGGAGGAGTTTGTTTTCTGCCACGAGACGGGCAATCATATAGTCACTCGGGAAGATCACATCATAGCTCACGGCACCGCTGGAGAGCTTGGCGTACATGTCTTCATTCGTGGCAAAGGTTGAATAGTTGACCTTCACTTTTTTCTTGTAGGTCTGTTCGTACCAGCTTTCAAATGCCTTGATGGTGTCAAGAGAATCCTCGGAACCGTCAGAGATATATTCACCCCAGTTGTAGACGTTGAGAGTCTGGGTCTCTGTTTTGCCGCAGCCGGCCAGAAGCGCCATGCCGAGTACCATTACAAGGACCAGTGCAAGGGAGAGTGTTCTTTTCATCAGTTTTTTGCCTCCTCGGTTTTTTTGTTTTTTCTGTGTTTCTTCTCCTTACCGTCGGAATCGATGGAGTTGGAAATCAGGAGCAGCGTCAGGATCACAAAGAAGATGATTGTTGCAAGGGCGTACATCTTGGGTGTGACGGTTTTTTTCGTCATGTTGTAGATGCGGATCGGCAGCGTCTGAAAGCTGTTGCCGGTCGTAAAATAACTGATGACGAAGTCGTCAAGCGAAAGGGTAAAGGCCATGAGCATGCCGGTTATGATTCCGGGCATGATCTCCGGCAGCGTTGCCTTGAAGAAAGCGCGGAAAGGTGTGCAGCCGAGATCCATTGCCGCTTCGGGAAGAGAGCGGTCCATCTGTTTCAGCTTCGGCAGTACCTGCAGGATCACGTACGGCAGACAGAAGGTGATATGCGCGATCAGCATGGTGGTGAAGTTCAGGCTCGTTGCGGCTCCGAACAGCCTGCCGACAAAGACGAACATCAGCATCAGCGAGATACCGGTGATGATATCCGGGTTGATCATCGGGATATTGGTCACGCTTTCAAGCGTCGCAAGGTACATCTTGTTCCTGAGCTTGTCCATTCCCACGGCGGCAGCCGTGCCCAGTATGGTGGAGATCACGGATGCGCTCAGGGCAAGCACCAGGGTATTTCGAACAGAGCGAAGGGTTTCCGAGTCCTTAAACAGCTCTCTGTACCAGTTGAGGGAAAAGCCCGAAAAAACGGAAAGGCTCTTGCTCGCATTGAAAGAAAACACCAGCAGAATGGCAATCGGGGCGAAGAGGAAGATCATGATCAGTGCCGTATAGATTTTCGATGCAGTTTTCATTCCGGTCTTCCTCCTTTCAGACGGTTGTCCGCTTGTTGGCAAAGCGCTGCAGAAGCGCCATGCACACCAGCAGGATAACCATCAGGATCAGGGCAATCGCTGCGGCAAAATGCAGGTTGTTCGCTACATACTGGCCTTCGATCGCATCACCGATCAGGTAGAACTTCCCGTTGCCGAGCTTCTGGGAGATATAGAACGTGCTGATGGACGGGACGAGGACCATATTGATCCCGGAAATGACCCCCGGAAGGCTCAGCGGGAAGATCACGCGCCGCAGCACGCCGAAGCTGTTGCAGCCGAGATCCTTGGCAGCCTCCAGCAGGCGGATGTCCAGCTTGGCCATCACGGAATAGATCGGCAGGATCATATAGGGGAAGTAATCATACACCATGCCGATGACGACGGCCGTTTCCGTGCCGATGATATGCACCTTGCCGAGGTGGAGCATGCCCAGAAAACCGTTCAGGATACCGGTATCCTGCAGGATGGTCATCCAGGCGTAGGTGCGGATCAGGAAGTTCATCCACATCGGGATCATGATCAGCGTGATGAGGATGGATTGTGTTTTTGCCGGAGCCCTCGCAATGATATAGGCAATGGGATACCCCATCAGAAAGCAGATGATCGTAGAGATTACGGCAAGACGGAGGGATCGCATAAAGATCACCAGATAGGTGTGCACTTCGGTGTCGCCTACGGTGGAGGTTGCCGTGAAGAAACGGGTGAGATTGTCGAGGGTGAAGCGATAATTGTTATCCGTCAACGCGTAATATGCTACAAAAATCAGCGGGACGACAATGAAAAGTGCCGCCCATACGGAATACGGTGTGAGGCAGAAGAACTGTGCAAGGCTCTTTCGCTCTTTTACAGCTGCCCTGTTCATGCTTCCTCCTCGCTTTCCGCCTCTTCCGCTCCGGGATCCTCGAGTTCGTCAAATTCATTGGAGAAGGAGGAGTAGTCTCCGTACAGGCCGGAATACTCGGATTTTTTCATGACGTGGATGGCATCCGGTTCGAGATAGATCCCGATCCGTTCATCCACATCTACAAAATCCGTGGTCTGGATCATCCATTTGAAGCCGTTGATATCGACGATGATTTCATAATGCACGCCGAGGAAGGTCACGGAAGTCACAACGCCCTTCAGCATTCCTTTTTCCTCGGGAACGATGTCAACATCTTCCGGGCGGATGACAACGTCGACCGGTTCGCGCGGATCAAACCCGCTGTCCAGGCAGTTGAAGCGCTGCCCGGAGAAGGCAACCAGCCTGTCTGCCAGCATCAGCCCGTCGAGGATATTGCTTTCCCCGATAAAGTCCGCTACAAAAGCATTTTTCGGTTCATTATAGATATCAACCGGAGTCCCGATCTGCTGGATACGCCCCTCGGACATGACGACCACCGTGTCGGACATGGAAAGGGCTTCCTCCTGGTCGTGCGTGACGAAGACAAAGGTGATCCCGGTTGCCTTCTGGAGGTTCTTCAGCTCCTGCTGCATGTCCTTCCGGAGCTTGAGGTCAAGCGCGGCGAGAGGCTCGTCCAGGAGAAGGACCTTCGGCCGGTTGATGATTGCTCTGGCTATGGCAACGCGCTGCTGCTGGCCGCCGGAAAGGGTGTTCACATTCCGCCTCTCGAAGCCTTTCAGGGCTACGAGATCCAGCACCTCATGTACTTTCTGATCGATCACATCACGCTTTTCCTTTTTTTCCCGCAGGGGGAAGGCGATGTTTTCAAAGACATTCAGATGGGGAAAGAGCGCGTAGCGCTGAAAAACGGTATTGACGTTGCGCTTGTGGGGCGGCAGGTCATTGATGCGCTCGCCCATGAAAAAAACATCTCCGGTATCCGGCGTCTCAAAACCTCCGATAATCCGCAGCGTCGTGGTTTTCCCGCATCCGCTGCTCCCCAAAAGTGTGATAAACTCATTGTCATAGATATCAAGGTTGATATTATCGAGCACCTTTTCTCCGTCAAAGGATTTGCTGATGTTTTTCAGTTCGATGATTTTTTTCATGCGGCATGCCCTCCCAAAAGAATAAAACAGACAGTGCACGCATGCACCGCCTGTTTACAAGCCACAAATGCGCCTTATGAAAGACGCGGGCCCAACTGGTTTCAGAGTCTATATAGCAAAGATTACTTTTACTACTCTTATTGACCATTTCACAAGTTTGCATGCTGTAAAGCACTTGGTTTATAGTTACCAACTTATAAAACTTGAGCTTTTAACTCAATCAATAAGGCAACAGAAGTTGCCGCCGCACAGGTGCGGGTATTATCTTGCTTCGGATAAACTCTTGACCGATATCCAATTGAGACGACTCATTCTATCAGTTAAAACACGCCGTGTCAAGGTATATTCTGATTTGTTTCTCTTTTAGAGAAAAGAAAGGTACTTTTTCTTGATTCTTTTGCCCTGTGTGTGATAAAATGAACAAAAAAAGAAAAGGAGGCATTACCATGATTTATCATTCTTTTCAGGATCTTCAGCTTTCGTCGCTTGGATTCGGCACGATGAGGCTGCCCCTTCTGGAAAATGGCTCCATCGACATGGTTGAACTCGACCGCATGGTGGACACAGCGATCGCATCCGGGGTCAATTATTTCGATACCGCGCTTCCTTATCACGAGGGCAATTCCGAAACAGCGATCGGCAAATCTTTGTCCCGTTATCCGCGGGAGAGCTGGTATCTGGCTGACAAGTTCCCCGGCCACCAGAATGTCCCGGGAGTGACGCCGCTCGACCCGGAGGAAGTGTTTGAGACTCAGCTGAAAAAGTGCGGAGTTGACTATTTTGACTTTTATCTCCTGCACAACGTGAATGAGAATTCCATGCGCTATTACTGCAAACCCGAAAACGGTTGTGTGGAATACTTCCTGAAGCAGAAGGCGAACGGACGGATCCGCCATCTCGGTTTTTCCTGCCATGCCGCACCGGACGCATTGAAAGAGTTCCTCTCCATGTACGGAAAGGAGATGGAGTTCTGCCAGATTCAGCTGAACTATGTGGACTGGACGCTGCAGGACGCCAGACGCAAATGTGAAATCCTGAAGGATGCCGGTTTGCCTGTCTGGGTGATGGAGCCTGTTCGCGGCGGAAGGCTTGCCGCTTTTGATGCGGAAATCGAGGAAAAGCTTCGATCCTACCGTCCTGATGAGAGTGTTCCGGCCTGGGCGTTTCGCTGGCTGCAGACAGTGCCAAAGCCGACGATGATCCTCAGCGGCATGTCTAACCTGCAGCAGATGGAGGACAATATCAGAACCTTTTCCGAAGAGGAGCCGCTCAATGAAAAAGAGCTGGAGCTGATCAGAGAGGTCAGCGGCAGCATAGCCAGGCTGATCCCATGCACCGGCTGCCGTTACTGCTGTGCCGGCTGCCCGATGGGGCTGGATATTCCGTATCTCCTGAGCATGGCCAATGATATGGCAATACACCGCAGCTTCAATGTTGTCATGCGGTACAGTGCAATAGAGGAAGGAAAACGTGCGGATGCCTGTATCGGCTGCGGCCAGTGTGCCCATGCATGCCCGCAGAAAATCCGGGTACCCGAAGAACTTGCAAAGTTTGCCGAGATGATGAAACAGCAGAAGAGCTGGGAAGAAATCTGCCGGGAACGCGCAGAAGCGGCAGCAAAAATGAAGGAAAATAACAATTAACTGGTCAGACGCTTCGTAATGAGTGCATTCTATGGCTCGCGAAGGGAACATTTTACCTCGATTTCGGTGCGAGGTCGCGAGCTTAGTATAGTGGGAAGGCCGGAACTGAATAATAACCAAATATATTATATTTACAAGGAACGGAGTGGGAAAAAATGAACTGGATCAGGGAAGACAACTATGCCCTTGAGATGAGAGAAAAGGCAGAGCCCTATCTTGCCGGGAGAAAAACAACGGGAACGTTTGAGCGCATCAAAGGCCAGCCGATTTATTACGAACACTTTCAGGCGGACGGGGAAAAGGGCGTTATCGTGCTCAGCCACGGTTTTACGGAGTCCGTACAGAAGTTTACCGAATCGATCTACTACATGCTTCAGGCGGGGTACAGTGTCTGGGGCGTGGATCACCGGGGGCACGGCAGGTCTTTCCGGATCAATGACAACCCGTATGTCGT
>JAFQZI010000091.1 GCA_017406005.1 Oscillospiraceae bacterium | reverse complement strand
CCTTGGGGGCATTGTTCCGGATGATAAGCTGGGTGCCGGGGATATGGTGAATGTCCAGGTTGTGGGTGAGATCCACTGCGGCGAAGCAAATGATGCCATTGAGAATATCACGGAGAGCTATCTGCTTCCGGTGAGCCTGGTAGGCAGGAGTGAGCATATTATGCTCCGGGCAAGGGGCAACAGTATGACGAAGCGGGGCATCTTCCCGGGGGATCTGCTGATCATCCGGCCGGTGGAGGCGTATGAGCCGAGGGCAAATGAGGTCGTGGCGGTTTCCATTGGCGGGGAGGAGGCCTGTGCCAAGGTCATCCGGAGGAAGGAAGACGGGCACCTTTATTACTGTGCCGATTCCGATGAGACGGATGATTACGGCCGGGAGTTCCCGGATTATGCGATGGATGAAGGGGTCGTTTTCGGTGTGATCGATTACGTGTTCCACGATCCCACGGCCTATTAAACAGGAGGGGTTGTAATGATCGGTGCAATAAAAATCAGGAGATGTCCTGGGACATGTCCATCGAAGACGACAGCGAAGGCTACAGGCTCCTGCCGCCGGGAGAGTACAACGGGCGGATCGTATGGCTTGAACGTGGCCGCTTCAACGGCGGGCGGAAAATCCCGCCGTGCAACAAGGCCGTTATTACAATCCGGGTGGATACACCTGACGGCCCCATGGAGCTCGACACGCAGCTGCTCCTGCATAAGAGCCTGGAGTGGAAGCTCAGTTCTTTCTTCCGGGCAGTCGGTAGGAAAAAGCCGGGAGAGAGAGTGGTAATGAGCTGGGACGGGCTGATCGGCCTGCCCATCCGGGTGCATATCGGAAACCGGAAATTTATGAAGGATGGGGAAGAGCATATCTGCAACGACATTGACCGTTTCATAGATTATGATCCGCAGAACTTCCCGTCCGACCCCGCGTGGCTGCAGGAAGCCATGCAGGCAGAGGAGGAACCGTTCGATGAAGAATATTCTGACAAAGCTGGAAGCGGAAGAAAAGGAAATGACAGAACTGTTTTCGGAATTCCGGGAGAAGAAAGCGGCAATGACGGCCTGCTGGAAGCAGTTCCATGCCGGCAAACAGTCTGATCGGTTGCTGCTGGAGGAAGCGGTTCGGCTGGCCCGGCGGATCAGGGAGATCCAGGCCATCCCCGAAAGAGCCTGGAAAGATCTTTTTGTTCTCAAAACGAGAGAGAAAACGATCATGAAGAAAATCAGCCAATGGAGGAGAGAATATGCGAGAAAAGGGAAAACCGGGAACTGAAGTGCCCGTGCAGCGTTTTCTGGAAGGATCACCTACGAATTATCCAATCCCGATGCACAGAAGTCCATTATGGACTGCCGGTATGCCGCTGTCTATGGCGGTACGGGTGAACTCTGTGTGGTGATGGCAGGCTCCGAAGACCAGCCGAATGCCTATTTCTGGAGCGGGAACTCCAATATCAAGATGGATGCCAGCTACTTCCCGATGGAACAAGTTCAACTCGCCAGCTCGACGGAAGAACGCATCACAGGCTTCGGCAAGCAGCAGGACAACCTGATCATTTTCAAGGAGGGTTCTGTTGGCAAAACAACGCTGGGCACCCAGACGATTAATGACCGCATTTTCATCGATCTTCCCTACATTCCCATCAACGCCTCTATTGGCTGTGATCTGCCGTGGAGCATTCAGCTGGTTGAAAACAATCTGGTGTTTGCGAATCGAAGCGGAGTTTACATAATCTTAGGCACTACGGCTGCCAATGAGAATAACATCGTTGGGATAAGCAGGAAAGTAAATGGTTCAGCTGAAAGGCCGGGTTACCTGGCAGATATATCTGATGTTGATGAGGATCTGGTTTGTTCCGTTGATGACGGTACACATTATTATCTGACGGCCAATACCCATACCTGGGCATGGAATTACGAGTTATCCGGATACAAGGATCCGTCCTGGTTTTATCTCACCAATACCAATGCCGTTGCATTGATTCAGGAAGCAGGGGAGATCTTTCATATCAATCAGCAGGACAGGCTGAGCGGTTTACATAATCAGTATAATGACTATGGTTATCCTTTTGAGCGGCTTTTCCGGTTCCCGACGATGAACTTCGGAAGTTATGACAACCGAAAGAATGTAAATTCAATTATTGTAACCTTAGGCGCTTATGAAACGGAGAACACGGAGCTCTGGTATCTGACGGATTATGAGACAAGGAAAGACCTTACCAATCTGCAGGTGGTGGATGATGCCGTTTATGAGGCAAACCGTATTGTCGGTACCAGGCCGGACAGCAGCAGAGTACCTGCCGTCTTCCGGAGAAGGCCCATGTGCAGGAGAGTCCTGCATTTCACCATGAAGCTGATTAATAATAATCTGAATGAAGATTTCGAGCTCGTTGGGGCTCAGGTTTTTTACAACCTGCAGGGCAGGTTGCGATGACTTGCTACGCACGGAGTGCTTGTGTATTGCACGGAAGGGAACATTTCTCATCCGCTCCTGCTGCTCCGTCCGTGCTGTAATAGGATAGAAAAACATGTAAAAGGAGATATTATGGAAGAGAAAAATCTTGAAACTTTAGGCGGGCTGTGCAGCCATATGCTGTCTTCGCCGATGCCGGTATCCGATGATGTGCGCGAGTGTCTGACGCAGCTGTGCGTCTGCCCGACCTGCGCAGCGTATATCGTCTTCGGCATGATACAGAAAGCCGCCAAGGGCGATACCTCAGCGGCGAAATTTATAAAAGAGATAAATGGGGAAGAGCCTTCCCTGGATGATACAGGTATTTCCGATCTGCGTTCCCTCAGCGATGTGGTCCTCTGCCGCCTGGCAGGGTTCACACTGGAGAAGCTGATGCAGAGCGAGATGTGAAGATCGCGGTTTTGATTAATCTTGACTTGCACTCATTCCAGTGATACGTTCCCGCTGATCTTTTTCAATGATTTTTTTGAATTAAATTACGAAAATTTTTTTTGATTTCTTTACGAAAAAACTTGACCGATCTATATATCTTCGTTTATGATAAATAAAGTAAAAAATTAATTAACTAGAAAGGAGCAAATTTATGTCTGAAATCACCAGAAGAAACTTTTTGAAGGGCTCGCTTGCCGGAGCAGCCACTCTTGCCATGGCCAGCGTTGGTCTCGGCACAACTGCTTTAGCTGAAGAGGGGATCTACAAACCCGGTACCTATTCTGCTACGGCAGAGGGTATGGGCACCGTCACCGTTACAGCCACATTCGATGCCAACAGCATTACTGCGGTCGATCTCGACCTCTCCGGCGAGACCCCGAGTATCGGTCAGGTCGCCAAGGATGAGCTTGTCGAGAAGATCCTGGCTACGCAGGGCGAAGAGTTCGACGCTGTCTCTGGCGCAACCATCACCAGCACTGCTGTTAAGACGGCACTGAAAAATTGCATCGCGCAGGCCAAGGGAGATGCCGTGAATTCCGGCAGTGTCAAGCCCATGGTCGAATCTACCAGCGCATTTATTCTGAAAGACATTACTGCTGATGATGTCAACGCGTCTGTTGTAGAGCTGGATCCCATCACCGACTTTGCAAAGGAAGTAAATGTTGATGTGGTTGTCGCCGGCGCTGGTGCCGCAGGTGTCATTGCTGCGGTCAAGGCTGCCGACATGGGGGCCACGGTCGCGGTGCTTCAGAAGGAAGCTGTTGCTGTATCCCAGGGCAACTGCTCCTCTGCCATCATCAAGAGTGGGTCCACCGAGGGGGGCCTCAAGAAATGGCTCACTTTCGCAACTGCCGTCAACTGCTGGCGCAACAACCGCAAGCTGCTCGAGGCCTACATCGACCGTTCTGAAGAAGCTCTCAAGTTTGTCTGCGAAAAGAGCAAAATCACAGAAGAGACTGAATGGAAGAACGATGACTATGGCGTGACCAAATATCAGGACACTTCCGCCGTATACACAGGCGTCTGGCACGACGGGACGCAGTCCTATGATTTTGGCGACGAAAAAGTTGAGGTTTTTGCTCCATGGTTTGGTCCCAAGCCCCATAACTACGGCACTCTGGTTGCCGGTATCCTCAAGGATGCGCAGGCGGAGTATGGTGACAAGCTGCAGTGCTTCTTCAATACGCCGATTGTCCAGCTCATTAAGGATGGCGACGGTACTGTCATCGGTTGTGTCGGTAAGGACCTGGACGGCAACTATATCAAGTTCAATGCCAAATCCGTCATTCTGGCCACCGGCGCCTACGAGAACAACGCCACCATGGTTCGCCGCTTCTGCCCGGATATTGAGAAATTCGATAAGAAAGTTTTTCGCCGTACCGGCGACGGCAACATCCTTGCCATCGAAGCCGGCGGCTGCATGGAGCCTGTCGCACACAGCCGTGTTATGCATGACTTTGATGCCGGCCTGATGTGGGACGAGCCGCCCTATCTGATCCTCAACATGAACGGTGAGCGCTTTGTGGATGAAGAAGTCGACATGGCTTACATCTCTAACGTCCTTCGTTGGCAGCCGGGCTTTGTGGGCGAGAATATGGATCCCGAGCATCAGGAGACCGGTTCTCTCGGCTGGTACTGCCAGATTTATGACAACAACTACATGGAGTATGCCACCGGCCCCGTTCCCGAGTTCGTCATGCAACGCTACCTCAAGGAAGAGGATCCCAGCCTGCACGTCAGCGTTTTCCCCGAGCTGATCGACACCTTCCGCGCAGACACCATCGAGGAACTGGCAGAGAAGCTCGGCCTGCCGGTTGAGAAGACCGTCGAGAGCTTCAACCGCTACAACGAGCTTTGCGAAAAGGGCGAGGACCTTGATTTCGGCAAGCCGGCCAAGTACCTACACAAGTTTGATACGGCTCCCTTCTGGGGCATCCGTCGTCACATCCGTTGCTCATCCATTACCGCGGGTGTTCTGTCTGATGAATTTGGCCGTGTCACCACTGAGGAGGGCAAGGTTATCCCAGGCCTGTATGCTGTTGGCAACCTGGGCGGCCAGTTCTATGGTGCGCCGGACTATCCCTTCTTCCATCCCGGCCTGTCCCTTGGCCATGCTGTGACCTTTGGCTTTATTGCCGGCGAGCACGCTGCACAGAATAAGTAAGTTCCGTCATTCCCAGGTTACATTTTATAGCCTCTGAGAATTGAGGCGCTGTATTACCGAAACGGCAGATTTGGGTTTCGATCCCAAATCTGCCGTTTCTAATTATGTTGGTGCCTCGAATTTGCGTAAACCATACTGATGGTATAAAAAAAGATGATATTTTAGTATCGGTAGTATCTTCCATTTTCTTTATCCGTCAAGTATAATGACAGCAGAAACAGGCAAAGGAGGCTCAACAGATGAAGCTATCGCTCTCTGAAAATATACGTTCTTTTCGGAAACAACGACAGATGACGCAGGAAAAGTTGGCCGAAGCGCTGGGTGTAACGGTCGGCGCAGTCTATAAATGGGAATCCGGGCAATCACAGCCCGAGCTGAACCTTCTAGTAGAAATTGCAGATTTCTTTGATACGTCGGTTGATGTGCTGCTTGGCTACAGAATCAAGGACAACCGCCTGGATTCCGCTCTGGAACGGATCAATGCATATGGCTTGACACTGGACCCTGCCGCGATTCCTGAAGCGGAAAAAGTATTGGGCAGGTATCCGCATTCTTTTCGGGCTGTGTATGGATGTGCAACAGTTTACCTTGTTTATGGCGCCAGCAATCATGACCCGCAGCAGCTCAAGCGGGCATTTGAATTGCTCGAACAGTCAAAAATGCTGCTTCCGCAGAATGACGATCCCCGCATCAGCGACGCTACAATCTGCGGAAACCAGTCGATTGTCTGGCTCCTGCTCGGCAAACAGGAAAAGAGTATCGAACTGTTAAAGAAAAACAATGCAGGGGGTATTTTCAGCAGCGATATCGGTGCCTTCCTGTCGATCTATGGGGACACCCCGGAAGAAGCCGTCCCGTTTTTGTCTGAAGCACTGTTATCAGGAGCATCCACCCTCTTCACCGCAATTCTCGGGTATGTGTTCCTGTTTCGCTCCAGAAACAACTGGACTTCGGCCTTGGAAATTCTTTCCTGGGGTACAGGTCTCCTGGCAGGGCTGAAGACAGAGAACAAACCGGGTTTCCTGGAAAAAACACTTGCGGAAATGCTTGTTTTGTTGGCTTATGTTCAGGCGAAGACCGGTATGCAGGCAGAATCATCAGACTCCTTGAAGAAAGCCCGGACGATGGCGTTTCATTTCGATTCCATGCCTGATTACAGCTTGAAAGCCCTGCGGTTTGCCGAGCAAATGGATCAGTCGGCGGCCTTCGATATTTTCGGTGCGACCGCTTCGGAAAGCATTGCCAACCTGATCAGCCTTCTGAAGGATCCGACCTTTGCCGATCAATGGAAGGAGGCAACAGGAAACGAAACGTGATATACAAGAGAAAAACAACGTTTTTCAAAACCGCAACTTCCGGCTGGTCTTTCTGGGCGCGCTGGTATCCGAGCTTGGCGCGATCCTTTACAGCTTTGCGGTGAGCTTCTACATTCTTGAAATCAGCGGCAACAACGCTTTCCTGCAGGGATTGTACCTGGCGCTTTGCGGCGCTGCGATGGTGATTTTCACTCCGGTCGGAGGGGTGCTCGGCGACCGAAAAAGCAAGGCGAAGATCATGTACGTCTGCGACTTTATGAAGGGCAGCGTGATTCTTTTCGCTACTGTGCTGATGCTGCTGTTTCCCAAACCTCGCGCACACATCGTTATTCTCTTTGTTCTCGGGATCTTCGGCAACGCAGTAAGCGGCATCTTCAACCCCGCGGCAGGCGCACTTTTTCCGCATATTGTCGAGGAAAGCCTGCTGCAGCAGGCCAACTCCTATTTTACGATGAAAAGTTCCATGGAGGGCATCTTCGGGGGCATCCTGGCCGGCATCCTATACGCCGCACTGCCGATTTACATCCTGTTCTTCTTTGTCGGTGCTTGCTTTGTGGCCTCAGGTATTTCGGAAATGCTGATCCGCTATGATTTCACACCTTCCGGAGTGCCGTTGACGCTCCGGCTCGCACTGCACGACATGGGCGACGGAATTACTTATCTGAAGACCAAAAAGGCGATCCTCGCTCTGCTGGCCTCTGTCCTGTTCATCAATTTCTTCTTTGCGCCGGTAACAGGGAATTTCCTTCCGTACTTTATCAAAACAGACCTGGCGAACGCGCCGTCCTATCTCTTTGACGGCGTTCTGACGCCTGAACTCTGGTCCTCCGTGTTCAGCGTATGCATCGGCATCAGCTCGCTGCTCGGCGCGGCGATCCTTAGCGGACGTCCTCAGGCGGACAAATGCGGCCGAAAGGTTTCCTGTCTGCTCTGTTATGTGGCCGCCTTCATCATCGCCCTTACGGTCTGCTACGCGATCTTTGTCGACTACGGGGCGAGGATCAACACATTTCTGATCGCGTTCAGCCTGTGCTGCGTAGTGATCGGGTTTTTGATCTCCTGTATCAACATCCCCATCACCACAGCAATCATGAGGATCGTGGACAAAGACAAGCTGAGCAAGGTAAACAGTCTCACCAGCATCGGTTCACAGGGTATGATCCCCATCGCATCGGTACTGGCCGGTGTGCTCCTGGAATCCTTCGGCAGCACCGAACTATTGGCTTTCTGTTCCCTGGGCTTCACGGTTACTGCCATGTCCCTGTTGTTCAGCCGACAAGTCAAAGAGTTGTGATAGCAAGATTTGTCATGAAGATTATACCCCAAATAATAAAATCCTGTAAAGGAGATTATTCACAATGAACAATGACTATCCCGTCGCGCGTTGCGCGTGCGACGTTCCTTATAAGAAGTTGCTTGCCGAGCTGGCTCGAAGAGAGCTTGCCCGGCGTTATTATTCCGAATATCTTGCCTATGCCTACGGAGACAGCTGGATTCGAACCAGGCTGTCTTCTTTTTTGGCCAGGAAGATCCAGAGCTTTATCGAAACGGATACCGGCCACGCGTATGACATTCTGATCATCGAATGCCCGCCGCAGCACGGAAAGAGCATGACGGTGAGTGAATCTCTGCCATCCTGGTATCTGGGTCGGCATCCAACTGAAAATATTATCCTGGCATCTTACGATTCCGATTTCGCAGAGCGTTTCTGCAGGAAAAACAAGGAAAAGATCAAAAGCTGCGGACGAAACCTCTTCGGCATCGAAATCGGTGCAATTGACAGGGCCGGAGAGTTTGAGCTTGGCAATGGAAAGGGCAGAATGATTTCCAGAGGCATTATGTCTGGCATCACAGGAAACCCTGCCAACCTCATAATTATCGATGACCCTGTCAAGAACCAGCAGGAGGCGGATTCACCAGCTTACAGGAATCGTGTGTGGTCAGAATGGCAGGCCTCTTTGAAGTCGCGTCTGGCTGCAAAAGGCAAAGTTGTTGTGATCATGACGCCGTGGACGGATGACGATCTGGCAGCCAGGATAATCAGAAGCGAAAAGAATGTGCAGCTGATCAGGCTGCCGGTGGAAGCGGAAGAAAATGACCCTCTGGGGAGAGATGTCGGTGAATCCCTTTGCCCGGAACTGGGAAAGGACGATCAATGGCTTACGGATTTCAAAGCCAGTTATATCTCCGATCCGCAGGGCGGCCAGCGGGCATGGGCAGCTCTGTACCAGTGCTCACCCCGACAGGAAGACGGCAACCTGGTCCGACGGAACTGGTGGAAATATTATGATCCTGAAGAACAGATTCAATTCGGTACGGAAATCATTTCCGTTGATGCTTCTTTCAAGGGTGATGAGGGCAGTGACTTTGTCTCCATCCAGGTCTGGGGGAAACGGGCACAGGATTATTATCTGCGATATTGCCTGAACAAGCGGCTGAACTTTCCGGATACGGTGGAAGCGATCAAAACGATTTATCGTCTGTTCCCGAGGGCGAGAACGGTACTGATTGAAGAAGCGGCCAACGGGCCTGCCATCATACAGACATTGCAGCGGGAGATGTTCATTGTTCCTGTTACACCATTGGGCGGCAAGATCTGCCGGGTGAATGCGATTTCTCCTGCAATTGAGTCAGGGCATGTATTCCTGCCCGATCCGGCGAAAGCCCCCTGGGTGGCGGACTATGTGGACCAGTGGACTTCCTTCCCGAACGGAAAAAACGATGATATGGTCGATGCCACCAGTCAGGCGCTGGCGAGGATGATTTACAGTTCCGGTGATATCTGGGAAGAAAAAGAACAAAAGCCCGTCTTTGATATCGACAGGCTTTTCAATCCGTATGGGATGTGAATAAAAGAAAAAAGACGGGTTTTCATCCGCCTTTCATCTTATGTTTTTCAGTCGGCCCATTCTCTTTTTGCCTTCAGAACAGCACCGGAGTTTGCATCGATATCATACTCATATTCCATGCCGTTGAAGTAGAACTTGACTTCATAGACCTGAGTGAAACCCTCATAATCGAGCTCGCATTTTGCAAGCCTTGCCTGCCCGGCTGCCACACCGGCATGTCTCAGGGCTGCATTCACAGCTTCGTTGCTGCTGATCCCGCCGACTACGTTTTCGAGTTCCTTATCGTTCATTGCGTTTGCGTTGATGTTTTTCATTTTTGTTTTCTCCTTTATTTTTGTTTTGTGAGCACATGATAGCACAGGGTTCATCACAGAATTGTCACACGGAAATAAAATAATTTAAATTTTTTTGGAGGTATTTTTACTGTGAAGGAATATAAAACATGTGAGGAGTATGTCCTCAACGAACTGGAAGAAAAGAAAGAACAGATGAAAAAGCTCTCTGATACCTGTAAGGCATACAGAGAGTTTTTTGAAGCTACCGAAGGATTTATCAATGTTCTGAAGCAGTTCCTGACAATCCGCAAAGCATCCGGCGGCGGAGAAGTCATTTCCATGAACTGTATTTTTGAGAAGTATGAGCCGAATGAATTCAAATTGATCAAAGAAATGTTTGATCTGGAAACGGAGGATGTGTAATGGATATGATTGCTGCCATGTCAGGAGTGCTTCTGATTCTCCTGGCATTTTCTGTCGGTTTTTTTCTGGGCCGCGGTGCCCATGAGGTTTCTTACTTACCCGTGGAGCCCGCCCAGCCGGATGAACTGAAAAGGTTGAAATACGAAGCCGACCAGCAGGCCCTGGCCGATTGTTTGAACTATTCCATAGATGTAGCGTACGGAGGGGGCGGGAGCTCGTGAGAAGTGCGTTGCAAGCGAGGCAAGGATCGTCACGCGTTTCTCGCGCGTCAGGATATTGCGCGGAAGGGTACATGGTACCTCGTAATGACATGTCTGTCCGCGCTTATTTATTAGAAAACAATAAATAAATCCATTATATCCGCATTGCTGGAATGAAAAAGAGACTCTCAATGGAGTCTCTGATGATTTGAGTTATTTTGAATTATGCATAGCTATGCAGACCGCTCATCAATGTGTTTACACCGACAAAGGTAAACATCACGAAGATAAATGCCAGCAAAGCAAACCAGGCCATGCGTTTGCCGCGCCATTTCATGCGAAAACGCTGATGGAGATAAACCGCATAGACAATCCAGGTAATAAGAGCCCAGGTCTCTTTCGGATCCCAGCTCCAGAAAGTGGACCATGCCTGCTCTGCCCAGATGCAGCCGGAAAAAATGACGATGCTGAGCATCAGGAACCCGAAGCAGATCAGTTTATAGGATAAATTATCCAATTGCTTGAGATGCTTTTCCTCCGCTTTCTTTTCAAGAAGCAGATAGCGAAGCCCGAGCAGGGCCGCAACGGCAAATGAAGAATAGGAGAGAGCCGCAGATCCGATGTGCAGGCCAAACCATGCGCTTTTCAGGGCAGGCATCAGCTCTGTGATTTCTTTTGGCTGAAGGGCGGCGTAAGACTGCAGAAGGAAAGCCATCGGGGCGCAGAGTGTGAGGATCCAGTCCATATGGAGTTTGTTGCGGAAGTCAAGCACCAACCCGAGGATAGCAACCATAAGAGCAAACATCGTGGCAAACTCAAACTGGTTAGCCAGAGGAAGCCTGCGGGCTGTTATGCCGCGCCAAACGATATAGATAAGATGTGCTGCGACAGCAAGGATCAGCACAATTCGGCCTGTGTTTTTTACACCATCCTTCTTAAAGGCAGCACCTGCAAAACAAAGAAGTGTTGCAACGAAGTAAAAGCCGAGAGATGCCGTAAAGAGAACATTCATGGGTTGGTCTCCATTTCTTCCTTATAGTGTTCAATCTGATCGGAGATATCCTTTCTGCCGACGATTGTGAGGCCTTCTTTCTTGATGTGCGCAGCTTCAGGGATTATGAAAAAGCAGAGATACAGCCCGAGCAGCATCAGAGCAAAGGAGAAGTACAGTAGCCAGAGCGTCCATTCCGGCTGAGTTTTGATACGCAGGCCGGGATAAGGCTGAGGTTCATGAAAGGAAAAGGTTACACCGCCGGCGTGAACGGCTGTGCCCGGATAGATGAGGCTTGTTTCATCTTTTTCACCGTCGATCACACGCACTTCATAGGCGGGATTCACCATCTCACCGGAACGGGAAACCAATACTTCTCCGTCGTGCTCGACAACATTTCCGAAAATCTGCGTATAATAGATCCCGTTTTCTCCGTCAAGCGAGAGGAAAGCCGGTTCATCCAGCCAGATAGGCTCTTCTGCAGGGGCCTCATCGGTCTTTACCCCGATGACAGCAGCGTAGCCGAAATTCTGCTGGTAGATCTTATAACGGCCGAATTTTACGGGATGGTTTACTTCTGCATCGCCGTGCACTTCTTCTCCTGAAGGGAGGAGTGCAGATAGGGTGCTGCGGTAACGGGTTTCTCCCGTATCTTCTTTCAGAGAGAAGTTCTCGAGATAGAGAACAGAGCCGTCAGACAAGGGGAGTGGATCCCCCGGGAAGAGCACTGCGTCCTGCGTGTCGGCAAGGAGAAAGATGCAGGCTGCAGCTGCCATCAGAAGGAGCATAGCAAAATGGGTAAAAAATGCGCCCAGAAAACCGAAAGTATTGCGGAGATAAACCTCGCCGTCCTGTTTGAAATGATGGTTCTTCAGCCAATTTGTTTCATCAGTTACACAGAGATTGACTTCACTGTGAATTGCCTTCTGTGAGAGCCCCTGTTTCTGCTTTTCCAGATGGAAGACACGGAGTACAGAGCAGAACAGAAGGTTGAAACCAAGCATGGCGAAAAGCGCAATAAAGTACCAGCTTGCATAAATACCATCCATCCCGAGAGCAGTAGCGATTACGCATAGGACAGCAATCAGCAGAAGAAGGATCATGCCGAAACGCATGGAACATAAAAACTGATATATCTTTTTCATGATAAGCATCCGACCGTTGAAAAAAACTCTAAAGAGACTCTTCCCCTGCCGCAAGGATGCAGCAGGGGAATAAATCCGGTTTTTACGTGAATATTACTGTACGTTGAACATGTAGTTCGTCATCTGATAGGGGACATCACCATTGGTGCGGAGTGTGCCGTCCGCCTTCTGGCTGGATACGCGAATCTGGACAAGATAGGATCCGCGGACCGGAACTTCATTGATGTCGAGATTCCAGTAAACCCACTGAGTGGTGTTTGCATCTTCCAGGTCAAACTCCTGCCAGGTTGCACCATGGTCGAAGGAGAACTCAAGCTTGACAATGGGTTCATTCCAGGCATCGGCATAGCCTTCCAGATGGACCGGCTGGCCATACTCGAAGATCTGTCCTTCGTAGGCGTTCAGAACGCCGACATTGGGTTTGTCAAACTGGAGACCGGTTGTTGCATCAACAAAATCACCATAGAAGTCCCAGGATGCGCCAACGTCTGTAAAGTTGAGTTCGACAAGGCGCTTTGTGAAGTTACCGGCGCTCATCTCGTTGCACCAGAAAGCAACAGGCCAGCCCTGATCAGCATAGATTCTGTCGCCGTTCATTCCGACTGCAAGGAGTGCGTCTTCCTTCAGCATCTGTTCGAGAGAAATGGTGTAGCAGTAACCATCATCTCCAACCGGGTTAACCATTGTGACGCCTTCATGCACGCCGAGGTCTTTTACAACTTCTCTGAGAGGAATACCTTCGATTTCAGCCTGGTAAATCATAGCCTGTCCCGGTCCATTGACTGTGCAGTGGGCCTTCATCAGGCGTTTCTCGGTGCCGTATTTATCGATCAGCTCTTTGAGAGTGAAAGATCCGCCGTTGTCAAGATCTCCGGTGAAGTTGATCGTCCAGTTGTTGAAGCCTTCCTCGGTGGTCTGGCTGTCATCTGTGACCCATTCGGTCGGGTTGGACTTGATCGTCTTGAAGAACATGTTTTCGTGCGGAGTGACTTCTGTCTGATTCCAGGTGAAGGTGGTGTTCATCTGATCGGCGGGGATATCTTCGAGCCCGTACAGAACGTCATATTTCACATAGTCCCAGCGCTCATAGGTAATGGTGCCGTCTTCCGCACGGTTGATGTAGTGGCAGGATTCGCAGTTGCCGCCCATGAGTTTGAAGGTGTTGTTGCGTTTGTGGAGCGTATGGATGGCATCCCGCATCCTGTTGTCATAGAAGCTGTGGCAGCCGAAGCAGTTCTGCAGTCCCTGCTCAGAGTTATAGCCCATGTAGATGATGCCGTGGTAGGATTCCATCTTTTCAAGGGCGTCTTCAATGGTGTGGCATGCTGTGCAGCCACGGTTGTCCGCATCGAGGAAGTAGTTGTTCCAGGATGTGACGGTTTTGCTCTCAACATCACCGGCCTGCGTATCAAGCGCATGCTTGTTGTACGGTGTTTTCTGTACGCGAACACCGCTTTCCATTACAGTGACTCTGGGAGCATACTTGTCATCCACAGCAGCATTCTTTTCCCAGGAGGTTCTCTCTGAGACATCTGCCTGCCGCGGTGCATCGTCTGCGAATGCCACAATGTTAAACATCATCAGCATTGCGCAGACTAAAGCAATGATTTTCAGCTGTTTTTTCATAGAAATCTCCTTTCCAAATTATAAATTTATTGCAGAGATGCTTTCGTAACGGCTGCTTACGAAAATCAACTCTTGTATAATTATTTTATCAGAAGATCGATAGCATAGCAACTTACATATGAGTACAAGTCGCTATGTACAGGTCAATAGTTTGTTGAATTTAAGGGAGAAATAATGGACGATTATTTGAAGAATGCCTGGAAGTACTATGAGTACGGCAGGCAATATAACAATAATCTGGTGCCGAATCAATATACGATGGTCAACACCAATCAGGAGTTTTTCATCGGCAACCAATGGATTCACATGCCGGACAATCCGGCGATGCGCAGGTTGGCAAAGCCGACTTTCAATATCATCAAGCGAGTGACCAGCCTGTTTGTCGCCAGCCTGACCAGTTCAAATACAACGATTTCCTTTGAGCCGCTCTCTTACCAGACGGATGGTGAGGCAGCGGCTTTTGCTACAGCTGAAGTGAGGAATCTGTTGGAGAAGTTCAAGATGGACTATCGCATCCGTGATGCTTTGTTCGATGGTGCTATCACGGGAGACTATGCGGCGCATTTCTTCTGGAATCCGGAAGCACAGCCTTACGGAGGCGCTTTCGGAGAGTATAAGGGCGAAATAGAAATGGAGCTGCTGGACGGGATCAATGTTATGTTCGGCAATCCCAATTGCAGGGAAGTGGAGAAGCAGCCGTATATCCTGATTGTCGGCAGGGATACCGTTGAGAATCTGAAACGGGAAACTGACCAGCAGAAAGTTCTGGCTGGCGGTGGCGGCTCTTGTCACCGAGCTGATCATCGCTTTCAAAGGTGATGCCGAGCTGGCAGAAACCCTTTCCGGTATGATTATGGCAGGTGCAACGGTGATTGCCTACATTGTCGGGGAGGGGCTGATTGACTCCGAAAATATAGGGAGTGGTGGCTGATGGCGAAAGCGTCAAGACCGGGGAATCAGGCTGTGGCTGGGATTACCGCTGCAGTGACCGATGAAGAGAGATACCCGGATACTATTGCACCAGCTAATACGAGCTCGTCCCAATCCGGGGCGAGCTCTTCTGCTAATAAAGGGAGTACGAGCACAAAGAGTTCGATCAGCTCGTCTGTGAAGAGTACGTCTTCCACATCGTCAAGCACAAAGTCAAATACAGGCAGCAATACGGGCTCCAATGCGGGCAGTTATGTGTACCCTGAGGTCCAGGAGACTCCGTATGACCAGAAGTTTTATGCGGCACTGGCTGCAGGCGTTCCGAACGGCATCAATGCAAGCGAGTTTATCGCAAAGGACAAGGCTGCTGATGCTGTAAAGGGCGTTGTGAACAGTGCAAGGGCTTATGTCGGCAGCGGGTCTGTTGCTCCGATTGATTATGTGGATATTGCCCAGCAGAAAGCGGAATTACGGGCAAGAGAGAATCAGGAAAAGGCGAGAGCTGTTCTGGCTGCGGATTATGCCGTCAATAAGGGCGTGAATGAGCTGACAAGGAATCTGCAGGACAGTCGTGCTTTGTATCAGACCCAGCGGAATCAGGTGGATGCCGATGAAGCGAAAGCCTTGGATAATCAGGTTCTTTATGCCGAGGCAAGGGGAGATCGCGGAGGGATTGGGATGAGCCAGTACGGCGGCATTCAGAATACGGCTGCCACGAACCGGCAGGTCATCAACTCCGCCGAGGTCAAGCTGCAGACGGATACTGCCAGGCAGATTACCGATCTGCGTGCCCAGGGAGAATTCGAAAAAGCCGACAAGGTGCTTGAAATCAGTAATAAATATCTGACGGAACTGCAGAACCTGGAGAAATGGGCAAAAGAGAAAAACGTCGGGATTCAGGAATTCAACGCCAAGCTTCGGGAATGGGAAAACGAATATATTCTCAATGTGGGGAAGTACCTCATGGATGCGGAGCTCAATGCCGTCAAGGCGGCTGGCTTGTTTACGAATGGTGCTGAAACAGCTTCTTATAGGGATGCCGTGCAGGATCGGTATGCGGCAGGTGCAAAGGCAATGATGGATGCCGGCATTGTTCCGAGTGCGGATCAGCTGGCTTCAATGGGCTGGACCCCTGAGCAATACTGGGTGTACCGCATGGCGAATGCGAGCGGCACTTCGTACTAAGTGCGTCGAAATTGCTCGGAAGGAAACATTGTGCCTCTAATGAGTGCGGTGCTCCGAGCAATAATATTTTTAGGGATAATCCGCGACGATGGGAGCTGTGGTGTATTTGTTAAATCAGATAGTCAGTACTTTCTGAGAATATCGTGATGTCCTATGTCGATGAGAGCAACAAGAGAATCATCCTCATAGTACCAGATAACACGGATATCCATGTTTACACTGAACTCAAAGAGATCATCAGTTCCCTGAATCCTTTTTGTACGGAGAGAAGGATGGAGTGGATTTTCGGTAAACACGGCAAGCTTTGATTTGAACTGCTTTTTTCTGTATCAGACAGGTTTTTATAGTGTTTTTGAAAACGGTCAGTAAATGTAATCTTGAACATGCTATTTCTCCAAAGCATCAAACAAACTGTCCAGGTTATCAAAAACAGGCTGTTTACCATTTTTGATATCAGTCTTCATTTTTGATATCTCTTTTTGCAGTTCAGAAATAGTGCTTTTTGGATATACGGCAACAGGAGTCATGTAGATCGTTCCGTCTTTTTCGTAGACCTCAAGCTGATCTCCTTCAGTAAGTCCAAGATTTGAAACGATGGATTTTGGCAATGTAATCTGTGATTTTGTCCGAAGTTCAGCAAGCATAAGGCACCTCCATATTAGTTAGAAATTCTTACTTTCGCACCTATTATAAATATAATATATCTGTTTGTCAAGATGAAAAACTGAGAGAAAAACTAGTGATAAGCGCGAAGCATATTGCGAGGCAAGGATCGTCGTACGCTACCCGCGCGTTAGGATGCTCGGAAGGAAACATGGTGCATCTATTGAGTGCGCTGCTCCGAGCAATATTTTTTGGTAATAACCCGCGCCAGCGGAAGCCTTGGAGAGCAAAACGGTTCCTTTTTATAATCATTACCTTATATAACCCTCCCCTGGCGGGTAACGAAGTGTCGCCACGGGAGTGAATGGAATGCCGGTGGCATTCCAGAGCCGTGGCGTGACCGACCCGCAGGGAGACAGGGGGGACCGTCGCAAAGCGACGGTGGGTGAGGTTAGGAACCGCGAACATCTTCGTGGTAAGTGCGGTGCATATTGCGCGGAAGGAGACATTGTACTTTGTAGGTACGTTTCCGTCCGCGCACTATTTATTTTGAATAACATCATGGAGAGGTTATTATGAGTAAGGATAATAAAGAGCAGAATAAATACGAATTACCTTCGCCGCCGGCGGAGGCGCATTATACGGTATATAAGCTCACGGATCCGGAGGGGAAGATTTATATCGGGTGTACAGGGAAATCCGTGGAAGAACGCTGGAACGGGGGCAGAGGATATTACAGAGATACGCCGATCCGCAGGGCAATTAAGGAATTCGGATGGGAGAATTTCAAGAAAGAAATCCTCTGTGAATCTGATCAAAGAGGGTGCTGAAAAACTGGAAAAGTGGTTTATCGCCTTTTATGACAGCTCTGATCCGGCTAAAGGGTACAACCGCTTTCTGGGCGGCCTGGGCAAAGGCGCCCGCATGAGCGATATTACAAAAAAGCTCTCCAGCGAGGCGAAAAACAGGCTGTATGACGAGCATCCGGAGCTGAAGGATAAAATCCGGGAAACGGTGAACAATCTGTTTGAAACGGATCCGACTTACAGGGGGCGTGTTTCGGCCGGTGTGCGGGCTGCCTATGAAAAAGACCCCACCATTAAGGTGAGGCTCAGTGAAATCTCAAAAGAGCTCTGGCAGGACCCGAATTTCCGGGGGAGGTGCTCCTCTGCCCGCAGGGCGGCGAGTGAGGATCCGGAACTGGCCGGCAGGCAGAGCATAATCCAGAAGCGTATCTATGCAAAGCATCCGGAAAGGAGAGAGGAAATCAGCCGGCAGATGAAAGAATATCTGTCCAGGCCGGGGAACCGGGCCTTTGTGGAGTCTGACAGCCATGCCAAACCGGTGATCTGTGTAGAGACAGGCGAGTATTATCCTTCCCAGCAGACAGCAGAGAGGGCAACCGGTTTTGTCGGTATCCATAAGGTCTGCGGCGGGAAGCAGCTTACCAGCGGCGGGTATCACTGGCAGTATGCGGCAGACAAATAGCCGATGTGATAAATTTGTAAGAAAATCGAAAATAATTGTTGCAAAATAGAGAAACATCATGTATACTGTCTCTGTATTATGTTGACCTACTTATAGAGGAGGCACTCTATATGAAGAAGATATTGTCAATAATCATCGTGGTTTTGCTGTTTACGAGTCTTTGCGTTTCTGCTTTTGCAGATGGGACGGTTTATGTTTCGATTTCGCCCAGTGCAGCTGCAGGGAATATAACCCCCTCAGATCCTGCTAAGCATTATTCAGACTCAAATGATCAGCCATATGATGCTACCGCTAACCTGGGGTACGAATTCCTGGGATGGCAGACAGAAGATAGTTTCTATCCCGGCCCGTCTGGTTCCATAGCCTTTACAACAGATAAAGATCGCTATGTAACTGCTATGTTTATAGCCTCTGATTACACTGTGCAGGTAAGTGCGGATCCTGCTGGAGCCGGTTCTGTCTCCGGAGGAGGCTCCTTTCATTATAATGATACAACTACAATATCAGCTGTTCCAAACCCGGGCTATGACTTTGTAGGTTGGACAGGAAATGTTCCCGCAAACCCAGCCTCACAGAATTTGACGATTAAACAAAATGTTATGGCAGTTGCTCATTTCAAAGGTCAGGATCATATTATCTCAGCTTCTGTAGATCCTGCAGGGAGCGGGTATGTTAATTCGGCGAGCTCCTTGACACAAACTGTAACCTATGATGGTACAGTATTTCCTATTAAAGCGCAGCCGGTGACGGGGTATCAGTTTGACGGGTGGTATGAAGGCGGATCTAAGATCAGCACGACGGCTGATGAGATCTTTGATATTGACCGGGATAGAGTACTGGTAGCGAAGTTTGTTCCGGCCGGCAGTCCGGGGCCTGCTCCTGTAGATCCCGATCCCGGTCCCGGACCAGGACCCGCGCCGGATCCCGGACCGTATCCTTATAAGGAGTTTAAAATCACCTATCATCCCGGGGTATACGGGGCGGAGCCGGCGGTGCAGGATACCGCCTACCCGGGCATCGGCTGGCTGAGAGGGACGACGTTCACACGGCCGGGCTACATCCATGCCGGATGGTCCTGGGATCCTTACGGGAAAGAATTCAATGCAGCTTTGAATGCACCGATGCCGATGCTGTATGAGAATATCACGGTTTATCCCTACTGGGAGCCGATCAAAGGGCCGCTGGTTCTTACCGTGGGTTACTCGGGCAGCGGGGCCATCCAGGTCAACGGGCGCTATGTCTATAACGGAGAAAACTTTACGATCCGGCCGGGCGAATCCCTGACCTTCGGTTTTTATCCGGCGAGCGGCAACTATGTATACAGCGTTCTGCTGGCAGGGCGTTACAGGGAGTATCCGGGATACGGCTTTACCGTGAACTATGACATGATGCAGAACCGCAACCAGACGCTTGCCGTCCGCTTTGAATCGGTCTATACAAGGCCTAAAACGGGGGATGACTCCAACATCGGTCTCTGGCTGGCGCTCGGGATGTGCTCGGCAGTGTGCCTCGGTGTACTGGTGTTCGTAAAGAAGAAAAAATAAAGGCCTTTGAGGTAACTCCATCTTCTTTGTTGAAAAGATAGTAAAAAAGAACCGGTCAGACAGAGAGATCGGTTCTTTTCTGCAATTGATGAAAGAGAAAGGAAAACAAGGATATGAATAAGACGCTTTCCAAAGTTCTCAGAACAGTGATTCCGCTTCTGGTGGCAGCTGCGTCTGTCTTTGTGATTGCCGGCTACGCTGCTTCCCCTCAGTTTCATGCTTCCACGATTGCTTCGCTCGATGAGAAAACAGGCACCGTGCTCGAGCTGACAGCAGCTTCCGCAGCGGCTTCAGCAGCGATTACCCTGCTGCCGGGTGACACGGCCACACCGATTGCCGACAAGCTTGCGGAACTGAGTTCCTATTTCCTCATTGTGATCAGTGCAATCTATCTGGAAAAATATCTGACCACCATTACCGGTTATGCGGCTTTTATGATCCTGATTCCCGCTGCATGCATTCTCCTTGCGGTGAACGTTTTCGCCAGGAAAGAAATGATCCGGCGTGTTGCCTGGAAGCTGACGGTTTTCGGGCTTGCCGTTGCGCTGGTGATTCCCGCGAGTGTCCGTGTTTCGGACATGATCGACGAAACATATAGCGCATCCATTCAGTCAACCATTAACGCCGCCATCCAGACGACAGACCAGATTCCGGCGGACGGGGAAGAGGAAGCGGAAACGGAAGAAAGCGGCGGGATCCGTGGGTTCATTTCCGGAGTGAAAGAGACAGTATCCGGCACCGGGGATAGTATCAAAAGAGTGCTGAATAATTTTGTCAATGCGCTCGCGGTCATGCTGGTTACGTCCTGCCTGATTCCGATCCTCGTTATGCTGTTTTTTATCTGGCTTACCAAAATCCTGATCGGCAGTGATGTAGCGCTTGTTCCGCGCCGTGTTCCGGAGGGCAGACCGGAGGAACGGCATGAGCAGGCAGGAGAGAGGCCATGATGAGGAAGTTCCTTGCCGCGTTGCTGTGCATTGCGACTTTCCTTTGCAGCGCTGTCTCCGCAACGGCATCGGCAGAGCCGTATACCGATGCATGGGGATATACGGACGATGACGGTGACGGGCTGATTCTTGTGACCGTTCCCTGGGAGACCTGCACAGCCTATATGCTCATCGTGCTGGACCCGACGAGAGTGGTGCTCGGCTGCCGGCCGGACAGGCTGTTTTCCAAGGGATACACGGTGGCGGAGTATGTGCAGCAGTTCCACGCAGTTGCCGGGATCAACGGCGGCGGGTTTGCCGATGAGGGCGGAACCGGAAACGGAAGCGTCCCGGAGCATGCGATCGTCAGTGATGGTGTCATCTATAACGGCTGGACGGGTGTCGGCGAAGGATTTGCCGGGATCGACTACGACGGGAAGCTCCGTCTCGGCTTTCAGCATGTGGAGGAACTGACACAGAATCATATCAAGGAAGGTACCGGATACGGGCCTCTTTTAGTGATGGACGGAGAGCCTGTGGATCCCTCCACCAGTGCTTTTTCCTACTGGATCGACACGCTCAACCCCCGCACGGCAATCGGCCAGCGCAGTGACGGAGCGATCCTACTTCTCGTCTTTGACGGGCGGCAGCCGAACAGCCTCGGCGCTTCCTTTGCCGATGAAACGGAGATCATGCTGCGCTTCGGCGCTGTCAATGCCACGAATCTGGACGGCGGGAATTCCTCCATGATGTGGCTGGACGGGGGATATATCAACAACCCGGCGGGCACGTTTGACGTCCGTCCGATCCCGACAAGCTTCGTTGTGCTCGAGCAGAATCCCAGTTATACGGTTCCCGAGATTTCGGATGAGGAACGGACGGGGATGACCCGTCAGGAGATGGAAGCACTCGCCCCCGATACAGCTTCGTTTGAAGACAACTGCACCGCAGAGGTAAAGGCGGAACTGAAGGAGTTTGCAAGCCAGTACATAGAGCATTATGTTAACTTCTCCGCGGACGCCGGCGCAATGAGCAACATCCATTATTACCGCCTGCGCGATCTCGCGGTTCCGAACGGTGAACTGGTGCACCGCCTGTACGGAGCGTTCGGGAGTTTTGGCTATGCTTTTGTCCGTTCGGTTTCGGTTCTCTCCGTAGAGGAGGATTTCTGCACGGAGCTTTCCGACGGGCATTATCTCACCGGGTACACGTATCAGACCGAAAGTGTTGCCAGGAGAACCGCTGTGGAAGAAAAAAACATACAGCTCTCCATCGTGAGACAGAACGGAAAGCTGTATGCGGAATCCATGAATTTTTATTGAGACTGGCCTTTTCGGAAAACGAGGATTTTGCTGAAAACGTAATTCAGAATAATGACGATCACGGAGGCGATAAATACTTTCGAAATACGGAAAGGAATTCCGAATACGTTGACGCAGAGCAGCATGACCAGTTCTTCTATTCCCAAAGTAGTGAGTCTTGAGGCTGTAAATCCGAAAAATTCACCGACCCAGTTTGGATTTTTGCTTTGAAATACCCATTTTCTGTTCATGGGGAACGATGCTACGACTGCCACAAACCATGCGATCACATTGATGATGGTGTTTTGCAGCGGGACGGACGAGTCAAAGACAAAAGCATCCAGCAAAAAGCTTACTCCCCAGTTGATGACGGTGGTGATCCCGCCGACAATGACATACACGATTAACTCCCTGTATTTTACAAGGAGTTTTTTTATTGTTTCAATCATGGTTTTCCCCGCATTCTTCCGAAATGATATATCTGGGCCGCCCCTTCAGCTCCTCATACATCTTGGAGATGTAATAGCCGATCACCCCGAGGCTCAGCATGATCAGGCTGCCGGTAACCAGCAGGAGAATGATGACGGTCGTAAAGCCTTCCGCTGCGGTCCCGTTGATTTTCTGCACCAGGGAAATGACGGTGAAGATGATCGAGATGATCAGCATGAATGCCCCCATCAGCGTGATACAGTGAAGCGGAGCAGAGGAGAAGGAGGTGATATTCTTGATGGCGTACCGGATCAGCGATCGCGTGGACCATTTGCTTTCGCCGGCGGTGCGCTCCTGCACGGAATACTTCACTTCGGCCTTCCGGAAACCGACCCAGTAGGAGAGTGCCCGGAAGAAGACGTTGCGTTCCGGCATCCTGTTCAGCGTGTCGACGACCTTGCGGTCCAGCAGCTTGAAGTCGGACGAGGAGGACATGTCCATCCCGATAGCTTTGCTGATCAGAGCATAGAAGGAATTTGAGGCAAAGCGATGGGCAGCGGTTTCCGTGCCGCGGTCTTCTTTGACCCCTTCCACAACTTCATAGCCCTCTTCCCAGAGGCGCACCATTTCCACGATCTTTTCGGGAGGATGCTGAAGGTCGCAGTCCATGACAACGCAGCAGTCGCCTTTTGCCTTCTCCAGACCGGCAAACATGGCGGATTCCTTTCCGAAATTCCTGCTGAAATGCAGCCCGCGGATCCGGGGATCGTCTTCGGAAGCTTTCCGGATGGCAGCCCAGGTCCCGTCAGTGGAGCCGTCGTCCACAAAGAGAAGCTCATACGGGATATTCGCTGACTGCAGAATTCCGGCCAGAGTTTCCGACGCTTTGGCAATCATCTGTTCTTCGTTAAAAGCAGGGAGTATAACAGAAATCATGGTTTCATCCCTTTCATCAGATAGGTTTCCGAAAGTCCGCCCTGTCCTTCAAAATCATAGAGATAGAGGACTTCGCTCTCGGTGAGCCCGGTGTCCTCCCCGAAGGATCGGAGCACGGCTTCCGGATCAAATCCGTATCCGTCTGTCCAGTAGTCATTTGTGCTGATGTACACAACGGCACTGTCCGCATCTCCGAGATACTCTTTCAGAGCAGGGGATGCCGTGTCGTTCGTAACAAAGAAATCCCGGAAGCATTTGAGCTCCAGCAAATCCTGTGTGATCGGGCCGAAGGCACGCGGCCCGTCCGCAATGTAGACACATTTTCGGTCCGCATTGGCCTGCGCCAGCTCCCTGTAGGCTGCCTGTTCGGTAAACAGGGTGGCGGGCGGCTTTGCCTTTGCGCTCAGGAGTGCCGCAGCAAAAACCAGCAGAACGAACGCTTTCTTTATTGCATAACCGTACCGGTTTCCCTGAAGGCTCTGCTCCGGAACACAGAGCAGGAACCCTATGCCCAGTGCGGCGATCGGAGTGAGGTTGTAGATATATCGCAGCTCCTGCGCCTGAAGCGGAGCAATCAGCACGCTCAGCAGATAAGCGCAGGGCAGCGGAAGCAGGATCACCAGGGCATCAAAAGGGATCCGCCTGTTCCGGATTGCTTCAGGTAGCTTTCTCAGGCTGAGCAGAAGGCACACAGCGGCACCGGCTGCAGCCCAGCGCATGCCCCGAAGCATGAGCTTCACTTTTTCCCCGAAGCTGCTCAGGCGCTCGCCGTAGGTGGCGGTCTCTTTCAGGGCGTCGAGCACGCTCGTCCCGCCGACAGCCTGCCCGTTGCCCAGGAACACCTGCTGCAGGCTTGCCGGGAAAACGCAGACCATGAGACCGACGCCGGCCAGTGCACACAGAGAAAACCACAAAAAACTGCGGTACCGTTTCCGAATCAGGGCGTAAATATCATAGGCAGCACAGAGGAAAAAGGCATAGAACACGAAATAATACTGTGTCATCATCCCGCCGAAAACGGTTAAAAGCAGCAGGATGTAATACCGGCGCTTTTCCGGAGCGTGCATCAGACGGGCGACAACGAGAGCCAGAAGGACGGTAAACAGGGTGAGCAGCATGTACATGCGGATCATCATCACGGTGGAAAGCCCGAGAACGCTCATGCCGTACAGAGCCGTGACGCAGGCTGCAATATCAAGGCTCCGGTACAGTTCTATCGACAGGGCGCAGAAAGCAATGCAGGTCAGCAGGAACACTACCGCGTTGATTCCCAGCCCGATCCATTTGGAGCTGCTTCCGCGGAAAAGGGAAGACACAAAATGGAAGATCCAGTAATAGAGGGGAGGATGCACGTCCCGTTCCAGATTGTGATAAACAGAGTTGAAACGGAAGGCGTCGTCTTCTCCTGCGGAGAGATAGGTTTCCACCTCAGCCCGCGTGACGGTTTTGTCGATGAGATTTCCGCCTTTGACGTCCGTGAGGTAAGGAGCATTGTAACTGTTGGACAGCCCGTAGGTATAGATCTCGTCGATAAACAGCCCTTGCTTGCGAATACAGAACAGAAGGCAGACACCAAGGATGCTCACAAAGACAAGGGCGAGGGCCCAGTATTTTTTTACTGCTTCATTCAAGGCTGTGATCTCCCCTGGTTTTTCTTTTTAGAGGTGTGACAAGCAGCATCCCTGCCGCAAAAACAGCAAGGGCGAGGGAGAGGACCTGGGAAACCCGGATTCCGGTCGTGCCGATCATCAGGCTGTCTGTCCGCAGGCCTTCGATCCAGAACCGCCCGATTCCGTACCACAGGAAGTAGATCCACAGGCATTGTCCGTCGTACTGCCGTTTGCCGCGGCGGATCATTCCCGCAAGGAAGAGAAATCCCGCAAAATTCCAGAGGCTCTCATACAGGAAGGTCGGGTGCACGGTGACCAGTGTTCCGTCCGCTGCGAGCAGACCCATTCTGCAGAAGACGTTGGTCTCCCTTCCGAAAGCTTCGCGGTTGAAGAAGTTGCCCCACCGCCCGATGGCCTGCCCGAGCATGCAGGCCGGAGCAAGCATATCCAGCATCCGGAGAGGCGGGATCTTTTTGCGCCTGCAGACCAGAAGCACTGCTGCTATGCTGACGAGAACTCCGCCGTAGATTGCCAGCCCGCCTTCCCAGACGGCGAAGATCTCCCCGGGATTGTCGCGGTAATAATCCAGGCGAAAGAGCACATAGTAGGCACGTGCACCCAGGATCGCAGCCGGCAGGATCCAGAGGAAGACATCATAGAGGTCGTCTTCCCGAAGATCGAAGTATTTTGCCCGATGGATGCTCCATGTCATCCCGGCAAGAAAGGCGAGAGCAATAATCACACCGTAGCAATAAATCGTTTTGCCGAACAGCGTGAAAAAAGCGGGCGGATTGAGCGTCAGATTTCCGAGCATGGGAAAGGTGATGGCGCTGTCCCGCTGAATTGTCTCCAGAACAGGATCGAGCGTCATGAATCTTTGAGCGGGCGGATAACCGCCATGGCGAGCTTTTCGGGTGTGAAGTTGTCTGCAATCCACCGCTCGCATTCTTCACGCCGCAGGTCCGGCAGAAGCTCTATCGCATCCAGGGTGCAGAAGCCGTCGAAGGCATCCGCCAGGAGCGAAACGCAGAAACCGTCAAAATCCTCGAGACCCCTCAGTCTGCCGCCGATCATGGATTTCCTTGTGCGGGAAAAAAATGCCTTGCCGAATCCTTTTTCCCGTATGGTGTCTGCTTCTGCCAGCAGCTCCCGCAGTACTTTTTCCGGGTCGGGGCTCTGACCGCCGATGATCATGGTGGCGGTGTCTGCCGTATAGTCTGCTTCAAAATCAAAATCGCGGGTCAGCGTTCCGTCAGCATAAAGCCGTGTGTAGAAGGGAGAGGAAGACCCTGCCAGAAGCCTCAGGGAGAGCCCGGCGACGAGCCTTTCACGCACCATGGAAAGGGTATCTCCGTCAGGGGAAGGTATTGCTCCTTTCCCGAGCTTTGAGCCGATCAGAAATTCCGGCAGACCGACGGGCATCCGGCGCTCATTGCGTGAGGCAAAGGGGAGTGCACTCTCAGCTGCTCCGAAGTCGGCATGAGGCACGCTCTTCCGCTCTGCGGGCAGCTCTTCTTTCGCAATTTCAAAGATCCGTTCCGGTTCGACATCCCCTTCCACACAAAGCACCATGTTGCTCGGTGCATAGAAAACGCTGTGGCAGTCATAGAGCGTCTGATCGGTGATTTCAGCTATGCTCTCAACGGTTCCGACCACCGCATCCCTGATGGGGTGGTGTTCGTACAGTGCTGAAAGCAGGTCATAGTAAACCTGCCTTCCGGGAGAATCATCACCCATCTGGATCTCCTGCGCAATGATTCCCTGCTCTTTCTGAACCGTCTCGGGCGTATAATACGGTGTTGAGACAAACTGCAGCAGAAGACGCAGGTTTTCTTCAAACCGGTCTGTACAGCTGAAATGGTAGCAGGTAAGGTCCGTGCTGGTGAAAGCATTGGGATCGGCTCCGTTTTCGGAGAGTGTTGTAAGGGCGTTGCTCCCGTCCGGCATATCAAACATCTTATGTTCCAGAAAATGAGCCACCCCTGCCGGGGTATCAACGGTTTCACCGTTGATTTCAAACCGGCGCATGGCCCCGCCGTAGTGGGTGCCGAACACGGCATACCGGGAATTGAACCCTTTTTTGGGGATGACAAAGATTTTCAGGCCGTTTTCAAGCTCCCCGTAAAACAGGGTCTCGCCGACGTTTTTATATTCTTTTTTGTTAATCTGCATTACGCATCCTCATCTTCTTCAATATCGGCAGAATGATCCGCAGTGCTGTCTTCATCACCGCGGAGGAAGTAGATCAGATCGCACACCGTGCTGTTTGCAATTGCAATGACGTCTTCTTTCGTTACATCCTTTACCAGTTCGGAATATTCTTCCGGTGTAACAAGCCAGCCGTCAATAATGTTGCCGATGGTATAGCTCTCCATTGCAGCCTGGCTGTCCTGCATCGATGCAAGATCCGAACAGATCCCTTTTTTGGCATAGTCCATCTCTTCATCCGTGATGTTTCCGTTCCGGATTTCATCGAGCTGGCGGAGCATTTCGTTTTTCGCATCTTCAAACCTGTCAAAATCGATCCCGGCAGTGGCGAAAAGCAGCCCTTTATGGGAATCTGCGGTGGATGACGCGTAGTAGCAGAGCTGCAGGCGTTCCCGCACGTTTACAAACAGTTTGGAGGTCACACCTGCTCCGTAGATCGTGTTAAACACGGATAGCGCTGCCTTGTCCGGGTCCTCCATGCATTCTCCGAGACGAAAACCGATCACAAGCTTGCCCTGTGTCACATCGAGCGTTTCGGTATAGATACGGGGCTCTTCTTCCACAGAATTCATGCGGACGTCGGTTCCGATCTCGTAGTTGATTTCTCCCCGGGGCATGGTGCAGAGCGCATCCCTGAGCCAGCCCGCAACGGTTTTGCCCGGCTGGCTGCCGCAGTAAAAGATTTCGATCGGAGCGGTTTCCAGCAGATTGTGATATTGCTGCGTCAGCTTTTTGTATTTGACTGCTTCGCAGTCCTCCGCACTTCCGTACCGGCCGACAGAATAGTCTTCAAAGCAGCACATCTCTTCGATGCAGCGCGTCATGGCGTAGAGACCTTTTTCGTTCACCCTGCTGCGGATGACATCTGCCAGCTTCTGACGTTCGCTTTCCACATAACTGCGCAGGAGCAGCCCCCCGCGTGTCATTGGGTTGATCAGCATCTCACAAAGCAGTTTGACGGCATCCTCTGCCACTGCTTCTCCCTCCGGGAGATAGGCGTCTTCCGGATAGGAAGCGAGCAGGCCTGTGCATTGAATTTCCCCGATCCTTCTTACAACCGGGTCAATCGTGGCACAGTAAAGCTCATCCAGACGGTTGCTGATTTTTTCCATATCCCCGTAATGTGCAGTTCCGCGCCGGAGCACGAAAGGAATCAGCGCATTCATCGAAGCAGTTTCCCGTTCCAGCTGCGCAAGCATGGAAATGCTCAAGACGGCAATTTTAAATTTATCGGTCTGAATATGGTTGAGATTGACACCGGGCAGAATCTCCATTCGTGTCTGTTTCAATGTCTTCCCTCCAATCTTCTGAGAAACGTTTCTGAATTAAAGTATTATAACACAGTTTATACCGGTTGCATATCCCTTCTGCGCATCTTTCTGTAGAAATCCGGCGCCGTTTATGCTAAAATTCCCGACAGAGAAAAACGGCGAAGGATCACGGAAAGGCAAGAGGATGAAGAGAATTCAGAATTTCTGGTATCATTATAAAACTGCTGCGATCATAGCGGCTGTGATCATAGCTGCGGGAGTCTATCTTGTCCTGCAGCAGAGTAAAACGGTAAAACCGGATTACGAAGTTGCTATTGTTACCCCGGCGTATATCACGGAGGAACAGCTTTCTTCCCTGAAGGATGTCCTGCAGCAGAACGGAGAGGACTGCAGCGGGGATGGCAGTGTTGTTGTTAACCTCCGGGTTTACCGGATCGCTCTCGGGCAGGACGGGCAGGACAGTGCCGTGATAGGTGCCTTGGATGCGGATCTTGTGGGCAATGTGAGCGGCCTGTTTCTTCTTGATGATCCCGGAATATTTGAGGAGACAGCGAACGGGATCTGCAAAGCATCGGAGGCTGTTCCGGTTTCCGGCTGCGAAGAGCTGAAAGGGCTTGGCTTTGATGGCCTTTTCCTCTCCTGCCGGACAGGTGCAGAGAAAAAATACGCTGCCATGCTGGAAGCTTTGACAGCGTAATTATTTGAATTCTTTTTCGTACAGGGTCAGTCTGTCAGAATGACGGACTGGCTTTTTTTGCCGGTCAGCTCTTCCGTGCGGCTGTCGGGAGCGCCGAACCCCGCATAGAGCGTCCAGGTTCCGCTGCCGGGAATCCGGAAGCCTTCCTGATTCACGATCGTGAAGGCGCGGGGATCGATCGGCACGGATATTACAGCCCGTTCGCCGGCGCGGAGATGAATGCGGCGGAATCCGCATAAGACGGGATGAGGCGGCGCATCGGGGGATTTTTCATCGCGGAGATAGAGCTCGAGCACCTCATCCGTGTCATTGCAGCCGGTGTTCACAACCGTTACCGCTGCATCCGTTTTTGTTGCGGACAGGGATTCAACCGAGCAGTCTCCGTAAGTGAGGCCGTATCCGAACGGATAGAGGGCTTTTCCGGTGTAGTACCGATACGTTCTGTTGCGCATGGAGTAGTCGGTGAAGTCCGGCATCTCCGCGAGTGCTTCGTTGGTGTAGAAGGTCAGCGGAAGCTTCCCGGAAGGGGAGTGCTTCCCGAAAAGCAGCTCTGCAACGGCTTTCCCGCCGCAAGCTCCCGGATACCATGTGAGAAGCACGGCATCGGCCTTTTCCTGCGCAGCCGTGAGATCGATGGAACTGCCTGCCATCAGGATGACAACCGTCGGTTTCCCGACAGCGAGTACCTTTTCCATCAGGATTCTCTGCGTTTCCGGGAGAAGCAGGTTATCCTTGTCTCCGGAGAAATAACTGTTGCCGGTGTCGCCTTCTTCCCCTTCCAGCGTTTCATCCAGCCCCAGCACCAGCAGAACGGTATCGCTGTTTTTTGCCACGGCAAGGGCTTCGGCAATCCGGTCATTTGCCTTGGCAAGAGGTTCTACACGGTCGCTGCTCAGTGCGCAGCCTTCGGAATACAGGATATCGCACTGATCCCCGACAAGATCCTGAATACCCTCCAGGACCGTGATATAGCGTGAGGATGTTCCGTGATAGTTTCCGATCAGCGGGACACGGCTGTTGGTGTTCGGGCCGATCACACCAAGGGTTCCGCAGCTTTCCGGATTCAGCGGAAGCAGCTCGTTGTTTTTCAGCAGCACACACGACAGCAGTGCAGCCCGATGGGCAAGAGAGAGATGTTCTTTGCATTCTATGGCTGTATAGGGGATCGAATCGTATTCGGATCCGTCCTCTCCGAGAATGCCGAGCAGGAAGCGTGTTGTGAACAGGCGGACGGCACAGCGGGAGATGTCCTCTTCCGAGATCATTCCGAGTTCATAGGCATGCATGATATGCTGGTAGGTGCAGCCGCAGTTCAGATCACAGCCCGCTTTCAGGGCTTTCGTCACGGATTCGACGGGAGCTGAGGTAACTTTATGGTTTTCATGAAAATCCCGGATTGCCCAGCAGTCTGACACAAAGTGCCCTTCAAAGCCCCACTCTTTGCGGAGCTTGTTCATCAGATAGTTGCTGGCGCAGCACGGTTCACCATTGGTGCGGTTATAGGCGCCCATAACGGCTTCTACGCCCGCTTCCTGAACAAGAGCCTGGAATGCCGGGAGGTAGGTCTCTTCCAGATCCTTCGGGGAAGCGACAGCGTTGAAACTGTGGCGGAGTGCTTCCGGGCCGCTGTGAACGGCAAAATGCTTGGCGCAGGCAGCGGTTTTCAGGGAATCACCTTTCCCCTGCAGTCCGCGTACAAAAGCTTTCCCGAGACGGGAAGTCAGATAGGGATCTTCTCCGTAAGTCTCATGGCCGCGTCCCCAGCGGGGATCGCGGAAGATGTTGATGTTTGGCGACCACATGGTCAGGCCGTGATAGATATCCCTGTCGCCTTCCGACGAAAGGGCATTGTATTTAGCCCTTGCTTCCGTAGAAATCGCATCGGCAATCTTTTCCAGAAGCTCATCGTCAAACATTGCCGCCATACCGATGGCCTGCGGAAAGCTTGTGGCGGTGCCTCCACGCGCGAGCCCATGGAGTGCTTCATTCCACCAGTTGTATTCCGGCACGCCGAGACGCTCGATCGCCGGTGCATCAAAGCGAAGCTGGCTTGCTTTCTCCTCAACAGTCATCTGTGAGACAAGTGCTTCCGCTTTTTTTCTCGCTTCTTCTCTAGTCATCTTCTTTCTCCTTCTCTATGGGTTCGCCCTGCCCGGCAGGGATAAAACGATCAAATATTTTATTGAGAATAACACTGTTGCAGTAAACGGGAAGAGAAATGCTGAACAGGATAAAAAGAAATCCGATATATGCCACAACGTATTGGGGCAGAATAACAAACAGGAGCACGGGAACAGACAGAATGATCCACATCAGCACGGTTTTGCCGGGTGCACAGAAAGCCAGGAGAAAGGCATTTTTGATATGTGCCTTTATGCTGTTTTCAAACTTTGCCTGAAGTGCAAAGACATAACAGATATAGGTCAGCAGAATGGCCGAAATAATGCCGGTGACAATACAGAAAAGGATTTTCAGGCTTCCTTCCATCGAGAAAGCGTATACGCCGTCAGCATACACAACCACAGCACCCAACAGCCCTATGATGCCGAGTACAAAGGAGTGTTTGAAGTTGCTTTTGAAGGCGGAGAAAAACTCCCGGACAGTCTGCACCGGTTCGTCTTTTGCGATCTTCAGCGTGACGGAGAAGAGCGCACAGGTCGCCGGCCCGATCGTCAGGATCGGAAGAGAACACAGCAGCCACAGGAGATTCAGAATCAGCAAATCCGCCATGGCGTACATAAAACGTGCGAAAGAGGATTTCAGCTTGTTTTTCTGTTCCATTTTTCCCTCTATATAACGGATGAGAGGCATTTCTTCCTCTCATCCGGATGAACGGTATCATTGTTTTGTTTTGCGTGTATGGGATTTATCCTTTTACGCCGCCGAGTGCAACACCGGCGATAATGTATTTGCTGAGTGCAAAATAGATCACGAACAGAGGCAGTACGGAAAGCGTCAGCCCGAGGTAGACGGCACCGTATTCCACCTTGTAGATATCACCTTTCAGCTGGGAGACCATCAGAGGCAGCGTATACAGTTCGTTGTTCGTAAGCAGGATGCTCGGCAGGAACAGCTGGTTCCAGCTGAAGACGAAGCTGAAGATACCCTGGGTCGCCATGGCCGGCTTCATGATCGGAAGGGAGATCGTATTGAAGGTGTGGAATTCCCTTGAGCCGTCGATTCGTGCCGAGTCGAGAAGTTCCAGCGGAAGGGAGGCCAGCATAAACTGACGCATGAAGAACACACACTGGGGCGCGGCAATGGCGGGAAGAATCAGCGCCAGGAAGTTGTTCGTCAGGTGGATCTTGTACATGAACTGGTAAAAGCCGATGGAGGTGATCTGCGCCGGGATCATCATAACGCAGAGGATAAAGGTGAAGAACGGGTTGCGCAGTCTCCAGTCATAGGCAACGAGCGCATAGGCAGTCAGCGTAGAGAAATAAATTGTGCAGATCGTGGAACCCGAGGAAATGATCAGGGAGTTGAAAAAGCCGCGAACCGGATTGAAGGTCTTACCGTTGAACACCGCCCAGTTCTGTGCCAGATAGTGGGAAGGAATCAGAGAAACTGCATGCTGCTGAATCTGAGGCGTATTTCTTGTGGAGTTGATGACCATGACCACAAAGGGGAAAAGGCTCAGTACGGTCAGAATAATGCAGACAATATAGATGATCGTCTTGTAAACAGGGTTTCCGTTTCTTTTTTCAAGTTTTTGCATCGATTTCACCTCAGCTCTTTCTGTCACGCATCATGTAGAAGACGATTATCGAGAAAAACGCGATAATGACAAACATGATCATGCTGGCGGCAGCGGCACGGTTGTACATGTAGCTTCCCGCAAACGCCTGGTTGTAAATAAAGACGCTTGTGGTTAATGTAGAGTTGTTCGGGTTGCCGTTGTTGAACATCTTGGACATATCGTACATGTTCAGACCGCCGATCATGCTGGTGATCAGGGTATAGGTGAGAATTGTGCGGAGATTCGGGATCGTGATCTGCCAGAAGGTCTGCCAGTCGTTTGCACCGTCAATCTCGGCTGCTTCATAGATTTCCGGATTGATGCCGAGCACGCCGGAGATCAGGATGATCATCGTATAACCGTACCACATCCAGAACTGGATAAAGGCGATGATCCATCGGGAAGCGGTCGCACTGTTGGTGAAGAAAAACGATTCACTTCGCAGTCCCAGCGAGACGAGGATGTCATTTACGGGGCCTTTCGGATAGCCGAACAATACATTGAACAGAATGGCCACGGACGCCGCTGTGATAATGTTTGGCATGTAGAACACGACCTTGAAGAAACCCTGCCCTTTAATGACATTGCGTTTGCTGGTGAACCAGGCGGTCAAAAGAAGTGCCAGCGTGATCTGCGGAATGAAGTTCATAATCCACAGCGCCACGGTGTTCTTCAGGGAGGTCTTAAAGGTCGCATTGTTCAGGATCGTGCGAAAATTCTTCCAGATATCGTCCTTCAGGAAGTGCCAGTTGGTATTGCCGAGACCTTTGCAGTCTGTAAATCCGAGAATGGCTGTATAGATCGTCGGATACAGGTGGAAAACCAGATAGGCAATGACAAACGGCAGGCTGAAGAGATAACCGTATTTCGCATAACTGATGCTTTTCTTTTTTTGCAGAGTCATAAGGCTATTCCTCTCCTTTTCTCTAACTTCTGTTCAAAACAGACGCAGCAGTCTTCCGATTCCGGGAAACATGCAGGGCTGCTGCGTCTGCTCTGAAAAAGTTCGGGGAGGGATGGAGATCCCTCCCCGTAATCTGATCAGGGATTAAGCGACTTCGACGTCGAGGTTGTCAGCAACGTTCTGCTTGAAAGCAGCAAGTGCATCGTCGCGGGACAGTGCACCGGAGGTGTACTGACGGACTGCATCACGCCAGTAGTTGTTGATGGTCTCATCATACTGGGTGAGGTTCTTGCCGTTTGCATACTGGTTGGCCGGTACGAACACGTCGAACATGTTCTGGCCGCCGAGGAATGCCATCTCGCCGTTGGACATTGCCATAACAGTGCCGGAAGCAACAGTATCCTTCGTGCCGCCTTCGCCGTTCAGAGTGCCGTTTGCCCAGTAGTACTGGAGAGAAGTCTCATCGCAGTCGAGGGTGATCCACTTGATGATGTCAGCAACAACTTCTGCCTTCTCGGAGCCGACAACATACTTGCTTGCCAGGACCCAGGTGCCGCCCCAGAAGAAGCCGATGTTCGGAGTGCAGACTGCCCAGTCGCCGTAAGAGCTGTTGTCGCCTTCGCCGCAGTTGGCGCCGAGCGTATAGTTGATCAGCCATGCCGGGCCGTAGAAGCCGAATACGCCGCCGTCCTTCTGCATGTCACCGAACCAGCCTTCGGTCCAGTCCTGCGTGTCGTGGTGGTAGCCGTTGTCCTTGAGCTGCTTGGAGAGGTCAAGGAATGCTTCACGAGCCGGGTCAATGTTCAGAGCACCGTCAACAATCCAGCCGGTGGGGGAGCTGTTTTCAACAGCGTGCCACATATCGCCGTCACCGGAAATAATGGCGTAGCCCTTTTCCTTCAGCTCTGCAGCTGCTGCAAAGAATGCATCCCAGTTGCCGGAGCCTGCGCCGATCTTCTCAGCTACGAATGCGGGATCATCATTGCCCCAGACATCCTGGGCGATGGAACGACGGTAGATGAATGCGCCGCCGGTTGCCTGATAGCCGAGACCAACGAGTTTGCCGTCGGACGGGCGGGTGCCGATATCGATGGTGTACTGAGCAATGTCAGCAGCTTCAATTGCAGCTGCAACATCAATGCCGAGGTCTTCATAGGCTGCTGCATACTCGCAGGCATCGCCCTGGGCATACTTCAGCACGAATGCTGCTTCTGCGCAGTAGATGTCGGGAGCATCAGCGCCGCCGGCTGCAAGAGCCTGGTCCAGAGCGGGCTGGTAGAGGCCGTCGGTGGTAGCGGTGATGGTGGTCTTTACTTCGTACTTTTCAGCAACATCGGGATGTGCTTCCATGTACTTGGTGATCATGCCGGGAACTTCATCGGTGAAGGACATCACGTTGATGACAACTTTGCCATCTGCGGATGCGCTGATTGCACAGAAGCTGAGAACCATGCAAAGAGCAAGTGCGAGTGCGAGAACTTTCTTCATTTGGAATTTCCTCCTAAAATTATTTGTGATTATATGTCATGCGGCACCGCCGCCAATCACACAAGATTTTTAACAGATTCTCCGGTGAGAAGTTTACCCGGAACAAGTATCCGATCCAGAAGCGCGGTTTTGGGCTTTTCGATCAGCTCGATCAGCTTTTTTGCGGCTTCCTTGCCGAGGCGATCCGTATCCTGCTGCAAAGTCGTAATTCTGGGGTTCATCAGCTGGGAAGTGATAATGCCGTCGTATCCCATCACGGAGATATCATCCGGAATCCTTAGTCCGGCTTCCCGAATCGCTCTGACGCCGCCGGTGAGGGAAAAATCATCCGGGAAAAGAATACAGGTCGGTCTTTCGGGGAGGGTAAGCAGTTTGGCTGTTACGGCATAGCAATCTTCCGCATCATAATATTTGGATTCGACAAGATATCCGTCCGGAACGGTCAGTCCGTATTTTTCACATGCGCGATGGAAGCCGATTTTCCGGTTTTCCGTAACGGCTGTCGGTTCCCCGTAGATAAAAGCTATCTTCCGGTGTCCCATCGAGTAAGCATAAGAGATCAGGGTTTCCAGTCCGCCGACATTGTCTGACATTACCGCGGCACGGTTGTTGAAAACATGGTCGATCGTGACAACAGGCAGCGATGAATTGACAACTTCCATGACTTGGTCATCGTAGAAATCAACACAGGCCATCAGCAGCCCGTCGACACCGCGGTAGAGGCAATGCTGAAGATAGGTGATCTTTTTCCCGCCGACATTCCGGTTATTGATAAAGGTAATATCATAACCGTCCTGCTCGGCTTCCTCTTTAAAGCTGTTGAGCAGTGCAGCAAAGAATTCGTGCGTCAGGCCCCTGTGCCCCTCATCCACAAACAGCACACCGAGATTATGCGTGCGGTTTGTCTTTAAAGCTTTCGCTGCAGAGTTTGTGAAGTAACCGAGCTCATCAGCCAGATTCTTGATTTTGTCACGGGTTTCGGGGCCAACATCCGGCTGATCATTCAGTGCTTTGCTGACGGTAGCGACTGACACGCCGCACATATTGGCGATGTCTTTCAGCGACACCATCTTTCGCAAAGCTCCTTTCACTTAAACGATTTCGTGGCTTCAATATAGCCTATTCTTCCCATTATTGCAAGAGAAAAATACTGCAAAAGACGCTTTTAAAATGATTTTTGTGAAGTGTGCATAAAAATAAAGGCCAAAATTTGTGCAAAATGTGCAAATGAGATAGAAAGATATATTTACATAACTTAAAAAACCACGAAAATTTGAATATTTAACGTAATTATCCGAAAAGCCCTTAAAAAGCGTCGAAAAAACCGGACTTTTTTCGCGTAATCGATTTCGAAAAAGTAACCAAAAAAGCAATCCGCAGGAGACGGACTGCTTATTGGCGCTTTTTATGAGGTACAAGATAGTTGTTTCAGCGTTTCTTTAAGGCTTTTATAATGTCACGCTGAGCAGGGAGACGCTGCAGACGCGGAACATGGGCATTGAACCAGGTGTAGAGCTCTGCGCGCTTCTCGTCCGACATCAGAGGGATCAGCGGTAGAGCCTGCCTTTGGATAGCAATCAGCATCCAGGTTGCGAGGTTGCTGCAGGGGTATTCTTCACTGGCCATGAGCAGAAAGCGGACGGCTTCATCGGTCTCTTCAACCTGTGGTGCGGCAGAGAGGTATTCATTCACCGCAGCTTCGACCGCGTTGTAGTATTCCATATGCACGGGGCTGCTTCGGGCGGAGTCGGGCATGCCGAAGACCCCTTCTCCGAATTTCCGGTTTTCAAGCAGGGCGTCGGTTGCGGAAATATAATCCTCTGTCAGTTTTTTTATCTGATCTTTCATGTTTGCTTCCTCATTTAAATACTGTTTAAGAAGTCACGGATGAAGGTGAGAGCCACCCCGAGCATGGAGCTGTCTTTGGAATAGCGGCTGATACGAAGATAGTGGCACTCTCTGTCAAAGGGATCGGTTTCTGCCAGCATCTCCTGCAGTTCACCGATATACGGTTTCAGGTATTCCGTCAGGTATCCGCCGAGAACGATGTCGCAGTCAAGCGTCATACGGATGTTATGCAGCCCGATCACCAGATGCTTTTTGAAATCTTCCCACAGTGCTGCGTAGTCCTCGTTGCCGTTTTCCAGGCCGCTGAAAAACTCAGGCAGCGTAATGCCGAGATCGGTGCTCAGCCGTTTGGCACTGCAGTAAGCCTCCAGACAGCCTTTTCTGCCACAGGAGCAGGGCAGCCCGTCCCATTCCACACACATATGGCCGAACTCTCCGCTGCGGTAATTGTTGCCGACATACTGATCTCCGTTGACAAGTACCGCACCGCCGACACCCTCGGCGAGAGACAGGAATGCGATGCTTTCGCGTTTTTCACTGCCGAACCATTCCGCAAAGCCGCCGCTGCTGGCATCATTCCCGGGAAAAACAGAATAGGGGATGGCATCGATCAATGCCTTCAGAGAGAGGTTGCGAATGTAAAGGGTCGGAGCATACAGCACAGTGAAAATCTCCGGCAGGATGATCCCGGCAATACTGATTCCGACTCCCAGGATTCTATTTCGATCAATGTGGTTTTCGTCAATAAAATTCTCAAGCTGTTGTGCAACAAATTCAGAGTATCCTTCGTCTTCAACATTCAGAGAATGGCGAAGATCTTTATAGGCGATTTCCTCACGAGAAAGATCCGTTGCAGCAAACCGAAGGCGGTGCCCGGTGATACTGATGCCAATAGCACAGCGTGCTCCGGGAAGAATACGGAGCTGCATGGCAGGCCGCCCGCCGGCTGACTGGGATGTTCCCGCATATTCAATGAGCCCGGCATCCAGAAGCTCCGAGACATTCTGATAGACGGTGGGAAGACTCAGATTTAAATCTCTTGATATATCCTGCTTCGAACGCGGCTCAGGAGACTGATAAAGATAATGATAGACGCTGCTTCGCGTTTGTCTCCGTCGGTCGGAAATGGCATCGTTCAGGTCTGACAAAAGCTCACCCCCTGATCAGAAAAATTCCGTAAAAACGTTTTATAAAATTATTTTACATATATTGTTTCGTAAAGTCAACCCCAAAGTCAATCATTTCGCAAAAGAAACCGATTTATTTATGCATACTGACCAAAATCGAACGTTAATTTTTGTGCAAGTTACCGAAAAAAACAAAATAAACAAATATATAATTGACTTTTGTAAAAAAGCTTTATAAAATAAGACCAGTGGTGGTTCACCACAAACTATAACCCTTCGGGGAATAAAAAAATAAGGAGAAAGCAAAATGAAAAAAGTTCTTGCGCTTGCCCTTGCACTCTGCATGATTTTTGCTCTGTGCGCAATCAATGCTTCTGCAGATGGTAAAACCGTTGGTGTCGCAATGCCGACGAAAGACCTTCAGCGTTGGAACCAGGACGGCGAAAACATGAAAGCAATGTTCGAAGCAGAAGGCTATAACGTTGACCTGCAGTTCGCTTCCAATGACGTTCAGCAGCAGCTGAACCAGGTGACCAACATGATCAACAATGGCTGCGATGTCGTCGTGATCGCTGCTATTGAAGGCTCCTCCCTCGGCTCCGCTCTGGACCTCGCCAAGGAAAAGGGTATCCCCGTCATCGCCTATGACCGTCTGCTGATGGAGTCTGACGCTGTTTCCTACTATGCAACCTTCGATAACTACATGGTCGGCACCAAGCAGGGCACCTATGTAAAAGAAACCCTGGATCTCGACAATGCTGAAGGCCCCTTCTACATGGAAATCACCGCCGGTGACCCGGGCGACAACAATGCAAACTTCTTCTACAGCGGCGCTATGGATATCATCAGACCCTACATTGATGCAGGCAAAGTCATCGTAAAATCCGGCCAGGTTGAATTCAGCGATGTTGCTACCCCGACCTGGAAGACCGAAGTTGCCCAGACCCGTGCAAGCAGCATCCTCGCATCCTTCTATGCAGATGGCTCCAGCATCGACGCATGGCTCTGCTCCAATGACTCCACTGCTCTTGGTGTAACCAACGCTCTGGAAGACAACTATGACGGCGAGTGGCCCATCATCACCGGTCAGGACTGCGATATCTCCAACGTGAAGAACATGATCGCCGGCAAGCAGAGCATGTCCGTGTTCAAAGACACCCGTACTCTCGCCGCTCAGGTCGTGAAGATGGTTGGCCAGATCCTCAATGGTGAGGAAGTCGATGTCAACGATACCGAGACCTATGACAACAACGTGATTGTAGTTCCTTCCTTCCTTTGCGAGCCGGTATTCGCAGATGTGAACAACTACGAAGAACTGCTGCTTGATTCCGGCTACTACACTGCCGATCAGCTGGCATAATCTTATTAAAAAATTAGAATAAACTGCTAAATCAAATTACGATGCAGGTGGGCTAGGCTCGCCTGCATCGTTTCCAGAAGGGAAGAGAAGAACCATGGCCAAGATTCTGCTGGAAATGAAGAATATTACGAAGACCTTCCCGGGTGTAAAAGCGCTTGACAATGTGAATCTTCAGGTGGAAGAAGGAGAAATCCATGCCCTCGTCGGGGAAAATGGAGCGGGGAAAAGCACGCTGATGAACGTGTTGAGCGGTATTTATCCTTATGGAACATATGAGGGAGATATCATTTACGACGGCCAGGTCTGTAAGTTTTCCAATATTAAGGATTCTGAAAAACTGGGCATTGTCATCATCCATCAGGAACTTGCACTGGTTCCTGAGATGACGATCGGCGAAAATATGTATCTCGGTAATGAGTGCGGGCATAAATTCGCCATAGACTGGAATAAAACCTATTCCGAGGCCGACAAATACCTGAAAATGGTCGGTTTGCAGGAGAGTTCCAAGATTCAGGTAAAAACTATCGGCACCGGCAAACAGCAGCTGGTCGAAATTGCCAAGGCGCTGGCAAAAAAAGCAAAGCTGCTGATTCTGGATGAACCTACGTCCTCTTTGAATGAAGAAGACTCCCGTGCATTGCTGGATCTTATGCTCAGCTTTAAAAAGCAGGGGATGACGATGATCATCATCACGCACAAGCTGAACGAGGTCTCCTATGTGGCGGATAAAATAACAGTAATTCGTGATGGGTCGACGATTGAGACCATTGATAATCACGGGAAGGAACCTGTCAGCGAAGAACGTATTATCAAAGGCATGGTCGGCCGCGAGATCACCAACCGCTTTCCCAAACGGGAAAACGTCAAAATCGGGGATATCAGAATGGAAGTCAGCCACTGGACGGCGCATCATCCGCTGTATCCGGAGAAAAAAGTGGTGGACGATGTCTCCCTGTATGTGCGTCAGGGCGAAGTGGTCGGTATTTACGGGCTGATGGGAGCCGGGCGTACAGAGCTGGCTATGAGTATCTTCGGCCAGAGCTACGGAGTGAATTTCTCCGGAGAGCTGAAACTGGACGGAAAGCCGGTGAAGATGCGCAAGAGCGAGTCAGATGCTATCCGGCATAAGATCGCCTATGTGACGGAGGACAGAAAAGGAAACGGCCTGGTACTGTCCCAGTCCATTAAAGTCAACACCTCTCTTGCTAACCTTGGTGCGATATCGAACCATATGGTCATCGACGGCGACAAGGAATATGCCGTAGCGGAAGAATACAGGGACAAGCTGAAGATAAAGACTCCTTCCGTGGAGCAGCTGGTCGGAAACCTTTCCGGCGGCAACCAGCAGAAGGTGCTCCTGGCAAAATGGATGTTCGCGGAGCCGGATATCCTGTTGCTGGATGAACCTACGCGTGGTATCGACGTAGGAGCAAAATATGAAATCTATTGTATTATCAATGATCTTGCCGCTGCGGGAAAGTGCGTTGTCCTGATTTCCTCCGAGCTCCCTGAAGTGCTGGGCATGAGTGATCGAATCTATATCATGAATGAAGCCAGGATTGTCGGAGAGATGAAGGCGGAGGATGCGACACAGGAAAACATCATGGCGACGATTCTCAGATCAGGAAGGGGTGTGTGACCGTGGGTGAAAAGATAAATGGTTCATCCGGCGGGAAGCAGAGTGTATCGGACTTTATGCAGAAGTATAAGGTCGGTGCATTCTTCCAGAAGTACACAATGATCATCGCCCTGGTTGTTGTGACCATCGTGTTTGCCACATGGAAGGGCAAGGAAGGAATGATCCTTCTGCCATCCAATATAACCGGTCTGATTGCTGAAAACGCCTACGTTTTTGTGCTGGCTACCGGTATGCTGATGTGCATCCTGACCGGAGGTAATATCGACCTGTCCGTCGGTTCCGTAGTGTGTTTTACGGCAGCTGTCGGCTGTGTCATGATGGCAAACGGCATCAATATGTGGCTGAGTGTTCTCGTCATGCTGCTGATTGGGCTGGGTATCGGTACTTTCCAGGGATTCTGGATTGCAAAGGTCCGGGTGCCGGCGTTCATTGCCACTCTGGCCGGAATGTACGCGTTCCGTGGGTTTTCTAACGTGGTGCTCAACGGCTATCGTGTGGATATCACCAATCAGAAGTTCCTTCAGCTCTTCGGAAACGGCAAAACCAGTTATATTCCCGATGTGATGCGCGATGCCTTCCCGAATCTCAATGAAGTCTTCACCAAGGAAAATGCTTTCCTGACTGGTTTGATTGGTGAAAACTTTGTGGAAAAATTCAATGTGACCTGTATGTGCATCGGGCTTGTCGCAGCGGTTATATTTATTTTGCTCAGGATCCGTAAGATCCTGGTACAGAAAAAGCTTGAGATCAGCCAGTCGATCCCGGGGCAGATACTGTCCATGATCGTGATTGCTGCGCTGACCTTGTGGATCAGCATGAAGCTGAGCTGCTACCGCGGCTTCCCGATGGTGCTGATCTGGGTAGCATTGGTGCTTGGCATTTACGCCTATGTTACCACCAAAACAGCAATCGGGCGCCACCTGTATGCCGTAGGCGGCAACGAAAAGGCTACGGCGCTCTCCGGTGTTAAAACCCGCAATGTCTTCTGGTTCGCCTATGCGAACATCGGCCTGCTGGCCGGCTTGGCGGGCATTTTGACAGCCGGGCGAGCAAAGGGCATCGACCCGGTGTACGGCGAAGGCTATGAGATGGACGCTATTGCTTCCTGCTTCATCGGCGGTGCATCGGCATACGGCGGCACCGGCAAGGTTTCCGGCATGATCATCGGTGCGACGCTGATGGGCGTCATCAACAAAGGTATGATCATCGTCGGCGTGGACGCCAACTATCAGAAGGTAGTCAAAGGCATCGTGCTTCTGATTGCCGTCATGTTTGATGTGCTGTCCAAACGGCAGAAGCGATAAGGCAGCGAGGAGGATAAAACTATGGAAAACAAGTCATTTCTTGCCACGCTGAAAAAGAACGCGATGCTCGTCGTCATGGTTCTTGTGTATCTGTTCTTCCTGATCCTGACGAAGGGCGGAATTTTCAAGCCGTCCAGCTTTACCGAACTAATCAACCAGAACGCCTATGTATATATTCTGGGTACCGGCATGCTGATGTGCATGCTGACCGGCGGCAACATCGACCTGAGCTGCGGCGCTTTTGTGTGCCTCCTCGGAGCCTTGGGCGGTGTGTTCATGATAATAAAGGGAATGGGCACCGGTGTTTCCATCCTCCTGATGCTGGGGATCGGTATCATTTATGGTATTTTCCTTGGCTTTCTGATCGCATACGTCCATATCCCGCCATGGATTGCAACACTGTCCGGGTTCCTGGCATTCCGCGGTCTGGGCACATCGATCTTGTCCAACAATTCCAAGACCGGTTCCCTGGCGCCGTTCCCCGTAAACTTCCAGAATATGTTCTACGGCCGGATTTTCCAGACGGAAAAGGGCGTTCTCAACATGCCTTGCTTTATCTTTGGCCTCCTGGCTGCTGCTGCGGTAGTGTTGGTTATTTTCCTGACCAGAAAGAACAGGCTGGCCAAAGGATATGAAGCGGACTCTGTCCAGGCGGCCGCTGTCAAGAGCGGGCTCGGCGCAGCCGTGATCATCCTGGTGATGACCAAGCTGTCTTATGACGGTGGTATCCCAACAACTCTGCTGTGGGTTGCCGGTATTGTTCTGATCTACAGTTTCATTACCAGCAAGACAACCGTGGGTCGTCACTTTTATGTGGTGGGCGGAAATATGGAGGCAGCTCGTCTTTCAGGTGTCAATACCCGCAGGATTATGTTCCTGGCTTACCTGAATATGGCTGTCCTGACTGCAATCGCTACCTTTACGGTTATTGCCCGTTCCCAGTCTGCCTATGCAGATGTCGGTAAAAACTTTGAAATGGACGCTATTTCTGCCTGCGTAGTGGGCGGCGTTTCCGCCAGCGGCGGTGCCGGCTCGGTTCTGGGCATGGTAATCGGCGCAACGCTGATCGGCATCATCAACCTGGGCATGAGCCTGATCAGCCTTGATGCCAACTATCAGAGAGTCGTCAAAGGCTTTGTGCTGCTTGCCGCCGTGGTGTTTGATATCCTGTCCAAGAAGAAGGACAGATAAGGCTGCATACTGTTTAGAAAGTTCTTGGGAGAATTATTATGCTTACAATAGGAATTGATCTTGGTACTTCAGCTGTCAAACTCCTTCTGATGGATGAAAAGGGAAAGATCCTGAATGTTGTTTCGCGGGAATATCCTCTGATTTTTCCACAGCCCGGCTGGTCCGAACAGGATCCGGACGCCTGGATCCGCGAGACGATGACAGGCATTGCCCAGCTGACGGAAGGTTTTGACAAATCCCAGATCGTCGGCATCGGAGCCGGCGGACAGATGCACGGTCTCGTCGTTCTGGACGAGGACGACAAAGTGATCCGCCCCGCAATCCTCTGGAATGACGGCAGAACCTTCAAAGAGGTGGATTACCTCAATCAGCAGATCGGAACGGACAAGCTTTCAGAGTACACTGCCAATATTGCCTTTGCTGGATTCACAGCACCGAAGCTTCTCTGGATGAGAAACCAGGAGCCGGAGAATTTCGCCAGGATCCGTAAGATCATGTTGCCTAAAGATTATGTAAACTATAGGCTGTCCGGTGTACATTGCACCGACTATTCGGATGCATCCGGCATGCTTCTGCTGGATGTAAAGAACAAATGCTGGTCAAAGGAAATGCTGGATATCTGCGGCCTTTCCGAGGCTCAGATGCCGAAGCTGTTTGAAAGCTATGAACCGGTGGGGCAGATCCTTCCGGAAGTTGCGTCAAAGCTTGGCCTGCCTGACACGGTGCTTGTTGCAGCCGGTGCGGGAGATAACGCCGCAGCAGCTGTCGGAACAGGCACGGTAGGAGACGGTTCCTGCAATATTTCCCTCGGCACCTCGGGCACGATTTTCATCTCTAGCGAGAAATTCGGTGTGGATGAAAACAACGCCCTGCACTCCTTTGTTCATGCTGACGGCCAGTATCATCTGATGGGCGTAGTGCTCTCGGCGGCTTCCTGCAACAAGTGGTGGATGGAAGAGATCCTGAAGACGAGCGATTTCGTCGCGGAGCAGAAGGAAATCGACCCGTCAAAGCTCGGCAGGAACCATGTATATTTCCTCCCGTATCTGATGGGAGAGCGCTCTCCGATCAACGACACCAATGCGAGAGGCACATTTATCGGCATGACGATGGACAATACCCGTGCGGATCTTACCCAGGCCGTGCTGGAAGGCGTTGCTTTTGCCATCCGCGACTCGCTGGAAGTAGCGCGTGCCATCGGCATTGACATCAAAAAGAGCACGATCTGCGGCGGCGGGGCGAAGAGCCCGCTCTGGAGAACAATCTTTGCAAATGTCTGCAACATTGAAATCGAGTCCATTGCTGCGGAGGAAGGCCCCGGCTACGGCGGCGCGATGCTGGCAATGGTAGCTTGCGGTATCTATCCGAGTGTGGAGGACATCGCGGAGTCATTTGTCAAGGTGGTCAAAGTCGAAAAGCCGGATCCCGAGCTTGCTGCCAGATATGAAGACCGTTATCAGCGCTTCCGGGAGATCTATCCTTCTGTGAAGGCACTTTTCCCAAGGCTCAACGGATAAATCGGAGAAGAAAGGAAATCAGATGAAAATACTCTCAGTTTATGATAAGGAATTTGCGCGTTATGGCCATGTGATTACGGGCTATGATCTTTCCGAGCTGTTGGAGACGCTGGATCGCATTTCTCCCCTTCCGGAGGGGACGGAATATGTGCCGGGCAATCCGGTGCTGGAGGCGCTCCCCATCGCAAAATTACTTGCCGTCAATGAATACGGTGGAATGCCGATTCAGATCGGCTGGTGCAACGGGCACAACACCAAAATGAACTGCCTGGAATATCATCGTGACAGCGAAGTCAATCTCGGCACGAAGGACTTTATCCTTCTCCTGGCCAAGATCGATGATATGGAAGACGGAAAGCTCGATTCCGCTAAAGTCAAAGCGTTCTTCTGTCCGGCAGGTGTCCCGGTAGAGGTTTTCGGCACCACGCTCCATTATGCCCCATGCAGCGCAGCAAAAGGGGAGGGCTTTAAGGTCCTCGTGGTCCTGCCGAAGGGCACGAACGGCCCGAAGCCGGAGATGACCCCACTCAATGACGAAGATAAACTTCTCTGGGCCTGCAACAAGTGGCTGCTTGCCCATCGTGACAGCAACGAAGCCAAAGCCGGTGCGGTTGTTGCCATTGAAGGCGAAAACATTGATATTGCCCCTGACCTGAAATAAAAATAATTAAACGAGAGGAGAAAAACTATGCAGAATGTTCCTGAAGTAAAACTTGGTATTGTTGCTGTTTCCCGTGACTGTTTCCCCATCGGGCTTTCCATCGCACGCAGAGAGGCCATTGTCAAGGCCTATGGCAAAGGTGTTTACGAGTGCAAAGTCACCGTCGAAAATGAGAAGGACATGATTGATGCCGTTGCAGATGTGAAGGCTGCCGGCTGTAATGCCCTCGTTGTCTTCCTCGGAAACTTCGGCCCGGAGACGCCGGAGACCCTTCTTGCAAAAGAATTTGACGGCCCTGTGATGTTCATTGCTGCCGCCGAAGGCGACGGAGACCTGATCAACGGCCGCGGCGATGCTTATTGCGGCATGCTCAACTGCTCTTACAACCTCGGTATGCGCCACCTGAAGGGCTACATCCCGTCCTATCCCGTTGTCACGGCAGAAGAAGCTGCTGTTGAGATGAAGAAGTTCCTCCCGATTGCCCGCGCCGTCATCGGTATCAAGAATCTGAAGATCATCACCTTCGGCCCACGCCCGCAGGACTTCTTTGCCTGCAACGCCCCGATCAAAGGCCTCTATGAACTCGGCATTGAGATCGAGGAAAACTCCGAGCTTGACCTTTTTGTCTCCTACAAAGCCCACGCCGGCGACGAGAGAATCCCTGCTGTCTGCGAAGATATGAAGAAGGAAATGGGAGAAGGCAGATATTATCCCGATATGCTGGAGCGTATGGCACAGTTCGAGCTCACACTGCTTGACTGGGCTGAGCAGCATAAGGGTGCCCGTAAGTATGTTGCCTTTGCAGATAAGTGCTGGCCGGCATTCCCGGAGCAGTTCGGCTTTGAACCCTGCTATGTGAACTCCCGTCTGGCTTCCCGCGGAATTCCTGTGTCCTGCGAAGTGGATATCTACGGTGCGCTGAGTGAGTACATCGGCTCCTGCATCTCCGAAGATGCCGTTACCCTGCTGGATATCAACAACTCCGTTCCCGCAAGCCTCTTCGAGAAAGAGATCGAGGGCAAGTTCGATTATAAGCTTACCGATACCTTCATGGGCTTCCACTGCGGCAATACGCCATCCTGCAAGATGTGCGCTGAGCGTGCGGTGAAATATCAGCTCATCCAACACCGTCTCCTTGAACCGGAAGGAAGCGAACCTGACTTCACCCGCGGCACGCTGGAAGGCGATATTGCAGCGTCCGACATTACCTTCTACCGTCTCCAGTGCGACAGCGAAGGCGTCGTCCGTGCTTACATCGCCGAAGGGGAGGTTCTCCCGGTTGCAACGGGCAGCTTTGGCGGTATCGGCATTTTCGCCATTAAAGAGATGGGCCGCTTCTATCGCCACGTTCTTGTTCAGAAGCGCTATCCGCACCATGGTGCCGTGGCATTCGGCCACTACGGCGCAGCACTCTTTGAGTTGTTCAAGTATCTCGGTGTAGGAGATGTGGCTTATAACCAGCCCGCCTGCCTGCCGTATCCCACGGAGAATCCGTTCATCAAGTAAAAGTGCTGAGGTTTTTCCTTTCCTAAAGATCAGACGCCGGTTTGTTCAAAACAGCCGGCGTCTGATTGACTCATGGCCTGTTTTCTGTTAAAATTAACTTTCTAAGGAGTATATACCTGTTCTAACTTTGCTTCTACATAATATGCATCGCACTTCTAATCTATCATACAGGATTTCCCCCTGACTTAGCTCGCGACGGAGCACAAAAATCGAAGTATAATATTGCCTTCGCGAGCAGTATGCAGTGCACAAAAATCGAGGAATAATATATTTTGCACGTTATGCATTGCACAAATTACAAAGTAAAAATCCAAAAAGACCAAGGAGAAAAAACAATGCAGGAACCGAAATGGCAGCGCATCCAGTTTATGCCCGGTCACGGCCTCGGTGAAAACGGTCAGCGCATCACAGGCTGTCCCGCGCATATTATGCTTTCCCGCAGAGCCGCAGCAGAAGGCATGGTGCTTCTGAAAAATGAAGAAGGCCTTTTGCCTCTCAGCGGCGGTCAGAAGCTGGCGGTATTCGGCAAAGCCCAGGCGGACTATGTAAAAGGCGGAGGAGGCAGCGGTGATGTTACCTGCGCCTACGTCAGGAGTATCCTCCAGGGGTTGCAGATCAAAGAAGCCGAGGGTAAGGTGCAGCTCTTTGCCCCTCTCTCTTTCTGGTACGAAGAGAATGTGGCCCGGCAGCGCGCAGAAGGGAAGGCTCCCGGCTTTACGGTTGAGCCCGAAGTACCTGCAGCTCTCCTGGATGAAGCACGCACCTTCACGGACACGGCCATGGTGGTCATCTGTCGGTTTTCCTCCGAAGGATGGGACCGCACCGGTACCCCCCATGACGGTGACTTCTATCTCAGCCTCGAAGAAGAGGCGATGGTGAGTGCCGTCCTCGACAGGTTTGAGAAGGTAATTACCGTTCTGAACGTCGGCGGCATGGTGGACACCGGCTGGTTTAAAAACGAACCGAAGATCAAATCCGCGCTTCTCGCCTGGCAGGGAGGGATGGAAGGTGGGCTAGCCACAGCGGACATCCTCTGCGGAGATGTTGCCCCGTCCGGCCATCTGCCGGATACCTTTGCTGTAAACTTCGATGCTTATCCCAGCTCCGAGCATTTTGCCGATTCGGAAGACTATGTGGAGTACACGGAGGATATTTACGTCGGCTACCGGTATTTCGAAACCATCCCCCATGCTGTGGAGAAAGTCAGCTATCCTTTCGGCTTCGGCCTTACCTATACAACCTTCGCCCTTTCCGAAATCTGTATGGTTCCGGAGGGGGATGCACTCCGCTTTTCTGCTGTTGTGGCCAATACCGGCAAAGTCGCAGGCCGTCAGGTTTTGCAGCTTTACTGTGAAGCCCCTCAGGGGAAGCTCGGTAAGCCGAAAAAAGTACTTGTCGGCTTTGCAAAAACAACACTTCTGCAGCCGGGAGAGGAAGAGACGCTTGTGATATCGGTCTCCCCGGAGCGGTTTGCAAGTTATGACGACCTCGGCCTGGTCAGAAAATCAGCCTGGATTCTGGAAGCAGGCACCTATTATTTCCACGCCGGATTCAATGTGCGCGACACGGAAAAACTTCCCTATACCTACACGGTGGAAGAGAATACTGTCCTCCGGCAGCTTTCCGAAAAGTGCGCACCGAAGCAGCTTCATCAGCGCATGTTAGCAGACGGCACTTATTTGCACGTGGCAGCCACGGAGGACTTCCCGAGGCCGGATGATAATCTTTCCCTTCTCCCGTTCGACGGTCAGGCTCCCTCGGAGTTTACCTGGCCGGTGGACTATTGCGTCTGGCTGGAACCGGAGGGGATCCGCCTGTTCGATGTCCTCGAGGGTAAAATGACGCTCGACGAGTTCATTTCCAACCTGACGGACGAGATGAAAATCCATCTCCTCGGCGGCCAGCCAAACAGAGGCCCTGCCAACACCTTCGGCTTCGGCAACATTCCGAAGTACGGTATCCCCAACACCATGACGGCCGACGGTCCTGCCGGACTGCGCTTCAAGGAAGAGACCGGCGTGAAGACAACTGCTTTCCCGGTGGCCAGCGTTCTTTCTTCAACCTGGGATCCGGACCTCGTCCGTGAGGTCGAGGCCGCAGCCGCCTCTGAAGTACACGAAAACGGCATCGGCACCTGGCTGGCTCCTGCCATCAACATTCACCGGACGCCGCTCTGCGGCCGGAACTTCGAGTATTTCTCAGAGGATCCCCTTCTTGCCGGTACAATGGCTTCGGCAGCTGTGCAGGGTATTCAGAGCCGTGGAGTTGCAGCTTCCCTGAAGCATTTTGCCTGCAACAACAAAGAGACAAACCGCCGCGAGTCCGACTCCCGCCTCAGCGAGCGCGCCCTGCGCGAGATCTATCTCAAAGCCTTTGAGATTTGCGTCAAAGAAGCGCAGCCATGGACTATTATGAGTTCCTACAACATTATCAACGGCGTGCGTGCCAGCGAAAACCGTGAGCTTCTTACGGATATTCTGCGCACCGAGTGGGGGTTCGAAGGTTTTGTAACGACCGACTGGTACACCCACGGAGAGCAGTATCGCGAAATTAATGCCGGCAACGATGTCAAAATGGGCTGCGGTATGCCTTCTGAGACGCTCTCCGCCCTGCACGACGGCCGCCTCAGCCGCGAAGCGCTGGAAACCAGCGTCTGCCGCGTTTTAGAGATGCTCCTAAAGCTATCCTAACCTTTCATCATGCTTTATATAGATCCCGCCAACACTTAGCTCGCGACAAAGCACCGGAATAGCAGTACAATGTTCCCTTCGCGGGCAGCTTGCATACACTACTTACGAAGTACAGAACCATATAGCCAAAAAGAAAGAGGAATAGAAATGAAATTCGGCCACTTTGATGATGAACGCCGGGAGTACGTGATTGAAACCCCGCGCACCCCTCTGCCCTGGATCAACTATCTCGGCAGTGAAGACTTTTTCACCCTGGTTTCCAACACCGCGGGCGGATACAGCTTTTATAAGGATGCCCGCCTCCGCCGCCTGACCCGATACCGCTATAACGCAAGCCCCCTGGATCAGGACGGTTTTCATGTCTACCTGAAGTCGGACGGAGAGGTCTGGAATATTGCCTGGCAGCCGGTGCAGGCGGAGCTGGATGCCTATACCTGCCGTCACGGCCTTGGCTACACGGTCTTTGAGAGCCGCAAGAACAGCATTTCCGCCAAACAGGAGATGTTTGTTCCCCGTGGTGACAACTGCCTGCTTTGCCGCGTCGAGGTCACCAATACCGGCGATCAGGCACGCCGTGTGGATGTTTTCCCGTATACTGAGTTCTGCCTCTGGGATGCGATGGATGATTCATCCAATTTCCAGCGCAACTTCTCCACCGGCGAGGTGGAAGTTGCTCCCGGCGTGATTTATCACAAAACGGAATACCGCGAGCGCCGCAATCATTTTGCGCAGCTTTGGGCCAACCGTGTCCCCGATGCCTTTGATACCGCACGTGATTCCTTCATCGGCGTCTACGGCAGCCCCGCGAAGCCGGAAGCCGTTTTCGGCAACGGCTGCAGAAACAGTATAGCCCACGGTTGGGCGCCTGTCGGAGCCATGCAGTTCACCTTTGATCTTCAGCCGGGTGAAACGCAGAGCGTGGTTCTCGGTCTGGGATATGTCGAAAACCCTGAAGACGACAAGTGGGAGAGCAAAGGCGTCATCAACAAGAAGAACGCCGTTGCCATGCAGCAGCGTTACAGCACGGATAAGAGCTTCTTTGCCGCGAAGCAGGTGCTTGCCGATTTCTGGAGTGACCTTCTCTCCGGCTTTACTCTCTCCTGCGACGATGAGCATGTCAGCCGCATGGTGAATATCTGGAACCAGTACCAGTGCATGGTCACCTTTAATATGAGCCGCTCCGCCAGCTATTATGAAAGCGGAATGGGTCGCGGCATGGGCTTCCGTGATTCCTGCCAGGATCTGTTCGGCTTTGTCCATATGATTCCGGAGCGGGCTCGCGAGAGGATTCTGGATATTGCCGCAACGCAGTTCCAGGATGGCACCGCCTACCACCAGTATCAGCCTCTGACCAAGAAGGGCAACATGGCAGTCGGCAGCGGCTTCAATGACGATCCTCTCTGGCTCATTGCCGGCACCGATGCCTATATCCGAGAAACAGGCGACTTCACCATCCTCAATGAAATGGTCGCCTTCGATTGTGACGTCTCCGTCGCGCAGCCTCTGATGGAGCACCTGCGCCGTAGCTTTCGTTATACGATCGAGCATCTCGGCCCCCACTCCCTGCCGCTGATCGGCCGTGCTGACTGGAATGACTGTCTCAACCTCAACTGCTTCTCTGCGCATCCGGGTGAGAGTTTCCAGATTACGGGCCCGAGTGAAGGGCCTGTGGCCGAAAGCGTTTTCATTGCAGGTATGTTTGTGAAGTACGGCAAAGCCTATGCGGATCTCTGTCGTCATATCAATCTGGACGAAGAAGCGGCAGAATGTGAAAAGCAGGTCGCCGCAATGGAAAAGGCAGTTCTCTCCGCCGGCTGGGACGGCGAGTGGTTCCGCCGTGCCTACGATGCCTTCGGTGTTCCCGTTGGCAGTAAAGAATGCGAAGAAGGCCAGATCTTTATCGAGCCGCAAGGTATGTGTGTCATGGCCGGCATCGGCAAAGAGACGGGAGAAGCCGCCAAAGCGATGAAGAGCGTGGAGGAGCGGCTTGATACAAAATACGGCATTGTCCTTCTGCAGCCTGCCTATACGCACTACTACCTCAACCTTGGTGAAATCTCCAGCTATCCGCCGGGATATAAAGAGAATGCCGGTATCTTCTGCCACAACAACCCCTGGATTGTCTGCGCAGAGGCCGTCCTCGGCCACGGCAAGCGTGCATTTGAGGTCTATCGCCGCACCTGCCCCTCCTATCTCGAAGAGATCAGTGAAATCCATCGCACTGAGCCGTATGTCTATCCGCAGATGATCGCCGGCAAAGATGCTCCGACGCATGGCGAGGCAAAGAACAGCTGGCTCACCGGCACTGCTGCCTGGACGCTTCTCTCCATCACGCAGGCCATCCTCGGTGTTGTGCCTACTCTGGACGGCTTGAAGATTGACCCATGCCTGCCGCCGCACAGCAAGGGTTATTCGGTTTCCCGCCGTTACCGCGGGGCAACCTATCACATCACGGTAGACAATTCGGCCGGGGTGGAATATGGTGTAAAAGAGGTTCTTGTTAACGGCAGGGCCATTGCCGGTCAGGTCATTCCTCCCGCCGCATGCGGCACCGTGACCGAAGTCAAAGTCATCATGGGCTGATCAGTCTGATCATTGGAATGTGAGGGTTATACGATGAAAAAGATACTCTGTCTGGCTGCCTGCCTGGTTCTGGGCATGCTTGTTCTCAGTGCCTGCGGCCTGAGTTCCATGCTTTCTCAGTCTACTGCTCCCTCGGAGAATCCTGCTCCGGTCATCGCCACGCCGGACCCTACGCCGGTTCCCACGCCTGAGCCTACCCCGGCTCCGACTCCCGAGCCCACCCCGGCGCCTACCCCCGCTCCGATTATTCCCGCATCTACCCCCACCCCGACACCGGTTCCCATAGTTCCTGCGGCAACCCCTGCTCCGATCTATTCCACCCCGGTGCCGACACCTGTTCCCAACAATCAGCCCCGCATCACCAAGAACCCGACCGATGAAACCGTCTATGTCGGCGGAAAGTGCCAGTTTGTCACGCGGTATGAGAATGCCGATATAGCCGAATGGCACTTTGTCAGCCCCGACGGTTACCGTGACCTTGTTTACAGTGAAGCTCAGAAGGAATTCCCGACCCTGCGCATTGTCAACGGCTATACCAAAGACATGACACTCGAGTCTATCCCTCTCGCCCTCAACGGCTGGCGGGTATACTGCCGTTTCTTCAACAATTACGGCGCTTCTGACTCCGCCTCGGCCCTTATCACCGTGAAGCAGGGGCAGGGCGGCCAGACGAACCCGGGTGGCAACTCCGAAGGTGCATTGCCGAAGGGCAATTCCGCCACCTATTACTACAGCAACGGCACCGCTGTGATTGCCTGGGAGTATACCGACGGCACATGGAGGACATCCTCCGGCGATACCTATTACCTTGGCACTGACGGCGTTCTCCGTGGCAGAGGCCTGGCCGATCTCTATAATTATCCGCCCAATGTTTATCCCTCATCCAATACCATGACGGTCTATTACGCTAACGGCATTGCCGAAACCGTTACCCAGCAGAGCGACGGTACCTGGCTCTCTGTCTCCGGCGCAGTCTACTACCAGGGCACCGACGGTGTCCTCCGCGGCAGAGGCGTCCCTGATCTCTACACCTACCGCCCGTAATGAAAACAGATTATTTCCAGCTTATCCCCCTCCTCATTCTTGCGGGTTATTTCTGCTATCTGACTTACTATATTGCAGCCCCCATGTTCTATCTGAGGATCCTCCTGTTCCTGGCATACAAAAAGTTCCGCTGCAGCACAGTCCGCTTCGGAGAAGAGAAGATCACCGTCAACGTCCTGCTGGAGGGAGAAGAGCGTGTCCTCGAGAAGTACCTGGATGCGGATCCTTCTTCAAGGTTCTTTGTCATGGCTTTGTGTTTGGCATTAAAGAGTATCCTCAAAGATATCAAAAAGGGGAAAGCACTTTCTGCCGACTAAACTGCTTTATGTAAATTAATACAGATTATTCTACTGTATATGGTGCTAATATCATCTAAAAAACCGAATATTTAGAAATAAGAGAAAAGAGTTAACATAATAAAGCAAACTCTTTTCTCTTTTTGCTGCTGAATGTTCAGTTCTGCCTTTCCCTAAATACCTGGCTCGCGACAGTGCACCGAAATCGGGGTACAAAGTTCTCTTCGCGAGCATCTTGTTAGTACTTATTACGAGGCAACTGAACAGTTCTTTTTCTGTATGCCAGTTCTGTGACAGTTCTAATGTTATTCTATACCCGCAAACAAAACAGAGGCCGACAGAGCCTAAAAAAATAAAAAAATGGAGAGAAAAAACAATGAATAGATCTTTTGGTGAAAAAGTTTTCAGGAGCTTTATGTACATCGTGGTGATGAACGCGGTTTTCTTTTTTCTTTGTGCGATCTTTGATGAGGATTTTGATCCAACATTTCTCGGCAATGTAGTTGTCCCGGTAATCTGTGCTTATGCGAGCTTTTACGGAGAAGACCTTCGGGCAAAAAGATTAGCGGCCAAGAAAGCTCAAAGATAGAACCAAAAGGAAGAAAACTAAACAACCGGCCTGAAGGGAGCTTTATTGCTCCGCTTCGGGCCGGATTTTTACTGTCTTTCTCTGACGCGCGAGAAACGCGTGACAATCCTTGCTTTGCTTAGATTACACTTGTTACGAAGCGACTGAACGGTTATTTTCATTCAATCATTTGTCCGTTCTTATAGCTGCGTACTCCAGTTCATCTTCCCAACGCACACCATCCGCTTTGTCATATCTGCATTTCTGGATATAATGCGCTTCCTGATGCATCCCACATTTTTCCATTACCTTCCATGAGGCAGTATTTTTGGGATGGCACAGTGCGTAAACACGATGAACCTGCAATTCATCAAAGCAGTACCTGATCAGTGCGTTTGCGATTTCTGTTGCATACCCCATTCCCCAGGCGCTTTTGATCAGCATCCACCCGATCATGGCAGATTCCTCAGAATAATTCCGGGTTATTTCCGCGCGTCCGATTTTTTCGCCCGTCTCCTTGCATATTACTGCCATTTCATAATGGATTTGCGGCGTGGCCTCCCAACCGGCCACATTTTTGTTCAGCAGTTGCTGTGCCATCTCCTGGTTCATAACAGGAAACGGCATATATTCCATGATCTCCTCATCGCCATAGAGCTTTATTATGATGTCCAGATCACTGCATTCAAAAGGTCTTAACATAAGCCGTTTCGTTCTTATCATAAAGTGATTCTTCTCCTCAGCACTTCTTCTGTTTCCCCTTATGATTTGTTAACAGCAGCGGGACAGAAGCGAGCAGGATAAAAATCAGACCGTAGAGAAAGATGCTGCCGTCCGGAATATACTGGGTTTGCCCGCTTACGGTATCCAGAAATGTCTTTCCGCTGTGCTTCACTGCAAACTGTCCCAGCAGTGACCCGCCGATCATCGGGATCAGCACAAAAAAGAGAATCCAGATTCCTTCAAATTGCCCGCGGCTTTCTTCCGGATAAAGGCGCTTTACCCAGATTTTTGTTGTCTGAAGAAAGCTGATATACCCGATGCCGACCAACAGAATTCCGAGAAAAAGAATCGGGTTAAAAAGGCTTCCCGTGTTAATCTGTTCCGGACTGACCGTATACAGTATCGCAAGGCCTGCGGCGTTTACAACGCATCCGCAGACGCCGACGGCAAGGTGCTTTCCGCGGTTGATAAGTCCTGAAATGGGTATCGCCGTCAGCATGGCCAGCACAAGGGGAACGGCCTCGATAATTCCCATCTGATCTGCAGTGAAGCCCAGATAGTAAATAATATAGTTGCCCATGTATGCAAAATAGGCATTGAAACCGATGAAAAACACAGATACCGAGAGGTTTACAAAAAGGAGCTCACGCAGGCCGAACAGTTTTTTAAGATTGAAAACGCTGAAAAACTGTTCCCAAAAGGTACCGCGCCTGGATGAGGGAACATCGTCATTCCTGCTCATCATGAAGAAGGACAGAATACCGAAACCGATCACCAGAAGCCCCATCACCAGGAAAAGCCTCATGTATCGGTCGTCACTGCCGACAAGGAATCCTCCGACTACTGTGCCCAGGATGGTGCCCAGCACCGGCTGGGTGGCAAGCGCCGCTCCGATCTGACCGCGGTTGGTATCATCCATCGTGTCATTGATCCAGGCGTTGAAAGCTGCGTCATTTCCCATAGAGCCGAAGAAGCTCATTACAGTGTCTGCCAGTACAACCATAATGCCTGCAAACGTATACAGAGCCGGGCTGATAAATTGCGTGAGCCCAAATACAATGGTGAATAGCCCCCAAAGGATGTAGCCGGCTGAGATAAACACTCTCCGTTTTCCGATCCGGTCAGACCATGTTCCGAAAAAGAAGGTGGAAAACGTCGTTGCCGCTGCAGAAGCGATAAGCATCCCCGTGATGATGGAAGGATCTTTCCCGATCTTGGCATATACAAACGTGTTGAACCATTGATTTTCTATGTTCCAGCAGATCTGACCCGTAAGCCCCAGCGACCAAATCAGAAACCAGAGCTTAGCTCCGCCGATTTTATTATTCCTGTTAAGCTTTCCCATAAAAACCCTCTTGGAAATGATTAAATTAAATGTGTAGCGGAGGCCGTTCTAAAACAAGTCGTCGCGGGTAATGTTTTTGAGCCATTTTTTACTTCGGTAATGCCCGATCACCCAGGGCCATTTGACGAATTCATCGGTACAGAGCAGGAAATAGACCCACATCGGCGGCAGCTTCAAAACTGCTGCAGCCAGAAAACCCAGCGGTACCCCGTAGCACCACATGTCAATGGTATCGCAGATCATTCCGAACCGGCTGTCTCCTCCGGCTCGGAAAATCCCGGCAATGAGTGTAGTGTTAACGGCAGAGCCCATCACGTAATAGGAATTGATCAGCAGCATGGTGCTCAGATAGGCTTTTCCTGTAGGAGTGAGCTTGGCAAACTGCAGAACGGGCTGCCTTGTGAGCAGGATCAGCACCCCGCCGATCGCTCCGGTGAGAACGGTGAGCTTCATAACAACGGAAGCAGCATGCTCTGCTTCCTCGAGGCGATCGGCACCGATGATCTGCCCGAGCAGAATGCCGCCCGAACTTGCGAGGCTGAAGCAAAGTACGGTTGCAAAATTCCGCACCTGCGAGACAAAGGAATTGGCAGCCACCATGTCTGACCCGAGAAACTGCCCGATAATAACGGAATACATCGAAAAGCCGAGGCCCCAGCTCACATCGTTAGCCAGCGCCGGGACGGCCATCTTCAGGAAATCGTGAAAGAGCAGCCGGTTTCGCAGGAACAGGCAGCGAACGGAGAGCTTGATATCCCTGCTGCGGGCGGAGACGACAAACGCAAGGGCAAGCTCAATCAGGCGGCTGATCGAGGTTGCCAGCGCGACGCCGGCTGCCCCCATTTTCGGCGCACCGAACAGCCCGAAGATAAAAACGGCGTTGAGCAGGATGTTCAGAGAGAAGGCGATCGTGTTCAGCACCGTGGCGATCGCCACACGCCCGACGCTTCGAAGCACTGCCAGATAGATCTCCGTGATACCCCAGCAGAGGTAAGCAACGGAGACGCGCCGCAGGTAGGAAGCCCCGATGGAGATGAGCTGTTCATCTGGCGTGAAGACCCGCATCATGAGCTGCGGGACTAGAAAGGCACAAGCCGAGAAAAGAAAAGAAGTCAGGAGGGAAAAGCGGAGGGCAATCCCTTCCACCACTTCAATGGCCCGGAAATCCCCTTTCCCGTAATATTGGGAACAGAGCATTGTTGCCCCGGTGCCAAGCCCGTAAAAGACCATGAAGAGGATGGTCGCATATTGCCCGGCCAGCGAAACAGCGGAAATATGCTCCTGCCCGACGGAATTGAGCATAACAACATCGGCTGAGGTAACAGCCGCGCTCAGCAGATTCTGCAGAACGATCGGCCAGGTCAGCCTGGTGAGCATGCGGATCAGAGATTCCTTTTCCGTTGTCTGAAACGTGTTAACAGCTGCCATGAAGGATCAGCAACAGATTCCTTTTCGTACTTTTGCGACTTTATCTTCGCCCGCCAGCTGTCGGATCAGTTCCAGCGCGAAAGGAATGGCTGCACCGAGAGCCTGCCCGGTTGTGATGTTCCCGTCAACCGTGACCTGTGCATGGGTCAGTTCTGCACCGGGCATTCTGTCTTCAAATTTAGGGTGGACGGTTGCTTTCTTCCCTTCAAGCAAACCGACCGAAGCAAGGATGCTCGGCGCGGCGCAAATTGCCGCAACTTTTTTCCCGTCTGCAAATTCCAGGCATTTCCGTTTTACAAAAGAACTTGCAGCGAGATTCTCTGTGCCTTTCAGCCCACCGGGCAGGACCACGATATCTGCTGCTTCATAATCGGCATCTTCGGCAGTGACATCAGAAAAAAGTGTAATCCCGTGGGAGGAGTTTATTTTGGTGCTTCCGTTGATGGACGCGGTCGTCACTTCAACACCGGCCCGACGGAGCAGATCCACTACCAGCAGGCCTTCGCATTCTTCAAATCCGTCAGCGAAAAAGACAATTGCTTTGCTCATTGTTTTTCTCCTTTTCTGATATGGGCATGGTTTTCAACACACTGTTTTCAGAATCTGAGCCTGTCCGTGCAGGCGGAAAGAGGAATCGGCCGGAAGGAACAGGCAGTCCCCCTTGAAGAAGGGAAGCGTGCCGCTTTCCAGCACGATGCTGCCGCATCCGTCCACACAAAGAAATACCTGAAAGGACAACTCGTCCGACCGGAAGGTAATCATTCCGTGCAGCGCCTCGGTGTTGACGAGCAGCCGTTCCACCTGAAAATATTTGCACCTGCACAGAATTTCCGATGCACAGCCAAGTTCATACTTCATAAAACGGACCGGTTGGCGCGGTGCGGGGGTCGGTGTGTAATCGATTACGTCCAGTGCTTTTTCAATATGCAGAGGCCGTTTTTTCCCGTCCTTGTCAAGGCGGTCATAATCATAAAGGCGGTAAGTAATATTGGAGTTTTCCTGGATTTCCGCAAGAAGCGTTCCGGCACAGATGGCATGAATAGTTCCAGGCCGGACGAAAAAGATATCATTCTTTTTCACGGGGATCCGTTGAAGGAATTTTCCTACCGATCCCTGCAGGATGCTTTCCCGAAGTGTTTCCCTGTCGACCCCGTATTGAAGCCCGTATACCAGCTGGGCATGGCTGCGGGCAGCAAGCACATACCACAGTTCCGTTTTTCCGAGCTTTCCGTTTTCATGAATACGGGCATAGTCATCATCCGGGTGCACCTGGATAGAGAGGTCTTTTTTCGCATCGATCAGCTTGATAAGGATTGGCAGAGAAGCGCTCTCTTCGTGATGTCTGCCTAGCAGTTCCGGATGGCTTCTCAAAATAGAAGCGAGATCGATCCCCTGAAAAGGCCCGCTCGCGGCGATGCTTACTCCGTCCGGATTGGCAGAGCATTCCCATGTTTCCGCGAGCGGCGAGACAGGGATCCCCTTGGAAAAATCCTCATTCAAGCGGTTTCCACCCCAGAGATAGTCTTTTGCGGCAGGGCGGAGAAGGAACGGTTCCTTAATCCAGTTCAAACTTCTGTTTGTCATATGCGGAAATCTCCCTGCCGAGCTGAACCTCAATGAGCCTCATTTCCGTCTCTGCGCGGATCGTGTGCCTGCATCCGGCACTGACAGCAATAACCTCTCCCGGAGAAACCTTTCGTTCCATTCCGTCTACGACGACAGTCCCCGTTCCGGCTGTGATTGTCCATACTTCATCCCGGTGCTGGTGGCTATGATAGCTCATGGCAGCTCCTGCCCTGATGACAATCTGGGCGGTAAGGCTGTTCTGGTCGACTTCCAGAACACGGTATTCACCCCATGATTTCTCGGCATATTTCACTTCCTGGCTGAGCTGATCCACGTATTGCTTGATATAGCCGGACTGTACTTTGTCAGAGACAAGAATGCCGTCAGGGCTTGCGGAAATGACGACATCTTTCAGCCCCATTGCCAGGATTGGCAGATCCAGCTCGTTCAGGATATGCACGTTTTCACAGGTGCTGTCCAGGATTCCGTTCCCGATAACCTGTTCGGTCATGGCTTCGGTCAGGGTGTTCCAGGTGCCGATGTCTTTCCATTTGCCCTCATAACGGACGTACTGGATCACGGGCTCTTTTTCCACAACGGCATAGTCGAAACTGATTTTCCGGAGCTGTTCGTAGTTTTCATAAAGATAGGTATAGCTGGAGTTCCCGAGCAGCTCTTTTGCTTTGGCAAGCAGATAGCTCAGCTTGTATCCGAAAACACCGCCGTTCCAGAGTGCTCCGTTTTCGATATAGGCTTTGGCAGCCTGCCGATCCGGCTTCTCGACAAAACGGTCCACCACCCCGATGTCTCCGGCCTTTTTCGGAATGATATAGCCGTACTTGTCACTCGGATATGTCGGCTCAATTCCCATCAGCACGATGTTTGCCTCGCCTTTATCGACCTGGGCAGAAATGGCTTTCAGCGTCTCAAAATAGCTGTCTTCCACATACGGGTCAACCGGGCAGACAACGACGGCTTCATTCTCATCGACCTGGCGGATATCATGGAGGTAAGCGGAAGCGATGGCAATTGCCGGAAACGTATCCCTTCTGCATGGCTCAATAGAAACACCGACGTCGTCACCAAGCTGGTTGTGGATGGAGGAGAGCTGCGTTTTGGAGGTGGCGATGGTAAGCGAGGCATCAGCGTCAACTTTCCTGAGCTGGCGGCAGACCCGCTGAACCATGGACTCAAAGCTGCCGTCTTCCTTTCGGAATATTTTGATAAACTGCTTGGAACGGATTTCATTGGAAAGCGGCCAGAGGCGCTTTCCGGATCCACCGGATAGTAAAATGATCTGCATACCAGTTTCTCCTCAAAATTCTGTTTCTTTTCTGCCATTATACCACAGCGGGAGAAAACTGCAATGAAATTTGCAACTGTGCAAAGAATATGGTAAGATATAGACAATCTTGGAAAGAAGTGCAGGATTGCCGATGGACGAAAGGCGACAACAGACAATTGAAAAACGCAGAAGAAACAAAGCCCTGCTCTGGCGGTTCCTGAAAGGCAGCAAAGCTTTGTATGCGGTGAGCATTCTCTCTGCCGGCATCACTGCACTGGCGGATATGGCAGAGCCGCAGGTAATCCGCATGGCTGTGGATAATGCACTGGGCGGGAAAGAAGCCCATTATATGAAGCCTGTAATGACCGTTGTGAATGCACTGGGCGGATTTTCCTATCTCGGCAGCCATATCTGGATTATGGCGCTGGCAGTCCTTGCAATCGCATCGGTGCGCGTCTTCTCCCAGTATACATTCCGTGTTTCGAATACAAAGGCATCGGAAACGCTGGTAAAGACCATGCGCGATCAGCTCTTTTCCCATATTGAGCGTTTGCCTTTCAGCTGGCACATGAAAAACCATACCGGGGACATTATCCAGCGCTGCACGTCGGATGTGGATACACTTCGCAATTTCGTCTCGGAACAGCTTACGAATGTGTTTCGCATTGTACTGCTGGTAATTCTTTCCCTGAGTTTCATGCTCTCCATGAATCGGAAGCTTACGCTGATTTCTTTTCTCCCGTTGCCTGTTATTGTCCTGTATTCCCTGATCTTTTATCGAAAGGTCAGTGAAGGGTTTCTGCAGTGCGATGAAAATGAGGGAAAGCTCTCCGATATGGTGCAGGAAAACCTCACAGGGGTGCGGGTCGTGCGGGCATTTGCCGCCGAACGCCGGGAAAGAGAACGTTTTGAAGCACAGAACGAATATTATACCGGCCTTTGGGTGAAACTTGGAAAAGTCCTGAGCCTTTACTGGAGCAGTCAGGACATTCTCTCCGGCGTTCAGATGCTGCTTGTGGTAGTCTTCGGAGCATCTTTCTGTATCAGCGGCGAGATGACTTCTGGGGAATACATCGCTTTTCTGGCCTACAACACGATGCTGATCTGGCCCGTCAGAATGCTTGGCAGAATGCTCACGGAGATGTCGAAAGCAGGGGTTTCCATCGGCAGGATTGAAGAGATTATGTCTGCAGAAGAGGAGAAGGATCTCCCGGATGCCTCCGAGCCTCCTCTCGACAGAGATATTTGTTTTGAGCATGTTTCCTACGCGTATGAAAACGGGCCGGAAATCCTTCATGACATCAGCTTCACAATGAAAGCCGGGTCGACGCTTGGAATCATCGCAGGTACGGGTATGGGGAAATCGACCCTGATGCTCTTGCTGGACAAAATGATTAACCTTCCAGAGGGCCATGGCCGCATTACTATCGGCGGGGTAGATATTCGCAGGATTAAAACAGCCTGGCTGAGAAAAAACATAGGGTTTGTCATGCAGGAGCCTTTCCTTTTCTCTCGCACCATTGCCGAAAACATTGCCATTGCTGCGCCATCTGTTGAACCGGAAGATGTCCGTGCGGCCTCACGGGCTGCCTGCCTGGATGAAACGGTTACCTCCTTTACGAAAGGATATGACACTTTTGTCGGTGAGCGCGGGGTAACGCTCTCCGGAGGACAGAAGCAGCGCGCTGCCATTGCGCGAACACTGATTTCTCCTGCTCCGATTATGATTTTTGACGATTCCCTTTCCGCCGTCGATACGGAGACAGATGCCAGAATCCGGGCAGAGCTGGAAGCACGCTTCGGCACGGCAAGCATTATTCTCATTTCTCACCGTATTACAACGCTTTCAAAGGCGGACAGGATTCTCGTGCTGGACAGCGGGCGGATTTCTCAGGAAGGGACCCATGAAGAGCTGATCCGGCAGGAAGGAGTCTATCGGGAGATTTATGAAATCCAGTCCGGCATCAGAGAGGAGGCAATCTGATGGAAGAAAAACAGGAATCCGTCCGCCTCCGGTTTTTCGGAATCGACAGGATGCTGCCCTTCCTCTCTGTGTATAAGAAGGAACTTCTTATCATGGTGCTTCTAGCGATGGCCGGAACTGCAACCGATGTGTTTGTTCCTGTGCTGCAGCGATACGCGCTGAATCATTTTGTTGTACGGAAAACGCTGGATACCCTTCCGCTCTTTCTCGCGGTGTATGTGTTTGCGGTTGTCTTTGCCGGTGTGATGAACTATATCTCCTGTAAACTTGCCACGGAGATTGAAGTCTGGCTCGATCGTGATATGCGCAACAAAGCCTTTGAGCATCTTCAGACGCTTTCTTTTTCTTACTTTAACCAGAACAGTGTCGGCTATATCCATGCCCGCGTAATGAGTGACACCTCCAGGCTCGGTTCTATTTTCTCCTGGTCTCTGATTGAGAGCGTCTGGCATGGGGCCTATCTCATTGGCTCTGTGGTGGTTATGCTGGTGATCAACATCAGGCTTGCACTTCTTGTGATGATGATTCTCCCTATCGTTACGCTGCTCTTTTCTTTCTTCCAGAAACGGATGATTGCCGTGAATCGGCAGGTGCGTGAGATCAACAGCAGGATTACCGGAAACTTCAATGAAGGGATCACCGGGGCAAAAACCATCAAATCGCTGGTCATTGAAGAAAAAATGGAAGAGGATTTTCGAAAGGATACCGCTGCCATACGGAAAAAGTCTGTTGAAGCAGCAAGGCTGAGGGGGCTGTTTGCTGCAACGACCGCTTTTTCTTCCTCACTAGCAATTGCGGTTCTTCTTTGGCGGGGCGGAGTTATTGCAAAAACGGATATCGGCACATTTTCCATGTTTATGACGTATGCGCAGGGAATGATGGAACCGGTGCGCTGGCTTGTAGATGTCATTTCCGACCTGATTACCGGCCAGGTGAATATCGAACGGTATACGAAGCTGCTGTCCGCACAGTCCGACGTCGCAGATACCGATGAAGTAATCCGGCTCTACGGGGACAGCTTCTCTCCCAAACGGGAGAACTGGGAACCCGTCCGGGGAGATATCGAGTTGCAGGATGTCAGCTTCCGTTATCCGGACGGGGACGAAACGGTTTTGGAACACTTTTCGCTGAAAATCCCGTTCGGCACCAATCTTGCCATTGTGGGCCAGACGGGAGCAGGAAAATCGAGCCTAGCCAATCTGATCTGCCGGTTTTACGAGCCGACTTCCGGCTGTGTTTTGATCGACGGGAAAGACGCGCGCGAGCGTTCCCAGCTCTGGTTGCATTCGGCAATCGGATGTGTGCTGCAGACGCCGCATCTCTTTTCCGGCACGGTGCGGGAAAACCTGCTTTACGGCAATCCGAATGCTACCGAGGAACAGATTCTCAGGGCACTCCGGATGGTTTCCGCCGAAGGCGTGGTCGAGCGCCTTGAAAAAGGGCTGGATACTGACGTCGGAGAAGGAGGGGATCTGCTTTCCACCGGAGAAAAACAGCTTATTTCCTTTGCACGTGCCATTCTGGCAGATCCTAAGATTCTGATTCTGGATGAGGCTACAGCCTCTGTGGATACGATCACGGAGCAAAAAATCCAGTCAGCTATAGAAACGGTCATCAAAAACCGCACATCCATCGTAATTGCCCATCGGCTTTCCACCATTCGAAACGCGGATCTGATTCTCGTTGTCCATGACGGAAAGATCCGTGAACAGGGAACGCATACAGAGCTTATGGCGAAGCGTGGCGTTTATTACAGGCTTTATCTCCGCCAGTATGAAGACGAAGCCACCGGAGCTGTGCTGAACGGATAAAGAATTACAAAAACGGGAGGAGTAATGGAATGAAAAAAGAATACTCAATCGTGCGCAGAGACGAGAGATCCGACTGGGCTGAAGTACCCACGATTTCCGTCGACAGTATTCTGTGGGAACCGGACTGCGGCGTCCGGGCGAACGGCCAGTTTTGCTATGACGAAGAAAATCTATATGTGCACTTATGGGCCATTGAGGAGCATATTCGCGCGGAGTATACAGCGCCTCTGTCTCCGGTCCACAAAGACAGCTGCCTGGAATTCTTTTTTATGCCTACTGAAGGTGACCGTTATTTCAACTTTGAAATAAACCCGAACGGCTGTCTTCACATCGGGTTCGGATATGACCGCAAAAATCGTGCAGTGCTGGTTCGCCGGGATGCAATGGAACTGTTTCAGATCAAAACCGCAAGGACGCCGGATGGCTGGGAGGTATTTTACCGTATTCCTCTCGCTTTTCTCAGAATCTTCTATCCGGATTTCACTTTCTCCGGCTCTATCCATGCAAATGTCTATAAATGCGGCGATGAGACCGTAAAGGCGCACTATCTTTCCTGGAATCCTGTCACTTCGGAACAGCCGGATTTCCACCGGCCGGAAGACTTCGGGGTTATAAAGTTTACATAATACTAAGATACGGAGCAAGAACACTGCAGAACAGAACGACAATCCGAGGAAAACTGATACAAGTACACGATGAACCCAAAGTGAAGGAGCTGTAGCAAAACAGAAATTTTGTACAGCTCCTTTGTCAACTCTCTAGCAGACGAAAAAAGTAACAGAAATCAACCTAATGGAGGGAACTGCTGCAACTTCGATCTGAGCACGCCGTAAAAAGCCTGCTCTCCAGAGGCCAATATTCGAAATTATAATAGCATACTCATGGAAAGAAATCCAAAAATGAAAAGAAAGAAAAGACAGGATCTGTAAAAAATTCTTCTTTAGTAAAAAAAGTCTTGCTTTATTACGCTAATGTGGTAATATACTACTCGGCTAAAGAAATATATTAAAACGGAGGAAAATCTATATGAAAAAAACTTTTGCCGCTGCATTGGCCATTGTCATGATCTTTTCTTTGAGCGCAGTTGCTCTTGCGGATGACGGGAACGTCTTTATCATGGGGATCGATCCAGAGTACCCGCCTTTCAGCTATCTGGGCGACGACGGTGAGTACACCGGATTCGACGTGGAAGTTTGCCAGGCTGTGTGTGATTATCTTGGATGGAAATTGGAGATCTTTGGCGTGAACTGGGATGAGAAGCTGGTGCAGCTTGATTCCATGGAATGTGACTGCGTCTGGTCTGGTATGACCATCCTTGATAGTATGAAGGAAGCAGGATATGTAATCTCTGAACCTTATTATGATAATACACAGGTTCTCGTTGTGAAAGAAAGCAGCGGCCTTGCCTCTTCCGCAGACCTTGCGGGAAAGATTGTTGCCGTGCAACTAGGGACTTCCGGTGAGGCGCTCCTTAATGGAGACCTGGCAGATCTGGCGGCCACTTTTGGAAATATCGTTACCTGCGACAGCTTCCTGAAGTGCTTTACAGAACTGGAAGGAAATGCTGTGGATGCAGTGTTTGTTGATCTCCCGGTTGCAGCAAGCTACGCAGCTAATCATGACGGGCTGCTGATCATTGATGAGCAGCTGGGTGCTGAGCAGTATGGTATCGCATTTCGTTCCGGAGATGCCGAGCTGTGCGCACAGGTTGAGGAAGCAATTCAGGCTTTGGTTGAAAACGGAACATATGCGGAAATTGCATCCAAGAGCGAGTACGTGGACATTGTCAACAATCTTCTGTTTCTGAATACGAATGAAAATGCTGCTTAAAGCAATATAATCAGGAGCAGGCTTTCAGAAAGAAGCTCCTGAACCGGTTTGATTCCTATGTCATAAGCCATTCTTTGCAGTGAGTTTATGCTTCAGGACAGTTTGAATGATTGTAAAAATTTTGAAGGGAAGCCCGAGAGCACCGCTACAAGGTGCTTTCGGGAAATTCTGTCTTGTTGCCGATAATAAAAGTATCAATTAAGAAAACGAGGACCTCCTGATGTCATTAATGACTATGATTGTCAAAATGAGTGAGGGACTGGGGAAAACCTGTGCTATCTTTTTCCTGACCCTGCTCTTTTCTCTTCCGCTGGGAATGATTGTCGCACTGCTCCGGATGAGCAAAGTCAAAGTGGTATCCGCTATTACCCGGTTTTTCATTACAGTTATCCGAGGAACTCCTTTGATGCTGCAGCTTCTGGCAGTGACCTACGGGCCCTACTATCTGTTCGGGGCAAACGTTTCCAGAAACAAGCTGATTCCGGTTGTCATTGCGTTTTCCATCAACTATGCGGCATACTTTGCGGAGATCTATCGCGGGGGAATTGAATCAATTCCCATCGGCCAGTATGAGGCAGCGGAAGTCCTGGGATATACGAAGTTCCAGACCTTCATGCGTATCATTCTTCCTCAGGTGATTAAGAGGATTATGCCCAGCGTTACGAATGAAGTTGTCACACTGGTGAAAGATACATCCATGGCCTTTACCGTCTCCTACCAGGAGATGTTCACGATCGGCAAACAGATTGCAAACTCACAGACAAGTTTTATGCCTTTTGTGGTTGCCGGTGTGTTCTACTATGTGTTCAATGCAATAGTGGACTATCTGATGGGCAGAATCGAGAAAAGCCTGGACTATTATCGGTGAGAGGAACAGCAGCAATGGCAGATTTTAAGAATTTGGAAAGCATAGGTGGGCAGAAAGCTAGAAATATTCTGGCTGTGAATGCTTTACGGAAAGCATTCGGTTCTCTCCAAGTCCTGAAGGATATTTCCCTTCGTGTCGAGCAGGGAAATGTGGTTTCGGTGATCGGTCCGTCCGGTTCCGGCAAGTCAACTTTACTGCGCTGCATCTCCTTCCTGGAGAAGGCAGACGGAGGAGATATCCTGTATGACGGACAGCATGCCGTGAAGGACGGCGTTTACGCTACGAAGGCAGAACTGAACCGGTTCCGAACCAGATTCGGATTGGTTTTTCAGAATTTCAATCTGTTTCCTCATTATTCCGTAATGAAAAATATCACGGAGCCGCCGATTATACGGGGAGAGAGTAGAGAGGAAGTAACAGAACGGGCTTCGGCACTGTTGAAAAAAATGGGTCTTGAGGGGAAAGAGAATGCTTACCCCTGTCAGCTCTCCGGAGGCCAGCAGCAGCGCGTAGCGATTGCCCGTGCACTCGCGTTGAATCCGGAAATCCTATTCTTCGATGAACCGACCAGTGCACTCGACCCGGAACTTACGGGAGAAGTACTCAAAGTAATCAGGCAGTTGGCAGAGGAAAAAATGACGATGGTAGTGGTCACACATGAAATGCCGTTTGCGCGGGCAGTAAGCAATCGTGTAATCTTTATGGATAAGGGCATCATTGTGGAGGAAGGACATCCCGAACAGGTATTGGGCAGTCCGCAGCAAGAGAGAACCAGGCAGTTCCTGAGAAACTATCAGAGGTGAATATCTCATATTATGTCTTGGATCCGACGTCCAATATTACTATTTTGGTAGAAACACCGGTGCCTGTAGAATTACAGCCTTCTGTGGCTTCCAGGCTGATGCTGGCGGAGCCGGAAGCGGAACAGACAGGTTTCCTCAGCAATGAGCCAGGTTGCGATATTGCTTTGCGGATGGCAGGAGGTGAATTCTGTGGAAATGCGGCCATGAGTGCTGCAGTGGTGGCTGCGACTCGAAAAGGGGAGGAAAGCAGTACAGTTACGGTTCGCGTCTCTGGGACGCCTCATCCGGTGACAGTAAAGATAAAAAAACAAAGCGATGGTTCTTGGTTCGGGACTGTGAATATGCCTCGTCTTATCGGATATCGCTACTTGGAATTACCCGGTGTCGCAAGCCTTCCCGTGGTTCGTTTTCCAGGCATTACACATGTCATAGTGGAATTCCCAATGGAGAAGGGTAAAGCGGAGTCTCTCATCAGAGAGTGGTGTGCCTTTCTCGGCGCAGAGGCTCTTGGTATCATGATCCTGAACAGGGCAGAATCCCGGTTGCAGCCTCTTGTTTATGTTCCGTCAGCTGGTACGCTGTTCTGGGAAAACTCCTGTGCCAGCGGCACGACTGCCGTTGGTGCTTTTCTTGCGGCTGAATCCGGAAAGACGATAAAAAAAACGCTGCAGCAGCCGGGAGGAAACCTGACCATTGCAGCGTCTGAAACCGGTGATCTCCTGCTGAGTGGAACCGTCCGCATCAGGAGACACGCAGTATATTAATATTCTGTTTTTTCTACTCCGTTACTCCGTTTAAAAGCAATTCCAAACTTTATGCTTTCTTTCCTCGCAGGCGTGGAATCCAATAATCTTTGCCATATAGAGCTATTTCGATGAAAAGGCACATGATGAGCGCGGCAAAGACGTCAACAGCGGAATGCTGCTTTACAAAGCAGACAGAGATGCAGATCATTACCACAAAAATGGAAAGAAGAATCTTCCAGATCCGCTTCAAAGCGGGATCCTTCCAGGCAACGGATAGAATGGCAATTGAATATCCCGCATGGAGGGAAGGGCAGACGCCTGTGCTGGTATCAAAGGAGTAGATAAACCCCATCAGGGCCGTCAGAAGATTCTGGCGGGGAAAGACCTCTGGGCGGAGATCCTGTCTGTTCGGATAGACGATATAGCACAACATGGCAATGGCCTGTGTGCACATGATATAGATCTGAAGCTTTTTGAAAGTTTCCACATCCGTCATCAGTGTATAGATCAGGGATCCGAAAACGAGAATAAACCATCCGCAGTAAAAAATCAGAAAGAATTCGTTAAAAGGAATCAGATCGTCCAATCTGCAGTGAATAGGATGGCACTTCTCGATCGGGATAAAGTTTTCTGTCAGATAATACAGGATAAAATAAACGATCCAACCCGCCAATAGTTTCAGATGGGAGAATTGCGGCTCGTTTATCCTGCGGAGAGAAAAGCCGCTGTAATCAATTCGTTCTTTCTTCATGGGAATAGACCTCGAGAGGGATATTTTTCGGGTAGTCCTTTTTTGAAATATTCGGATAAGGCACAACCGTATGCTCCGGTAAAGCTACGGCAAGGGCTGTAATGCCATCCATAAGAGCATTGCAGATCCGTTTGCGCTCATCCGCAATCGGAGCATCGGCACAAAAACGGACAGGCTCTCCGTAGACCATAAGGCTCAATCGCGGAGCGATATACATCGGAACGAAACAGAGCTCTTTTCCCGTTTTTTTATAATAAAAACGGGCGAGATCCACAAACTTTTCCTGGAATTCGTGCACGATGTTATTATGCTCTTCATAGCATTCCGGAAAGATCACGATTTTACTCCCTTCCTGAAGCTTTTCCATAGACTGGCGGAAGGTTGTGATCAGCCGCGCATCGTGGTAGACCGGGATAGCATAGGCGTTATTTAAGGTAACCGCCGCAAACGGCGCGATGATATAGCTTAAAATCCTGTAAAACCAGCGGATGGTTTTTGGCTTTCCGGACCAGAAATCCTGAAAAGAGTAATCAGGAATCTCCTTCATGTGCATCATTTCTCCGATGCACCAGGTATAATGCTTTCCGGGCGTATAGATTTCCGAGGCTATAGGTCCGTTTGCCTGGCTGTGATTGCCGACGATCACACAGGGTTCTTCCGGCAGATTTTCCGTTCCGGAAAGCTTGAATTTCGGAATGATCAGCCAGCAGATCCATCTGATAATGCGATAAATCCAATAGGTGTGTTTATACCCCATTTTTTCTGCCCCTTCCGTTTGAAAAGCTTTATTATCCTACCAGAAATGATTCAGGAAAGCAAGGGAAACAGTTGGTTATGGCCACATAAAGAACAGCAAAAAAATGACGATCAAAAAGTTCCTAAAAACAACCAAATAAATTAGCTGATCCTAACGATTACTCTGAAAAATTTTCTGTTTTTTAAAAAATTAGGAATTGATTTTTAAGCGGAATGTGCTATTATAAATTCAACCCTGACGGGAATAAGAGATGGAGGTATTCTGAATGTTCGTTATTGGTGATGATTGCCTGTCCTGCGGGACCTGCGCAGCAAATTGCCCTGCTGAAGCAATTGACATGGGCGATGTTCATTACGAAATCGACCAGGACAAGTGCCTGCAGTGCGGTTCATGCCAGGCAAACTGCCCGGCAGACGCAATTTCTGAGGAATAAGATTCCTTAAAATGCCAGACAGAGGGTAAGGTTTTGCCCTCTGTCTTTTTTATAGCTGAATAGCGTTTTTATTATCGGATTTTTTGCTTTGTAAAGTTATTGGGAGTAAGGAGGGGGGATTTGTGGCGCAGTTTGATTATCTGTGGCAGGGCGGGCCGGAGTTTGCCCAGTCTGAGCACTTCCGCTTTGGGACGGATTCTGTTCTCCTCGGCAACTTCGTGAATCTCTCCGGCGCAAAGCGGGCGGCAGATCTCGGCTGTGCTTCCGGTGTGATTTCTCTGCTGATGCTTTCGAGAAATAACGCGCTCCATGTGACGGGGCTTGAGATCAATGCAGATGCGGCAGCGCTTGCCGAAGAGAATATGAAGCATAACAATCTTTCCGAACGAAGCACAATCCTCCTTGGGGATATTTGCAATGTCAGAGAGATGCTGAAGTCCGGCAGCTTTGATGTGGTCGTTTCGAATCCTCCCTATTACGCGGTAACGACAGGGGAGGTTTCCCCGGATTCCGATCGGGCAAAGGCCAGGGGCGAAGTAGCCTGTACGCTGGATGATCTCTGCGCAGCTGCTTCCTTTTTATGCCGTTGGGATGGGAAATTTGCCGTTGTCTATCGGCCAGACAGGCTACCGGAGCTTTTTGAAGCCATGAGGAAACATGGTATTGAACCCAAAAGAATGCGCATTGTCTGCCACACTGTCTCATCCGTTCCCAGCCTTGTCCTTGTAGAAGGGCGGCGCGGCGGGAAACCCGGTATGCGGTTGGAGAAAGTGCTGATCCTGAAAAACCCGGACGGAACAGACACGGAAGAAATCAAAACGATTTACCACAGAGAATAAACCGGTCAGGGGAGAAAGATCAGCCGACATCTTCCACCACGCGGGAAGGTGAGCGCTCAAGTATTTCCGGATGCTGAAAAATATAGCGCATGGCGTTGAGAAACTGGGAATAGTACCGCGCATCGGCAAGGCGGCTGTCGATTACCGCTTTGCATACAATATGTTTTGTGTCTGTAACGAGCCCGGATTTATCCATTTCATAGACATGATGCCGCGGCCCGATAGACAGTGTGACAGGCAATGTGCCGATTTTCCCTGTCTGGATATAAGCCGGGGCAGTTTTCAGCATGGAAGCGTCGGAAACAAGCAGGGATGCATGAAGAGGGCTGCGGTCCAGCCAGTTCTGCGGGAGCCATCCGAAATAGTCCATCATGCGGATTATCAGTACGCCGAAGCGGATCAGAAGGCGGGGGGAACGGCTGAAACTCTCCATAAGGTCCTCGAATGAGCCGGAGACCTCCTGTGTACGGATCTCATCGATTTTATCATTGATTCGGCGATAGACGTCAAAAATCGTATCGTTTGCGTCAAAACGGACTTTGACCCGTGTGTCGGAAGATTCCAGTGTTTCGCTTCGTTTCACGGTGAGCACAATATCAATCTCATTGCGGGCGAATATTCTTCTGCCGACAACAAAGCGGTTCAGCCCCGGAAGCATCGAGAGGCAGCGGATATAGGCGGCAATGAAAAAGTGCAGAAAACCGATGTTTTTATATCCGTTTACCCGCTCCTGCCGAAGGCATTTGTCAGCTGCGGATACATCAAAATCTTCTTCGTAAAGGATACTGGAACCATCTCTGTCACGCAGAAGATAGGGAATAAACTTGCTGAGCGCCGGGAGGGAACGGAGAAGGCGGCCTTCTTTGCGGTCTCCGGAACGATGTCTGTATGAATTGGCCATAAAGGGGTGCTCCTTTTTTATCTGCGGGATTTCAGAATGGTGCGGATATCGCTGCCGGCAAAATGGATGGTTTTATAAAATCCGTCAAGCCGGGAACAGATGGACGAGCTGTATCGCGCACGGAGCTCGTCCGGATAGAGTGTGGTATTGATTAGTGTCGCTTTCCTGTTGTTCAGGCGTGTATTGATGAGCGTATAAAATGCACTCATCACCATCGGGGTGGTCATCTCCGTCCCGAGATCATCGAGAATCATCAGATCACAGCTGAGCATATTCTGCACAAGCTCGGCAGATGCCTCTGCTTCATCGGTGTTACGGGAAAACTGCTGCTTCTCAAACGATGAAAAGACGGAAACAGCTGTGTCATAAAAAACCGTGAGTCCCTTTTCGGCAACTTCCCGGCCGATGCATGCAGACAGATAGGATTTGCCAAGCCCGGGGTCACCCTGGAAAAGAAGGTTCTCAGAGCAGGAAGGTGTAAAATTCTCAGCATAGTCCCGGCAGAAAGTGAAAACCTTGTGCATGTAATCCCTTGGGACGCACTGGAAGTAATCGCTGTACTTGTCGGAATACAGCGAGAGGTCAAACGCATCAAAGCATTCATCCCCGTTGCGCAGCAGGGAACTGAGGGATTTTGAGAGTTCTTTATTGTAGAGAACGTTCAAACAGGAGCATATACCGGACGAAATTTTGCCGGTGTCACGGCAGCGCGGGCAGGAATAGATTTCATCTGTCCAGGTGAGCGGGAACCCGTTCTCTGTAAGCAGTTCAGCACGGCGCATCTGGAGAGAGAGGTTGCTCTCCCGAAGGGCGGTTATTTTTTCATCGCTGTCTTCCCTGCGCGCAACTGCGAGCCGTGCGAGCTCTATCATCTGCGAACGAAGTTTATTGTCAATGGCTTCGATTTCCGGCACTTTAGAATAGACATTGTGAAGTCGCTTCTGCCGTTCGGCGGCGTTTTCTTCACGAATGTCGGAAAGGCGTGCACGTGCACGCGCTAAAAGCCTGGCGTTATACGGCATAGGATGCCTCCTTGCAGTAATCCTTAAACAGGTAGTATAAACGGATCGGGGAAAATCGTGTTAACAATTTATGAAATATAAGGGGAAAATCATTATATCATTAAATTTCGCTTGTCGCAAGTTCCTTGCTTGTGATATAATACCCTGTCTAAGCAATTTGCTGTGCTTATTCCCAGTTTCCTAAGGAGAAGAAACATGCTTGAACTCCTTTCACCGGCAGGATCTCCGGAGGCTGTGATCGCCGCCGTACAAAACGGCGCGGACGCGGTATACCTCGGGTTCGGTGATTATAACGCAAGGCGCGGAGCAAAAAATTTTACAGCAGAAGAATTCGAAAAGGCAGCACGCTATTGCAGAGTACGCGGCTGCAAGGTATATGCCACGCTCAACACGCTCGTGAATGACAGAGAGATTGAGGGTGCGGTTCGTTGTGCCCGCATGGCAGCAAAATACGGGGCCGACGGTATCATTATTCAGGATGTTGGCTTGATTCGGGTGCTCCGAAATGCCCTCCCGGATTTGCCGCTGCATGCCAGCACACAGATGAGCATTCACAATCTGGCTGGTGCGGAAGCCGCGGCGCAGATGGGCCTGACGCGTGTAGTGCTTGCAAGGGAATTAAGCCTGGAGCAGATTCGTTTTATTACAAAAAATGCGTCTGTCGAAACGGAAATCTTTGTGCATGGGGCTCTTTGCTTCTGCCACTCCGGGCAGTGCTACATGTCTGCCCTCATCGGCAGAAGAAGCGGAAATCGCGGTATGTGTGCCCAGCCCTGTCGGATGCAGTACAGTCTTGGCGGGCGGATGGATGACTACCCTCTTTCCCTGAAGGATAACTGCCTGATCAGCCGTCTGGATGAGATCGAAGACGCAGGCGTTACCTGCATTAAAATCGAAGGGCGGATGAAACGCCCGGAATACACTGCTATAGTTACGGATATTTATCACCGTGCCTTGAAAGAGCATCGCCAGCCCACAAAGGAAGAGATGGAGATGCTTGAAAATGCATTCTCCCGCAACGGATTCACACAGGGATACTTTGACGGTGACAAACGGAACATGTTCGGCGTTCGCGGAGAACCTGCCGAGGATTCGGAAAAGCTCTTTGCGGCTACGCGCCGGGCCTATGGGGACGGAGAGATGAGGCGCGTTCCCGTGCATTTTTACACTGTCTGTCGAAAGGACGAGCCCATCCGGGCAATTGCATTCGATGACGATGGCAACAAGGCTGTAGCAGAAGGCCCCGTCCCGGAAAAAGCAAAACGGCAGGGGCTTACGGATGCCTATATCGTTGAGCAGATGTACAAAACCGGTGGTACCCCGTTCCAGGTCGTGGAAAATAAGGCACAGACGGATCCGGGGCTTTATATCTCTGCAGCGGAAATCAATGAGATGCGCCGCAAATTGATCAGCACACTTTCGGAAAAGCGCGGAAAAGCACCGGAAAGACGCGGTAGCAACATTCCGGCCTTGCCGAAGAGTGTCCCTCCTGTGACAGATCCGAAAATCATTTTCCAGGTTCGTACGGAGGATCAGCTCTCCAAAGAACTTGCAGAGCTGAAACCGGCCTATCTGTATGCACCCGCTCACCTCATGAGAGAACACTTTGAGCTTCTGAAGCCGTTTATCGATAACGGAACGGTTCCGGTGGCGGTTCTGCCCCGTGTGATCAGCGACAATCAGGTGCAGGATATGATGAGTGTGTTGCGCGAGCTGAAAGAAAAGGGAATCCGCGAGACGCTGGTCGGAAACCTTGGCCATATCTTTTATGCGCGTAATGCCGGGATGGATGTGCGGGGAGATTTTGGCCTGAACATGTTTAATTCGTTCTCTCTCGGAGTTCTGAAGGAAGCCGGCCTTCTCTCGGCAACGGCATCTTTTGAACTTCGGCTGGCACAGATCAAGGATCTTTGCAAGCCCATTGATACGGAAATCATTATCTACGGCCGCCTGCCGCTTATGGTAAGTGATCAGTGTGTCATTAAGGAAAGCGCCGGGCACTGCTCCTGTCAGGTCCCCGGTCAGCTTGCAGACAGAATGGGGTCTGTTTTCCCGGTAGTCAAAGAATACGGATGCAGGAATGTGATTTACAATGCCCACAAACTCTATCTCGCGGATAAGAAAGAAGATCTTTATGCCGCCGGGCTTTGGGGGCTGAGAATGCTCTTTTCCACAGAGAACGGAAGAGAGTGTGCGGAGGTCGCCAGAGGTTATCTGGGGCTTTCAGATTATAAACCGAATGTGCTGACGCGCGGTTTGTATTACAGAGGGGTAGACTGATGGCGATCGTGCTTGCTTCAGCTTCACCGAGGCGAAAAGAACTGATGGAACGGTTTTGCGGCCGGGAACTGGTCATTATTCCGGCAAAGGGGGAGGAAACAATCCCGGAAGATGCCGGACCCGGTAAAACGGTGGAAGCGCTTGCCCGGGGCAAAGCACGTGAGGTCGCAGCCCTGCGCCGTGCCGGAACCGCCGGAAGTGCGGAAGACATTGTGATCGGGGCAGACACCATCGTCTGGCATGAGGGAAGAATATTCGGCAAACCGCATACCCGTGAAGAAGCCGCTGCTATGCTGAGAAGCCTTTCCGGTTGTACCCATGAAGTATATACCGGGGTATGTGTGATTTGCGGGGATCTGGAACTGGCAGAACATGAAAAAACTGCGGTTACCTTCCGGAAGATGACAGAGAAGGAAATCATGGACTATATTGCTACGGGAGAGCCGATGGACAAGGCCGGCGCTTACGGTGCCCAGGGGTTTGGGGCTCTCTTTGTAAGCGGTATTGAGGGCGATTTCTTCAATGTCATGGGTCTGCCTTTGTGCAGGCTGGGCCTGATGTTGAAAAAAACAGGAGTGGATCTTCTTTGAGAGAATATCTGAGGAAAAACGGAATACGGATGGCGATTATCGTCTTTTCTGTGGCGTTTATAATCGGCCTCAGTTCTGCCGCAAGAAACGGCAGAGTGGGCTTTCTTCAGAATATGACAGGTGTCCTGGAATCTCCTGTAAAAAAAGTGCTGAGTTCAACTGTCAACTGGTTCAATACCATTTACGGTTATCTTTTCGACTACGACTCTCTTCTCGCTGAAAATGAATCGCTCCGCTCACAGCTTGCCGACGCTCAGAAATCTGCCCGCGACGGAATTGCGGCTTCGGAAGAAAATGCACGCCTCAGGAAGCTGCTGGAGCTGCGCGATGCCCATAACGACTATGTGATGGAATCCAGCAAGATTGTTCTGTGGTCTTCTTCCAACTGGTCATCCTCGTTTACCATCAGTAAAGGTTCGGCCAGCGGCATAGAACTGGGAGATCCGGTGATTACAGAGTATGGCGTGGTTGTTGGGCAGATTACGGAACTGGGGACAAACTGGGCAACAGTTTCCACCCTGGTAGACGTTGATATGTCGGTCGGTGCATTCGTCGGCGATACCGGAACGTCCGGTATGGTGGTGGGAGAGTATTCTTTCATGAAGCGCAACCAGGCAAAGCTGACGTATATGGCAGATGGTGCGCAGATATTTGTAGGTGACGTGGTGCTTACCTCAGGCTCCGGAGGTGCGTTTCCTGCAGGGCTTGTCATCGGTACGCTCAGTGCTGTGAAAACGGAGTCGGGCGGGCAGCTCGAATATGGTGTTGTGGAACCGGGCTGTGATTTCAGCCAGCTTGTTCAGGTGTTTATCATCAAGGATTTTTCGGTCGTTGAATAAATGCCGTTTCTCTCCGGGAGAAAGAGGAGATATCTGCGGCGGAGGATTTTTGTGAGAGAGTTTTTTGAACAACTGTATATCAGGCGTATTTTGCAGTATGTCCTTTATATGTTTCTCTCCCTCGTGCTGCAGAACATGGTTTTTACACAGGTTCGGCTTTTCGGTGTACATCCGATGGTGCTGCCGTCCGTCTGTGTGGCGGTCGGGATGTTTCAGGGTTCAACCTGGGGGGCGGCATTTGGGCTCGTGATGGGTGTTTTTGCCGATATGGCCTTTGTGGAGAACACGCTTCTGTTCACACTGCTTTTCCCGGCAATCGCCTTTTTCTCCGGATTTGTTTGCCAGTTTTTTGTGAACAGGCGATTCTTCGCATTCATGGGGCTTTCCCTGGTAGCGGCCTTTGGCACGGCTGTTGTGCAGATGGTTGCGACATTTGTGGGCGATGCCTGGTCTCCGGTTATGCTGCAAACGGTTGTGCTGCAGACGTTGTGGTCTCTCCCGCCTGCTGTTTTGGCATATTTTCCGCCGGCTCACTGGATCAGTTGAGGTGTTAATAAGAATCAATGTATAAACTTGTAAAACCCGGCAGAGTTGCAGCGCTCCTTATCATCTTTGTGGTGATTATTCTGGTCTATCTGGTGTTCCTTTATAAACTGCAGATTATAGAAGGGGAACGCTATTACCACAGAAGTGAAGAGCTGATCAGGGAAACGAAAACCGTAACTGCTGCCCGAGGCAATATTCTGGACCGTTACGGGCGAATTCTTGTCAGCAATAAGGAAGCCTATAACATAAAAATTGATATTACCAAATTATTTGCCAGCGAGGATCCGAACAGTGTTATTCTTGATCTGGTAGATATGGTCCGCGGTTATGGGGATGACTATACCGATGATCTCCCCATTACGTTTACCCCGCCTTTTGAGTACGACCCGAATATGACGGAGATCCAGCGTACGATGCTGAAGGCCTACTTTCGGGATAAAGGAGACAATCTTCCGGAGAATCCGACTGCGGTTGAACTGATGGCCTACATGCGCACCCGCTATGATATCGACAACAGCTATTCGGCGGAACAGATGCGTCTGATTGCGGGGGTTCGCTATTCCATCAATGTGCGTTATGCCATCAACACCGCAGACTATGTGTTCGTCCAGGATGCGAGCATGGGGCTGATTTCCTCCATCATGGAGAACAAGCTGACAGGTATCGAAGTCTCCCGTGCTTATGTGCGCCACTACAACACGCAGTATGCCGCGCACCTGCTCGGCTATGTCGGGCTGATGACAAAGGAGGAGTACGAAAAATACAACCTCCTGGAATATGCAAACGACGCTTATGTCGGGAAAGACGGTATAGAATATGCCTTTGAAACCGAGCTGCACGGAAAGGACGGGGAAGTGGAAGAAACCCGAAATGTTTCCGGCACGATCCTTTCAACGGTTTATCTCAAAGAACCGGAACCGGGCAACCACATATATCTGACAATTGACAGCGTCCTTCAGGAACAGACGGAACGTATTCTCGCCAACGGTATAGCTTATATGCGGCGTAACCGCGCAACGGAACGTGCGGAAGGAATTGCCCGTGGCGACTATAATCCGGATCTGAAAGATGAAATTACGGGAGGAGCAGCCGTTGTTGTCAATGTGAAAACGGGGGAACCGCTTGCCATCGCGAGCTTCCCGACGTATGATGTTTCCACCATTATTGAGAAGTACGGTGATCTGCTTGCCGAGCCGAATGCGCCTCTGTTCAACCGGGCGCTGCTGGGTGCCTATGCACCGGGATCGGCCTTCAAACCCTGCACGGCGATAGCGAGCCTCACGGAAGGTATTATCAACACAGAGACAAAAGTGAAATGTGAAGGCGTTTTCACCAAGTATGCAGCCGAAGGCTATGCGCCTGAATGCTGGATCTGGCAGCAGGGTTATACACATCCGGAGGAAAATGTTTCCACTGCTTTGCGCGATTCCTGCAACTACTTCTTCTACACTTGCGGCAATGAGCTTGGTGTTGACCTGCTGGGGCAGTATGCGCACAAGCTTGGCCTCGGTTCTGCTACCGGCATTGAACTCGTGGAGACACTCGGCAACATGTCCAACCGTGAAAACCACTCTGATTATACCGGCACCGAGTGGCGTATCGGTGACACGCTGCAGGCAGCCATCGGCCAGTCCGACAGTATCTTTTCGCCGCTCCAGCTCGCGGAATATTGTGCGACCGTAGCCAACGGAGGTACGCGTCATTCTGCTT
>JAFQZI010000090.1 GCA_017406005.1 Oscillospiraceae bacterium | reverse complement strand
CTGACAGCTTTAAGATTGCCGCACCGGAGGGCACAGATCCGAACGGAACCGTAAAAGCCCGCGTGATTGAAATTATCCCCAACCGCGTTGGTTCCTTTGAGCGGATACTGGATCTGAAGGTGAAAGACGGTTATGTGGAGCCGGATGCTGCCAATGACGTGATGAAGATGGTGGTGTTTGAACGCCATCATGAGACGGGCACAAAAGGCGCCGGATTCCTGAAGGGTTTTGGATTTAAAAAGGGTGCCATGGCGCAGACGGTTGCACACGATGCCCATAATTTGCTGGTTGCCGGCACAAACGATGAGGATATGGCACTTGCCGCAAATACACTGATCGAGTGCGGGGGCGGGATGTGTGCCGTTGCAGACGGTAAAGTGCTTGCTCTCGTCCCGCTCCCGATTGCCGGGCTGATGAGCGAGGAACCGGTGGAGAAGGTGGCGGAGCTTGTCAGCGCCTTGAGTGAAGCCTGGACGGAGATGGGCTGTGTGATCAACTCTCCGTATATGACAATGGCGTTGATCCCTCTCGCCTGCCTGCCGGAGCTCCGGTTGACAAACCGTGGCCTGGTAGACTGCCGAACCTTCCAGTTTGTTGATCTTTTCGTGAAATAACAGAAAACATGGCGTCGTGTTTCCCGACGCCATCCCTATAGAAACTCAACTCCCTCAGCCATTTGCGGTTGAGGGAGTTTTGCTAGTGCGCCTGGCGAGCGCACGTTCTAAAGGGTGAAAGTCCCGAGACCGCCCGGCAGCGGGAAGGTCATAGTCAAAGCCAAGGGTGTCCGTTGCGAGACGGGATCTGAAGGAAGGCGGCGGCAAAACTCTGACTCGACGAACAGGAATCATGTCAGGCCGCAAGCGAGGGTAAGACTGCTAGCCAAGCCGAAGCCCAATAGCTGCACGGAATCGTTAGCGGTAAACATGGCGGGTATAAGAGAGAAAGAACGTGTGAGTACCCGGGGAGATCTCACAGGCGGAAAACGAGTAGACGTATTCGAAAGGAAGCCGTAGTAACAACGAACTGTGAGAAGTCAGCAGAGGCCATAGTACCTCAAAAAAAAGTGGAGGGAAGGGCCAAACAATCGTAAGTCCGAAGAGACGGAGGAAGGAGGTCAATATGAAGAAAGCAGAATACCCCGGCAGCGGGGGCTGCCCGCAAAGGAATAGTGCGGAACACGAAGAGTATGCGGGAGCGCAGAGTATTGACACACAGGAAACCGAAGAAGCGGACGGTGCAGACCTGCTTGAAAAGATTCTGGACAGGGAGAACCTGAACAGGGCGTACAAGCGGGTGAAGGCCAACAAGGGAGCGCCGGGAATCGACGGAATGACGGTGGAGGATGCTTTATCTTGGCTGAGGGAACACAGGGAAGAACTTCTGGAACAAATCCGAAGCGACAAATACAAGCCGCAACCGGTAAAGAGGAAGCTGGACTTTTCAGTATCGGAGGAAAAAGAGCTCCGCTTTTTTGTGGATGTGCAGCACATGGCACCTTTGGAGGATGCGGAAGAGTTCTTTCTCTCGGAGGACTATCTGATGTTTACCCACTACGATGGGAAAACGCTGCTGAATCGTTTGAAGCGGGAAAGGGCAGATGCCTCGTAATTGGTGCACAGCAGGTTTCGCGCGAGAGCAGCATAGTACCACTTACTGACTGCTCATTCGCGCGAACTATAGTTGGGGGTAAGCAACGAGAATAATGAGTATGTCTGTGCGCCATCGCGAGCTAAGATCGTTTCGCGGCAGGATGCAAGCTGGGATCGTCGCACGTTTCTCGCACGTCAGGAGCAGGCAACAAAAGAACCGGCCCAAAACTCACTTAAGGCCGGTTTTAAGAGCAGATGATTTGAAGCTATTCTTAAGCGATTTGTTCCTTCAGCAGCTTTACTGAGCGAACAGCATCGCCCCATGTAAGATCTTCAACATAGGGATTGTTCTTTCTGTAGTTCTCCCAGGCATCCTGCAACTCAGGTAATGTTTCTATTCTTTCCAGTACTTCATCAAATGGTGGTAAAATATCCTCTGAGCCACGTTTTTTGCAGGTAGCTGCAAAGGCCTCTTTCAGATGGGCGGGATTGATTTCAATCGATTCCTTTCGAGTCAAGATGTAGATATCATAAAAATCTCTCATCCTTGTATTTGCTTCTGCCCTGGTCATCACCGTTTCCAGCTTTTCAGCCAGGAGCGTCTCCATGTTGTACGCCCACAATCCGATCTTTCTATTCTCAAGAATCAATGGCAGTTCATACTCCACAGCAGCCGGTGTGATAGCATCACCCGTAGAAATATCAATCTTGATCGTCTGGCGAAGTTTCTCAATGGCACCTTCAATATGAAACCGAATTCCTTCATATTGATGCCCTTCCATGATATCCTCAATCTTTGTGATTCTGAAGGACACATTATCTTCCAAATCAATTGCCATGATTTCTTCAAGGGACTCTCTCGCCTTCTCCTGCGTCAGCGGAAGAGCTCTGACTGTTGTGTCAATATCCAATGTCGTGCGCATATCTACACCTACCAGAGAGGATACCAGCATGCCGCCTTTCAGGATGAAATTCTCCCGATACCTGGAAACGGATATTCTCTCAAGCAGCCGCTCCATCATATAGATGCGAAGCAGGATCTGCGCCTTGTCCCCATCTCCTGCCGCTTTATTTCTAATCAGCGCAATCAACTGCATCCGCGATTTAATCATAAGAGTACCTCTGTATATTGGCGCATCAGTTTCTCAATTCCGAATTCCGAAGCGTACTTCATCAGCTTATGAATATTTTTATTCTGATCTTTAAAATATGCATTCAATGCGGCCTGGAACACCTGGATATCCATTCGTTTCTTTTCCCTCAGGATATCGCAAATACAGCGTTCTCTGTCATAAACCCTCACCGTATTCCCGGAAGACGTTTGGATCTCCTGCAGTCCGATTTCGAACCATTTGGGAATCACTGTATACACCTTGATGTTATCCGCTTTCAGATGGCTTGCATTATATCCTCTTTTTACAGTTACTACAGGCTGGGCTGATTCCCTGTCAGATAGGCCGTGCAGATAAAGCGCTGTCTCATGTGAAAAGATAATCTTACGATTTCGAAGCTGAATGAGAAACAATCTGTCCGGCCATGCTTCCTCTGAGCAATATACACCATGTGCAACTTTGCTCAGGCCTGCCTCCTTCACAAACCCGGATGCTGTTCCCTTGGTTACTCCCAGTGCTCTCGCATCCGCAATTCGGTAAAAGCCATTATTCTCTTCCAGATAAGTCCGAAGCATATTGCCCATAGCCGATATCCCCCTTTCTCGCTACACATCTTATATTAATGTAGCGAGAAAGTCAATATCTTTTACGCTACACATGATTCAAACATGTAGCGAAAAAGCTCACAAAGGAAATTACTGTACCAATCTACAGGGTTATAACAATCGGTAATTCAATTAGCAAAAGGTTGCAAATACAATTATAATATGATAATCTACCACCAAAGATACTAAAAAAGAAACGGGAGGAAAAACTATGGCAGAGATTATGATTATGGGCGAGCTTTTGGTTGAAATCATGCGCGCCAAAGAAGATGTACAGCTTTATGAGACGGGTGAATACTTCCGTGGGCCTTTCCCCAGCGGGGCACCGGGCATTTTTGCAAGTACCGCAGCACGGCTGAATCACAGCACGGGCCTCATCTCCGGTGTAGGAAATGATGACTTTGGCAAGAATATACTCGACCGCATGAAACAGGTGGGCGTGGATATCAGCCGGGTTGTCGTCAGCGATGCGGCCTCCACAGGCGCAGCATTTGTTACCTACTTTGCGGACGGTGAGCGGAAATTCATATTCCACATAAACAACACTCCCGCCGTGATGGCAAAAGCCCCCGAAAATATGGACGGTCTGGACGACTGCCGATTCTTCCACATCATGGGATGCTCGCTGATGGCCTCGATTCCCTTTGGTCAGGAAATTCTGAAGACTATGCACATGCTCAAAGAGAATGGCGCAAAAGTAAGCTTCGATCCAAATGTGCGGTTGGAAATGCTGCGCGATCCGAAGGCCATGGATATCGTGCGGGAAGCTTACGAGAATTGCAACATTTTTATGCCGGGGCGCTCGGAAATTCGTATGATCACCGGGGAAGAGGATTTGGACAAAGCCATTCAAAAAGCTTTCGCAGACAACGCGGGTCTGGAGCTGGTTGTGCTCAAGAGCGGCAGCGAGGGCTCTAAAATCTATACCCGCGACGGGCTGGCAGAGACGATGGGCGTTTATAAAGTCACGCAGGTTGACGCCACCGGCGCAGGCGACAGCTACGATGCAGCTTTCATCTGCGGCCTGGCCGAGGGAAAGAGCCTGAAAGACGCTGCAAGGATGGGCGCTGCAGCAGGTGCGCTGAATGCGGCAGCCTTTGGACCTATGGAAGGGAACATCTCCCGGGAAACCGTGGAACGGATGATTGCTGAAAACGAGTAACTGTTCAGGCACCTCGTGATTAATGCAAACCAGGCGAGGCAAGGAACGTCGTGCGTCGTATTGCTCGCGAAGACAACAGTGTACTTCGATTTCAGTGCTCTGTCGCGAGCTAAGTGTGTAGTGAGTAGTTTCGAAAACAATTGATTTCGGGTAACAATGCAAAGGGGCTGGCCCAAATGGGACAGCCCCTTTCGACATCTTTTGATATGATCGATCACACGGTCATGGTGCAAAGCTGCAGTTTCTGGCGCAGATAATCCTGCAGGCGTTCCTGTACCAGCATCTGCATATCGAAGATATCCTCGTGGTTCTGGCAGTATTCCTTCACAGTCTGGAAGTACAGGTAGAAATACTCAGTGCCTACGTTGAACTTGTTGATGCCCATTGTGAAGGCCTTTTCCAGCTGGTCATCCGGCACACCGCTGCCGCCGTGAAGCACCAGAGGCGTATCCACGGCTGCGTTGATCTCCTGCAGGCGCTGCAGATCCAGCTTCGGCGTCTTCTTGTAGAAACCATGTGCAGTGCCGATGGCAACAGCCACGGAGTCGCAGTGGCTCTCCTCGCAGAAGCGGGCGGCAACATCAACTTTTGTGTACAGATCCAGGTCATCCTGGTCGGTTTCATTTGCAGCGAAGCCCACATGGCCCAGCTCGGCCTCCACGTCTACACCCATTGCATGGGCAACACGGGCAACCTCAGCAGTGTTTTTCACATTCTCTTCATAGCTGAGCATGGAACCATCGTACATGACAGACGGGAAGCCTGCCTTAATAGCGCGCATGATAAAATCGAAATCCATGCAGTGATCCAGATGGAAGCTGACAGGGACGTCAACTTTAGCGGCTTCCTCGATGCACATCTTGGCGTAGATTTCCGGTGTGCCCCAGCCCCAAAGAGCTGCATGACGGGGATCCAGCATGACGAGAGCTGGCTTTTTCAGTTCCTCCGCGATTTTGAACACGGAGTGGATCATATTGAAGTCAGAGCTGTTAAAGGCAATCACGGAAGTATTAGCCGCATCTGCCATCTTCAGAATTTCTCTCACTCTAACCAGTGCCATAGTTTTTTGTTCCTCCTAAAATTTATTCTGAAAGGCCTTTTTTCAAGCCGCCCAGCAGCACCGAAACCGACACTGCGCCGGGATCCGGCCAACCCAAGGCACTTTCGCGAAATCCTTTTGACCGGCCCAAACGCGGCAGCATGGCTTTAGTCTCTTCCACGCCGCGCAGTGCGCCGGCCTCGCCGGCCGACAGGATCCGATCGATATCATTTGTTTCTTTTAAAGCTTTCTGCATGTCTTCCTTGGCGGGCAACAGCGCATCGACCATGGTTTTATAACCGGCTTTGGCTTTGCCGCGGCGTACCACGGCATCAATTCCACCGCTGAGAAAGGAGCACATGTCACCGCCATCAAGGATCTCCTTATTCCTGATTGCTTCCAGCCCGCCAATTAACAGTGTGCCGAACAGCACCCCGGAAGAGCCCCCCATACTTTTTACCAGGCAGAGTCCACAGGCATGGAACAGGTCATAGGGGGTAGAATAGTCCGTCTTTTCCAGCTGCCGCCGAATAGCGGTAAACCCGGTTTTCATGCCAATGCCGTGATCACCGTCTCCAATGACCTTGTCAATGCGCGTCAGTTCCGGTTCAGCAGCGATAATCGCGTCAGCCGCTACCAGCATAGCTGCCTTCAAAGCAGCAGTATCGGCTCTTTTCATGGGTATTTCACTCCTTCCTGTTACAGCAGAAAACCATCGCCGCAGAGCGTACCTTCAAGATAAGGAGCGATCTCCTGATCCGCACAAAGCAGCGTCACGGTATAGCCATAGCAGTCCATGACCTGCATATAACCGCCGACGCGCATCTGCGAGTTTTGCACGCGACTGTCAAGCGCTGCTTTCAGGCATCCCGCCATTACGAAACTGTCAGAATAACTGGTCATGCGCATACGATTGACCAGCATGTACACGCGTTCATCGGGCTGTGGCTTCACATCGTCGCAAAGCATCTGAATCGTTTCCTCGGCGGTGCCTGCTACGGTTGCATTTTCTCGGGTCAGGAAACCCGGTTCATCGGAAAAGCCGGCACCGTAGGTTACGCAATTCTTTTCCGGTTCTACAGCCACGCACAGTGTTGAGGAGCGGGCAATGGCTTTGCGGGCAAGAGCTGCAATTTCCTTCAAGGGCTTTCCCTGCCGGGCAGCTTCTGAACATAGCTTGATCAGATAGGCGATAGCAATACGTCCGCCCCGATTCTCGCGGGGTTCGCCGATTGCCATACCCATATCATCATAGCATGATACCTGCTCAACTTCATATCCTTCCAACTGCAATAGCTCTGCAGCCATGTCGTTGTTCAGGTAGTCACCCATGAAGTTATTATAAAGCAATAATATGCCCTTTTCTTTTCCGATCGCCTTGCCTGTTTCATAAAGGGCGTAGGCGCTGGGTGCAGTATATGGAGGACCGACAACTGCCGCATCAGCCATACCTTCTCCTACAAAACCGGGAATGAACGGGCCGTTGGAGCCGCCGCCGCTGATGATCACGGCAACGCGATCCGGCGTGGGCGTGCGTTTTAGCAGCACCGCGCTGGGCTCCTGGCCATCAAGTGTGCGCCATCTGTCCGGGAATGATTGTGCCATAGCTTTGAACCAGCGCGGGCAATAATTCTCCCGAGTCTCGGCAAACCAATGCATGTGCTTACCTCACACCTTTATATTCACTGTTTCGGTCAGACCTTCTTTTTCTTCTGGGCCATATCCAGGATAACGGCGAAGAGGATGATAGCACCGATAACAACCTTCTGCCAGTAGGAGTTGATATGCATCAGGTTCATACCGTTGTTGATGACGGCAATGACTGCCACGCCAAACATCGCACGTCCGACAGATCCGCTGCCGCCCGTGAGGGACGTTCCTCCCAGAACTGTTGCTGCAATGGCGTACATTTCATAACCATCGCATGCTGCCGGCTGTCCGGAGCACAGCTTGGAAGCATTCAGAACGCCTGCCAGTGCAGCCATGACTGAGCAGATCACATGGCCGAGGAACACCGTGTTCTTGGTGTTAACACCTGCCAGGTGTGCTACCTGCGGGTTGGAGCCGGTGGCATATACATGACGGCCGAATACCGTCTTGCTGAGCAGGATGTGCACAATAGCAACCGCGATGACGACAAAGATCGTGATATTGGGGATCCAGCCATTGGGGTTGCCTTCAGTTGCCAGCCAGCGGCCGGCGCCAACGAAGCTGTAGGGCTTAGGAATGCCGGAAACTGCAGTACCGCCGGAGAAAATGAAGCACAGGCCACGTCCGATCGTCTGCATCGCCAGAGTTGCAATCATCGGTACGACGCTCATCCGGCTGATCATAAAGCCGTTGAATGAGCCGCAGACCAGGCCCACCAGAATTGCGGGAAGAATCAGCACCGGAATAGAACTCCATGCGGTGAGGCCGGGAAACTTAGTGGCGATCAGTGTGCTGATAACACCCGCCAGTGCTGCCACCGAACCGACAGAAATATCAATTCCGCCCAGGATGATGACGTAAGTCAAACCGGCGGACAGCATGGCGTTGATTGCCATCTGAGTGGTCAGGTTGACCAGATTGTTTGCAGAGAAGAACTTGCCGCCAGTTCCCAATCCGAAGCCCAGGATCAGGCAGATCAGGATTACGACTACCATGTTCTTCACAAAGAATTCTTTGACGCTAAAGCCCTTGGCCAACGTTTTGTTTTCAGTCATCGTTTATACCTCTCTATAATGATTCACAAAGTGGTCCATCATTCCGTCTGGCTTGCAAGAACCATGATCTTTTGTTCCGTAGCCTCTTCGCGGCTCAGTTCGCCGGTCACACGGCCTTCGCACATTACAATAATGCGGTCACTGACGCCAAGGACTTCCGGCAGTTCCGAGGACACCATCACAATGGTACCTCCCTGATCGACGAAATCGTTCATCAGGGTGTAGAATTCGGATTTAGCGTTTACGTCGATACCACGGGTAGGTTCGTCCAGAATCAGAATCTCAGACTGGGCGATCAGCCACTTGGCAAGGACGACCTTCTGCTGGTTACCACCGGACAGATTACCGATGATGGTTTCAACGCTTGGTGTTTTTACTCGAAGCTTTCCAACGTATTCCCGGCTCACACTGTCGATCCACTTCTGGTCGGCAAAGCCCAGGCTTTTCATGTGATATATCAGGCTGGGCAACACTTCGTTATCTTTGATCATGGCCTTCAACATCAGGCCTGTGGTACGGCGATCTTCTGTCACCATGCCGATTTTGTTGGCAATGGCATCTTTGGGGCTCTTAAAGTGAACTTCTTTTCCACGAACGAATACCTTGCCGCTGTCAGCATGGCGTGCGCCGAAAATCGTTTCCATTGTCTCGGTGCGACCTGCACCGACCAGACCTGCAATCCCCAGAATTTCACCTTTATAAGCAGTGAAGGAAACGTTCTTGAACTCACGACCGTGGGAAAGACCTTCCACACGCAACGTCTCTTCGCCGCGAGTGTGCTCTGTGTGCACGAAGTAATCATCGATCTCGCGGCCCACCATGCTGGCCACCAGTTCGTGCTCGGTGATATCCTTAATCAGATCCGTGCGTACAAAGCAACCGTCGCGAAGAACCGTAGCCCGATCGCAGATTTCAAAGATTTCCTTCATGCGATGGCTGATATAGGCGATGGCAACGCCCTTACTCCTCAAAATGCGGATCTGCTCAAACAGCGCATCAATCTCATGCTCGGAAAGGGAAGAAGTCGGCTCGTCCATGATGACGACTTTTGCGTTTTTGTTAATAACGCGAGCGATTTCCACCATCTGCTGCTGTGCCGCAGTCAGATCCCCGGCCACGTCAGTTGACTTGATGATAGCATCCATCTTCATCTGCCTGAGAAGTTCGTCAGCCCGTGCATTCATGCTGCGATTGTCCAGGAAAATGCCGTTGGTTTGTTCTTCACCCAGGAAGATATTCTCTGCCACGGTAAGATCCTTGGCAATGCTCAGCTCCTGGTGGATGACTGAGATGCCCTTGTCCATGGCATCTCTGGGGCCTTTGAATTCAATTTGTTTACCATCCAGGAGTATCTCGCCTTCTGTGGCAGTATAGACTCCGGATAGAATTTTGATAAGTGTGGATTTTCCTGCACCGTTTTCACCCATCAGGGCGTGCACTTCACCGGGATAAAAATCCACAGATACGTCTGTCAGGGCTTTGACGCCCGGAAAGACCTTCGTAATATGAACTGCCTGCAAATATGGCTGCAATCTCTTCATCCCTTTCCTTTAGCTTTGGGAGTGTATGTCCCGATATGAAGATTAAAAGGCATCCGGCGCAGCGTTTGCCATGCCGGATGCCTCTTGGCAATAATATGGTTGCCGAAATCCGACGTGCTTCGTCCGAATTATTCGGGCTTTACAGCGTTGGAAGCATCTACCAGGTAAGGAGCAATCAGAATGACCGGCTCGTCTACAGTGCCTTCGGTCAGATACTTGACCATCTCTTCGGCAATTTTATAACCGATCTGATACGGGTCCTGAGCGACGTCGCCGACCCAGATCTGGCCATCGACTTCGTCCAGAATAGCTTCATGTGCTTCGGGGTTGGCATCAAAGCCGATCATCTTGGTGGAAGCACCCTGACCCTTGATAGCAGCAAGTGCACCAATGCAGGCGGGGTCACCAACGGTGAAGATAACAGCCATGTCAGGATAGGAAGTCAGTGCATCTTCCATCAGCTGCTGAGCAGTGCTGGCATCACCCTTGTAGTTGCCGATATTGACAATGTTCAGTTTGTACTCATCTTTCTTGGCGTTCATGACTTCCATCCAGCCGTTTTCACGGTCGATGCAGCTCTGGGGTTCAGGGTAGCCGATAATACCAACAGTGGCGCCTTCCTTCAGGCCGAGTTTGTCGAGCCATGCGATAGTGGCTTCGCCGCCGACTACACCGCCCTGATAGTTATCCGTGCCGACGAAGCACTTGATAACATCGGTCTCGTTGGAGGTGCAGTCAAAGGTGAACATAGGAATGCCCTGAGCGTCAGCAGCTTCAATGGCGATTGTGCAGGCGGCAGGTTCATTGCAGGCGAGGGAAATGGCATCCAGGCCTTCGACGACCATGCCTTCAATACGCTCAGTAGCAATGGCGCCCTGCAGGTCGCTTTCATCGACGATGGCCTTGAAGCCCATATCGGCGGCAGCTGCATTGATGCCTTCTTCAATCTTCAGATAGAATGCGTGCTCACGGGAACCGAGGATGAAGCCAAGCTTCAGATCTTTGACGTCTTTGGCTTCGGCGATTGAGGCAGTCATCGCAAATACGAGTGCGACGACCAGGACAATGGACAGAATTTTCTTCATGAGAGATGACCTTCCTTTTAAAAAATTTTTTATTTTTACGGCCGGCTGTGCCGAACCGTGAAAACCG
>JAFQZI010000089.1 GCA_017406005.1 Oscillospiraceae bacterium | reverse complement strand
GGCAGAGGTATACCGCTCTCTGGCCGTTTTGGACGGGGCCATCTTGGTGCTCTCCGCTAAAGATGGCGTGCAGGCCCAGACCCGAGTTCTGTTCCATGCCCTACGGAAATTGAACATCCCCACCATTATCTTTATCAACAAGATCGACCAGGTTGACATTGATTTGGAGGGCGTATATCAGTCTGTTCGGGATAAGCTCTCCGCCGATATTATCATCAAGCAGACGGTATCGCTGTCCCCGGAAATAGTTCTGGAGGAAAATACCGACATAGAAGCATGGGATGCGGTCATCGAAAATAACGATGGATTATTGGAAAAGTATATCGCAGGAGAGCCAATCAGCCGGGAAGAACTTGCGCGGGAGGAACAGCGGCGGGTTCAAGCCGCTTCCCTGTTCCCAGTCTATCATGGTAGCGCCAAAAACGGCCTTGGCATTCAACGGTTGATGGATGCGGTGATAGGGCTGTTCCAACCGACCAAGGAACAGGGGCGCACCGCCCTGTGCGGCAGCGTTTTCAAGGTGGAGTATACAGATTGCGGCCAGAGGCTTGTCTATCTGCGGCTATACAGCGGAACGCTGCGTCTGCGGGATACGGTGGCCCTGGCCGGGAGAGAAAAGCTGAAAATCACAGAGATGCGTATTCCATCCAAAGGGGAGATTGTTCGGACAGATACCGCCCATAAGGGCGAAATTGTCATCCTTCCCAGCGACAGTTTGAGATTAAACGATATATTGGGGGACAAAACCCAACTTCCTCGTGAAATGTGGAGTGATGCTCCCTTCTCTATGCTGCGGACAACGATTACGCCAAAAACGGCAGAGCAAAGAGATCGGTTGCTGGACGCTCTTACGCAAATTGCGGATACTGACCCGCTTTTGTGCTACGAGGTGGATTCCATCACCCATGAGATCATTCTTTCTTTTTTGGGCCGGGTGCAGTTGGAGGTTGTTTCCGCTTTGCTGGCGGAAAAGTATAAGATTGAAACAGCGGTGAAGGAACCCACCGTCATTTATTTAGAGCGGCCGCTCAAAGTGGCCAGCCACACCATCCATATCGAGGTGCCGCCCAACCCGTTTTGGGCATCCATCGGACTGTCTGTTACGCCGCTCCCGCTTGGCTCCGGTGTACAATACGAGAGCCGGGTTTCCCTGGGATACTTGAACCAGAGTTTTCAAAACGCTGTCATGGATGGTATCCGTTACGGTCTGGAGCAAGGCTTGTGTGGCTGGAACGTAACGGACTGTAAGATTTGCTTTGAATACGGGCTTTATTATAGTCCGGTCAGCACGCCGGCGGACTTTCGCTCATTGGCCCCGATTGTATTGGAACAGGCATTGAAGGAATCAGGGACACAGTTGCTGGAACCTTATCTCTCCTTCACCCTCTATGCGCCCCAGGAATACCTTTCCAGGGCTTATCATGATGCGCCGAAATACTGTGCCACCATCGAAACGGCCCAGGTAAAAAAGGATGAAGTTGTCTTTACGGGCGAGATTCCCGTCCGCTGCATACAGGCATACCATACTGATCTGGCCTTTTACACCAACGGGCGGAGCGTATGCCTGACGGAACTGAAAGGGTATCAGGCCGCTGTCGGCGAGCCGGTCATCCAGCCCCGCCGTCCAAACAGCCGCCTGGACAAGGTGCGCCATATGTTCAGTAAGATCACTTGATACGCCACAGCGAGGAAGGTTATTGCATTTCCCTGTCTTTCGTGGTAAAATGTAGTTGTAAACCACCAGAGAAACCAATCTAATTTTACCGTTGATAGCCATTTCCTTGATAGCCAAATGATAGCAAAAGTTCGGCAAGCCCATAGGATAAGGATAATAGGTATCAGGAAAAATCAAATGGTATCAAATCCCCCAAACAAAAGCGTTTAGAATTAAGTTTCATTTTGCGAGTGGGAATGATTCCGAAAACGCCGGAAACCCGCATAAATACTGAGTTTTTGGAATCCCAAAACGGCGTTTGGCAACGTTTTGGCAACATCTGAAATAACTCCATCGAATAACAAAAAAGAGCTATCTGATTTTTGAAAGTCAGGCAGCTCTTTTTTTGTGTGCATTTTCCTTTATTTGACATTTTGACAGAGGATTACACTCTCTAATTCGGAATGCTCCTCCAATGCTTTTTTTACATCAATGCAATAATCAACAACAATACAATGGGCATTTATATCGTCGTAGTATTCTCTAATCCGCTTCCCGCCTAATGATTCCATTGTCCTCCAGGAAGCTGGGTTATTCAGATCAGCATCCATAAAAACACTTTCGATTCCGTGTTGTTCACAGACCTTTAATGCTAAGTACAGATTGATTTTATTGTATCCTTTTCCACGCTCCGTTGGCCTGATTGAGTACCCAATATGACCGCCGTAATGACGCAACCTCTCGTTTAGCGCAAGTCGTATGTTGATCATACCGATTATCTTGTTGTCGTTGGCCCGGATAAGGAAAAAGGTCCTGGCAGGTACTTTTTCTTCGCTGGGTTCCCTTGAATAGTCCTTATTTAGCTTTTCAAGCCACCCCTCATAATTGTCGAGATACCGGTGTAGTCCGCCTGTACCATTGATCTCTGATCCAAATTCGTGGAATTCATGGATAAAAGCAATTGCTTCGCTTTTCCGTGCAATACCAGGGACTTCAAAAAAGAACTGTTCCATACAAAACCTCTTTCTTTACGTGGCCTTTGAATGATCTAACCATTTAGTATCTTCATTTAGCGTTTGTAATCACTCTTTCAGTTTGTTCTTGAACGCCTTGACCATAGCATCGCTGAACTCCTGCGACGGCACCTTGGCCCAGATCTGCGTATCGTCGTACTGCGGATAGTTATAGCGCCACTTGTCGTACTCGTCCTTGCTGATGTCCCCGGCTCGGTACTTTTCCGCAACGGGAGCCCAAGCATAAACCATCTCAGAGATGCGGGCGGCGTCCTTCCCCTTCCGGGGATCAATGCGAAAAACAACCTCTCCGTCTCTGGTCTCGATGGTCAGGCCATAGCGATCCTCCAGGGCGAACAGGGTATGCATCAGCCCGAGATAACTGTCGATATCGGGAATATCCAACGCCAGCGGCGACACTTCGAGCGCATGCGCCAGAGCTTTGGTCAGATCCTCCTTCGGGGTGCGTGATCCAGCTTCATACTGCGCCATGCGAATATCGGCAGTCTTCTCCGGAAAGCCAACCAATGTTCCAAGATATCTCTGTGTCATTCCCCGCAGATTGCGGATGAAGCGTATTCTTTCGCCAATTGCCATAGGAAAAACCTCCTACATATGTACTTGCAGTGATTATAGCAGATACGTTTAAGCATGTCAAGAATAGTATAAACAATTTTATTTAATATTTTCTCGAAAACCCTCTTGACATAAACAGATTGGTTTAGTATAATGACAATAGCTTAAGCAAATATGCTTAAGCTGCGAAAACTGAATGACCGTCCAAGCTGTTATAAACCGCCACGATCTCGGAAGAGGGAGCGCCCCATAAGGGGACGGCACAGCGCCGCACAGGGTTGCCTGTCAGGAAACAGCAAGGGTAGAACGGCAAGGCGAAAACGTTTCTCGGTTATATGAGAACTGCTCTCACAATTCACAGGAAAGGAGGACTTTTATGGCAAGCAACAGTTTTATGCGAGTGGACGATGTTGCCGAGGAGCTCGGTGTTTCAACTTCTTATGCGTACAAGATCATACGAAAGCTGAACGCAGAGCTTGAAAAGAAAGGCATTATCACCATTGCAGGCAGAGTAAACAAGCAGTATTTCACGGAACGGCTGTGCTATGGCGCAGCAGGAACAAAAGCAGCAGAGAGGAGATGATTTTATGGCTGTTTACAAGGAAGGAAACACCTGGCGGGCCGTATATCGCTATACGGACTGGCAGGGGCAAAGAAAACAAACGCAAAAAAGAGGGTTCCCGACAAAGCGGGAGGCACAGGCATGGGAACGAGAGCAGCTAAACAAGGCAAAAGCCGACCTGGATATGACGTTCAGTAGCTTCGTAGAGCTCTATTCCGAGGATATGAAAAGCCGGATCAAGGAAAACACGTGGCATACCAAGGAGCACATCCTGCGGACAAAGGTTCTTCCGTATTTTGGGAGCCGAAAGATCAACGAGATCCAGCCGAAGGATGTGATTGCTTGGCAGAACGAGATGATCAACACCAGGGACGAGAACGGGAAAGCATATTCGCCCGTTTATCTGAAAACGCTCCACAATCAGCTCAGCGCCGTTTTCAATCACGCCGTGAAGTATTACGGGCTGCATGAGAATCCGGCGTCAAAGGTCGGAAACATGGGCAAGTCCAAGAACCGGGAAATGCTTTTCTGGACGCAGGAGGAGTATATGAAGTTTGCCGATGAAATGATGGACAAACCTCGTTCCTTCTATGCGTTTGAAATGCTGTATTGGTGCGGTATCCGGGAAGGTGAGCTGTTAGCTCTCACTCCGTCGGATTTCGATTTTGACAAAGGAACGGTTACGATCAACAAATCGTACCAGCGGCTGAACGGGCGGGACGTGATCACCGATCCGAAAACGCCGAAAAGCAACCGTGTCGTGCAGATGCCGGATTTCCTGGTAGAGGAAATGAAGGACTATATGCAGCGCCTTTACAAGATCGGCCCGAATGACCGCCTGTTTGAGATCACAAAGAGCTATCTGCATCGGGAGATGGATCGGGGATCGGCTGCGGCTGGTGTGAAACGCATCAGGATTCACGATCTGCGGCACAGTCACATTTCCCTGCTGATTCAGCTCGGGTATTCGGCGGTAGCAATTGCAGATCGAGTCGGACACGAAAGCATTGAGATCACTTATCGTTATGCCCATCTGTTCCCGACGACGCAGGGAGAAATGGCCCAATCACTAAGTAATCTGAGGAAAGGAGAATCTGAGAATGTCAGCTAAAAACAGAGATGAACACAACCGTTGGAGGAACATCACGGTGGGGTTCCGTGTATCGCCCGAAGAAAACGAGCAGATCAACGCCGCCGTAGCGCTCTCCGGCTTGCCGAAGCAAGAGTATTGTTATCGGAAGTGCCTTAACCGGGATATCGTGGTCCAGGGCAATCCGAGAGTGTACAAGGCTCTTAGAAACCAACTTGCCGCCGTTCTCGATGAACTCAAACGCATCGAGGCCGCCGGAGAGCTTCGGGACGAGCTGCTGGACAACAT
>JAFQZI010000088.1 GCA_017406005.1 Oscillospiraceae bacterium | reverse complement strand
TTAAGCGTGTCACGAGCCTGTTTGTGGCTTCCTTGACTTCCAGCAACACAACCATTTCCTTTGAGCCGCTTTCTTACCAGACGGATGGTGAGGCAGCGGCTTTTGCTACGGCTGAAGTACGAAATCTCCTGGAGAAGTTCAAGATGGATTACCAGATCAGAGACGCCTTGTTTGATGGAGCTATTACGGGAGATTATGCTGCACATTTCTTCTGGAATCCGGAAGCACAGCCTTACGGCGGAGCTTTCGGAGAGTACAAAGGCGAAATTGAGATGGAATTGCTGGATGGGATTAATGTGATGTTCGGCAACCCGAACTGCAGGGAAGTCGAGAAGCAGCCGTATATCCTGATTGTAGGGAGAGATACCGTTGAGAATCTGAAGCGGGAAGCTGTGTACTGGAGAAAGCATTCTTGCTCTTCCTTACGCGGTGAGTACAGTCAGGATGCTCGGAAGGGAACATCAGCCTACGCATCGGGTGCTCCGTCCGAGCTAAGTAATTGGGGGGACCCTGCTGACAGGGACATTCAGATCACTGCCGATTCTGAATTATACAACTTTGCAGGGATAGGCGGTAAAACCGAAATACATGGTGATGATGATAAAACCGGGAAAGCCCTATACGTCTACCTGTATACCAAGGTCTGGAAAACAGAGCAGTACATCAATCCGAAAACCGGGTTAGTGGAACTTCGGAAAGTTCAGACGGTTCATGTTACCAAGGCAACCCGGCACTGCAACATTTTTGAGGATGTGGATACCGGGTTAAGCAGGTATCCGATTGCATGGGGCAACTGGCAGAAGCAGAGAAATCAGTATCATGGCAGGGCACTGGTGACGGAGATTATCCCGAACCAGATCTTCATCAACCAGATGATGGCTATGGTTTCTCGTCATCTGCAGACGCAGGCATTCCCGACGAAAGTGTATAACGCGGATCTGATCCCGAATATCTCCAATGAAGTCGGCACTGCTATCGGTGTTCGCAATCTCCAGCCGGGGCAGCAGATCGGGGAAGTGATTTCCACGATCCCGGCTGCCAATATGTCTAATCAGATTATCCAGGCGATTGATCTGTGCATGGCATATACAAAGGAATGTCTGGGTGCGACAGATGCCCAGATGGGTTCTGTCCGTCCGGATAACACTTCCGCCCTGATGGTTTTGCAGAATGCGTCTGAAGTTCCGCTTGAGAATACGAGAGCGGGTTTGCATGAGTGGGTGGAAGATATCGGAGCCATTTTGTTAGATATGATGGGCACGTATTACCATAAACGTCCGATCGTCCGGGAGAAGGAAGTGGAAGAGCCTGTTCTGGGTGCCGATGGTCAGCAGCTGATTGATCCGGTGAACGGAAAGCCTGCTTTCACTAAAGTGAACAGGCGGGTTGTAGAGGAGTTCGATTTCTCCATCTTCAAGCACCTGTGGCTCAACGTTTCCGTTGATGTCGGTGCAACCACATACTATTCGGAGATCGCGATGGTACAGACCCTCGACAACCTCCGGAGAGATGGAACGCTTTCAATTATTGAATATCTGGAGCGCATGCCGGATAAGCTGATCACCAGAAAACAGGAACTGATTGATAGTTTGAAGAAACAGGCCGAAAAGCCTGTTTCTGTGTCTGAAAGTGGAGGGATTGTCAATAAAAGTGGAGGAGGTGAGGACGGTGCATATGTAATCGGCAGTGAATTGGATGCGGCGAAAAAGATCGCCCAGCTCCCGACAAGCATGCAGGCCAGATATAATGACCTGCCAAAAACCGCGCAGAGAGCGCTGATTAAGTAATTCTTTAATTTTGGAGGATAAAAAAGAAAAATGAATGAACAACTGGAACAGCCGATTGAAGGACGAGGAGCAGAAGCTCAGTTTGAAGAAACCGTCATATCACCGACAGGTGAAGAAACAGTCGAAAAAACGCCCGAAGGAACAGAAAACCCGGAAGGAAAAGTGAATAACGAGGGCTCAGCAGTGGAAAACAATGTTTCCGATGCTGAGCCTTCTGCTTCTGAAGAAGAAACAACAGAAGAATTTGTTTCTGAACAGGTTCCGGATACCGGGCCGGTAGTGCAGCCGCGTAATTACTATGCCGAATGGCAGGAGCTGGCGGAGGCACATCCTGAGGTTGTCGGTAAAGAATTGCCTGAGGATATTTACCAGGCATGCATGCAGAGCGAGCTGCCGCCTCTGCGTGTTTATGAATCCATGATGTTGCAGAAGCAGGCGGAACAGATTTCCGCTTTGCAGCAGGAAATAGCTACCCTGCGGCAGAATGCAGAGAACACAGCGAGGGCACCGGTGTCGGCAGCGGCCGGCGGGCCCGACAGTGAACCCGAGTATTTATTCCTGAAAGGGTTCAATTCGTATTAAGTGCTAAGCATATTGCGCGGAAGACAACATAGTATCTCTCAATGAGGTTTCCGTCCGCGCTCAAATGTACGTAAAAACCCGCGACAGCCAGAAGCCGCGTAGCACACGACGTGTAGCGAGTGTGCGTAGCAAAGGCGAAGCTGGAGCGGAGAGGAAAAACGGCACGAATGTCATTCCAGGCAAACGCAAGCGTTTGTCTGCTGACATGGATGTGCCGTTTTGACGAAAGGAGGAATTTTATGGCAGGTGGAATTAATCTTGCAACCAAGTATATCAAGGAAGTAGACGAGAGATGGGTATCGGAGTCCCAGGCGGCTCTTGTCACCGGAAAGGGCTTTGCCTACAAGGGTGACGAGACGTTTGTGATCTACAGTATTCCGTATGCACCGCTCAACAACTATACGCGCAGCGGTTCCAACCGCTACGGCAACCCGAATGATTTGAGCCGAAATATTCAGACGGTCAAGGTCACCCAGGATAAAGGCTTCACTTTCCTCATTGACAGAGGCGATGAAGTCCAGAGTGAATACGTTTCTGATCCGGGTCAGTGTCTCGCAAGGGAACTGCGTGAAGTTATTGTTCCCGCTTACGATAGGTATTGCTTCCGTGTGATGGCAGCTTCTGCCGAGGAAAACGGGCACAATGCCACAACTGAAATTACCAGGGCCAATGCGCATTCCATGCTCCTCAACGGTGTCGAGCATATGAGCGACAGGAATGTTCCTATCGATAACTGCTACGCTTTCTGCACGTATCACTATGCCAACCTGCTG
>JAFQZI010000087.1 GCA_017406005.1 Oscillospiraceae bacterium | reverse complement strand
TCCGCTTGCCAACAAGCTCGGAAGCAAAGCCAAGGCAATCCTCTGCGGGGCAGTCCTTGCAACCATCGGCGGTGTGATCGGCATGCTGGCTCCCTCCAACTGGGTTGTCGTCATCATCTCCTTCGTCGTCAAGGCACTCGGCTCCACCCCTGCCATGTATCTGTCCCTTGCACTTCTGGCTGATATCCTTGACCACCAGGAAGCCATCAACGGGTCCCGCACCGACGGGCTTTCGATGACGATTTACGGTGCCATCATTGCAGGCATGACAGGCCTGACCACCGGTGTGCTCAACGCGGTGCTCAGCGGCGTAAACTATGATATTTCCACGCTGCAGACGAACACATCGCTTCGCTCTGCCATGCCGTGGGTCTTCATCGGCGGCGAAACGCTCTGCTATCTCGGCATTTTCCTGATCTTCCTTTTCATGAAGGTGGAGAAGTTCGGCAAGCTGGACCACAAGGCTATCGTGGAGGACCAGAAGGCTGCTGCCAAAGCCGAAGGCCGCAAGTTCATCTCTTCAGAAGAAAAAATCCGCATGGAAGAAGGCGAAGAAGCCTACCAGGCGGAACTTAAAAAGCAGGCTGATGCCGCCAAGGCGGAAGAAGCCCGTGTTGCGAAGCTGACTGCGGAACAGAAGAAGGCTGAAAAAGAAGCCGAAGCAAAGCTTCTGGAAGAGTTCAACGCTCTCCGTAAAGCTGCCAACCGCCCGGCAATCAAGGCATAAGATCCTGTAACCACAATCTCCCCGCCGCGCTGATCACTTCAGGGCAGCGGGGAAATTTTATGTTGAAAGTTTTTCCTCTTTAGGCTATATTTATATAGTTATGAGTAAAACTGTTCTTTCAACCAGACCCGGGAATCTGACAGCTCCCTATGCCTTTCTCCAGGCTTCTTTCTGGATGAGCTTCTGCGCAGCTGTCAGTTTTGCATCTGTATATCTGCTTGGTCTTTCCTATACCAATTCCGAGCTGGGGCTCATTCTGGCGCTGGGAAATCTGCTCGGTGCACTGATCGGCCCGGAGCTCTCTGCCGTAGTCGACCGCTCCGAAAAAATAACGGCTTCAACGCTGATTCCTCCTGTGCTCTGTCTTCAGGCAGGATTTCTTATCCTGTTGAATCTCTATCCCGTGAAAGGCGCCGTTACTTCCGTCGCCTATACATTGTACATTGCTTTTACGCTGACAGCGAATTCCCTGAATCTGAAGCTCTATTCCGATGCGGTCTATCACGGTCTCTCCATCAATTACGGATTCGCCCGCGGCATCGGGTCTGCAGCTTATGTGCTGCTTTCCACCTTCCTCGGCATCCTCATCGAGCGCATCTCTATTCGTCTGGTTCCTGTCTCCGGCCTGCTTTTGTGCGCTCTTCAGTTTGCGGCTTTTTTCCGGATCAGGCGGGAACTGCCGGCCGCGTCCTCTTCCGCAGAGATTTCACAGAAGGCTTCCTCGTTGTTCGGCTTTATCCGGAATAACCGCAGATTTTCCGTTCTTCTGCTGGGAATTGCACTGCTGTTTTCTTCGCACAATATCATTGTAACGTTCCTGATCAACATTACCAACAATGTCGGCGGTGATACGGGAACAATGGGCCTTGTCAACGCGTTTATGGCAGCGGTTGAAATCCCTGTCATGATGCTCTATGTCACACTGTTCGGAAAGTATAAACCCGGAAGCCTGATGCGTGTTGCTTTCGTATTTTTTGTTTTGAAAGCAGCTGCCATCGCCCTGGCCGGAAGTATTCCGGCTCTGATCGGTGCCTTCCTGCTGCAGGCTCCTTCTTTTGCGTTGTATACGGCAGCAATTGTTCCGTATGTGGATGATGCCATTCCCTATGAAGACTCCGCAAAAGCCCAGAGCCTTGCCTATACCATGACGACCGTCGGCAGCGTAGTGGCAAGCCTCATCGGTGGTCTTCTGTATGACCGCACAACCGTCACCAACACACTTTGGATTGCTTTCGGCATTTGTTTTGTGGGTGCCGTTATTGCCTTCCTCGGCACAGAAAAGGATCAGCCATGAATAATGAATTTCTGATCAAAACTGAAGACGCAGAGCACATTCTTCATGCTCACGATGGAGACTGCGCGCTCCTGTATCTCTGGTCTGTTTTCACTGGAAGCAACGACCTCGAACAGGCTGCGGGCGATTTGTTTATGACGCTTTCTCAGGTGCGCGACGCCGCTGAAAAGCTCGGCAGGATGAAACTCTCGATGTCTCACACACCTGCTGAAAGCTCTGCACATACTCCTTCCGTGCAGGAATCTTCCCCCTCGGTAAAAATCCCTCTTCCTGCAGATGAGCTTCCTGAATACACTTCAGAAGAGATCAATGCCTGCACAAAAAGCGACAGCGGTTTCAAAGCCGTGCTTGACGCAACAAAGCAGATCCTCGGCAAGCAGCTCACCCGCAATGACATGAGCCGCATGCTTGGTATTTATAACCATCTCGGTCTTTCCGCTGAGGTGATTTATGTACTCCTGCATTACTGTGCAGAGTTGTATCGCGGCCCGGAAGGGGCAGCCAGAAAACCCACTATCCGCTCCATCGAGAGGGAAGCCTTTCTATGGGCAAACAAAGAGATTCATTCCCCCGAGGAAGCAGAAGCGTATGTGGAAGAGCAGAAGCTTCTTCATTCCAGATTCAGCAGCATCAAATCCGCTCTTGAGATCTATGACCGCAAGCTGGTGCCTACCGAAGAAGCCTACTTCTCCTCCTGGTTGGAAATGGGATTTGAAGTGGATGCGATTCGCCTTGCCTATGAGCGCACCGTAACAAGAACCGGCAAACGTGCGCTGGCTTACATGAATACAATCCTCACGAAGTGGCACGAAGCCGGACTGCACACCATTCAGGAGATAGAAAAACAGGATTCCTCTTCCAGCCGGAAAAATACTTCCCATCAGGGGAAAGCCGGGCGGCCTCCCCGGCCCTTTACGCCGACGGATTTTGGCGATCTCAAATAAGAATCTTTTCGTCTGTTAAAACACATCTTGATCAATTCGGGAGTACTGAAAAATGTCGATACAATACGATCTTATCGTTGTCGGCGGTGGCCCTGCAGGGCTGACTGCCGCGACCTATGCGCGCCGGGCGGGAAAATCCGTGCTGGTGCTTGAGAAAGCAGCTTTTGGAGGGCAAATTACTTGGAGCCCTAAAGTTGAGAACTTCCCAGGAGATGTTTCTGTTTCCGGCAACGAACTCGGTGACCGTTTTCTGGAACAGGCCATGAGCCAGGGAGCCGAAGTAGAACTGGAAGAAGTCACTTCTGTCGAAAAAACAGCCGAGGGCTTTCATGTCATTGCTGATTCCGGCACATCCTACTTGTCCCGCACTGTCATTCTGGCAACCGGAGCCAAACCCCGTATGCTCGGCCTCCCCCGGGAGGAAGAGTTCATCGGCAACGGAATCAGCTTCTGTGCTGTGTGCGACGGTGCTTTTTACAACGGAAAAGCCGTTGCTGTTTACGGAGGAGGAAACAGCGCCCTGCAGGATGCTCTGCTTCTCTCTGAAACCTGCAGCAAGGTCTATCTGATTCATCGCCGCGGCACCTTCCGCGGAGAAGCCGCGCTGGTTGATGCCCTGAAAGCCCGTCCCAACGTTACCATGTTGATGGAGACAACCATCCAGTCCCTTCAGGGTGAAGAAGAGCTCTCTTCTGTCTTAATAAACTGCGCCGGCCCGGAAGAAGTTCTCCCGATTGACGGCCTTTTCGTCGCGATCGGCCATGAGCCGGATCTTGCGGCTTTTGCACCGCTTCTCTCTCTGGACCAAGCCGGTTATGCCCGCTCAGGGGAAGATTGTCTTACTCCGACGCCCGGCCTTTTTGTTGCGGGTGACTGCCGCGCCAAATCCGTCCGCCAGGTAACCACCGCCGCAGCTGACGGTTCTGTAGCTGCTCTTGCCGCCTGCAGCTATCTCGACGCCGTATGAATGAAACTGCCGTCAGAAAAGAGCGTGCCGTTCTCGCCGGGCTGAGTGCTCTCAGCATGGAGGTACGCGAGCGCTCTTCCGATGTTAGTATGGACGAGCTTGCCTCCCTTGTGGAAACTGCAGGGGGTGAATCGGTCGCCGTCATTATGCAGAATCTTCCATCTCCGAACACCCACAGCTTCATCGGTGAGGGAAAAGTGCGCGAGATGAAAGATCTCATAGAAGCCAATGACTGTGATCTTGCCGTCTTCGATAATGAGCTCACTCCATCCCAGATGCGTGTTCTCGGTGAAGAACTCGGCGTTAAAGTGCTCGATCGTTCAGGTCTGATTCTTGATATTTTTGCCCAACGCGCCCAGACGCGGGAAGGTCAGCTTCAGGTCGAGCTGGCGCAGTATAAATATCTCCTCCCCCGCCTCACCGGTATGTGGACACATCTCGTCCGCCAGACAGCTTCCGGCGGATCATCTCCTATCGGGACGCGCGGCCCCGGTGAAACACAGCTGGAAACGGACCGCCGTCACATCCGCCGTAAAATCCAGAAACTGGAAGAAGAGCTTTCGGAAGTACGGAAAAACCGTGAAACGCAGCGCCGCCGCAGGGAGAAAAATGCCATGCCGGTTGTTGCACTGGTCGGCTACACAAATGCGGGCAAAAGCTCCCTGCTCAACTGCCTTACAGACTCCGATATCCCTGCCAACGATCGTCTTTTCGACACGCTGGATACTACGACCAGACGTTTCCGTATCGATGAGACGCAGGAGATCCTCATCAGTGATACCGTCGGTTTTATCCGCAAACTGCCTACCCATCTGATTGAAGCCTTTAAGGCAACACTGGAAGAGCTCTCCTTCGCCGATGTGCTCCTCCATGTTATTGATCTGTCCAACCCGGAATGGGAAGAGCAGGTTCGCGTTGTGGAAAGCCTGATTCGTCAGCTTGGTGCAGAACAGACGCCCTGTATCAGGGTTTTCAACAAATGTGATCTTTACATGGGCATTCTTCCTCACGGGGAAGATGTTGTCTGCATCTCAGCAAAAACCGGTGAGGGTACTGCTGACCTCGTTGAAAAACTTGCCTCTCTGCTCGACCGCGGCAAACGCCGTGTGCATCTCTCCGTTCCCTATTCCAATGCCGGGATCACGGATCTTCTCAATCGAGAAGCGATCCTGGAAAACATGGAATATACTGACACCTCCATAGAAATCGACGCTGTTGTCACACCTGATGTTTTCGGCCGTGTCAAACAGTTTATTCCCGGTTGGACAGAGCCTCGGGAGGAGTGGGAATCATGAGCGGTTATCTGATTCCGGCCGGTCGCGGGGAGAGCGAATATGTGGAGAAACGCTCCAGCTTTCTCGGTTTTGTTGAGCCTGTTTCCGGCGAAGAGGAAGCCCGTGCTTTTATTGCGGGCATAAAAAAACTCCACCGTGATGCCCGCCACAACTGCTGGTGCTATCTGATTAAGGACGGCCCGGAACGGTATTCCGACGACGGTGAACCGCAGGGCACAGCAGGTATCCCGATGCTTGAAGTCTTCCGGAAGGAGGGCGTCACCAACGCCGTCTGCGTGGTCACAAGATATTTCGGTGGTGTGCTGCTCGGAGCCGGTGGGCTGCTGCGTGCCTATACGAAAGCCGCCAAGGAAGCATTAGAAAATGCCGGGACGGTAGAAATTCTCCCGAAAACATATTTTCTTCTCCGCTGTCCCTATTCCCTTGCAGAACGGATCCGTCTGGAAACGCTTTCCTTTGGCGGTACCGTTGAAGATACTTCCTATGAGGCCGATGTCACGATGCTTGTCAGCATCCTCTCCGAAAAAGCCGAAGCCTACAGTGCCCGGATTTTCGACATGACATCCGGCACCGTATCACCTGAAAAAAGAGAAAGGTAAGTTCCCAATCCAAGGGTTAACCTTTCTCTTTTTTGTGCATCGTTATATATTATGTAAATAGGATTATGTCATATTCCCCGGAAATAGAAAGAAAAGCTCAGATCCTTTTCGGCCGGCAGCAGATATTCCGGATGTGTTCTGGCACCCCAGCTGTCGTCCCCGCCGACGCCCATCTGCATCATAGCGACTCGCACAACCGTATAGTGAATTTCCGGCAGTTCATAGGGATGCTCTGCATTTTCCAGCTCATGCGGTGTATAGGGGAGCACATTCACGAAAAGCTCATCCCCGAAAAACTCCATGCCGCGTCCTTTCAGGTCTGTAACCTTCGCCCATCGCACACCGCACTTGTTTCCGCACTCCTGCGGCACGAGATATCCGGCCAGATTGTCCTTTACCGCTTTCTCATAGATTCCGAGTTTTGCCCCTCTTTGCCGGTCGGCATACGTCTCTTCCGGACCGAGGCCGTACCAGGTTACTCTGTCATAATCGGCATTCAGTTTGAAGAGAACACCGAATTCCGGCATATCTATCAATCCGGGCACTGCTTCATAGGAAAGCGTTGTCTTAACCGTTCCGTCCCCGAAAACTTCATAGGCAAGCACACAGCTGCTTTTGGGAACCGTCGGCATATAATACCGGTAAGAAACCGTTACGCTGTGTTCTTTCTCCTCAACTTCCGGATAAATAAAGGGCTCTTCTCCTCCGTTCACCGTCTGATACATACTGGCAATTTTCCACTGCGCATAACGCTGCTGCATCTGGTTGCCGCGGTCATTATCAATCGGAGCACGCCAGAAATTCGGCATTGGTACGGCTTCAATCATCTCTTTCCCGCCGTAAACATACGACGTCAGCCCCGGCCGAATGGCAGAAAACAGAGCAGAGAAATTCTTCCCACGCACACCGAGATTCCAGTTCCCGTGGATGACGGTAATATCTTCCGTGCAGGTGAAAGGAACAGCTTCACGCTTATAGACCTTCTGCCCGAAAGCGACTTCGTGTCCGGCTTTTGCCCAAAGCGTGTCTTCCTGCAGCCGGAAAGAAATGGTCACGGAAAATTCCGGCAGCGGTTTTCCGAGAGACGCTGCTGCTCTTTCCTGTGTCTCCATCTCCGTTAGGAAACAGTCTGGAATCGGGTAGCTTTCTTCTGACAGCGGCGGAACACAAAGCTCCAGTTCCTTCTGCTTCCAAAGCACCCCGTCCTTTTGCAGAAGCGCCACAGCGCGGTAAACATCGGTATTCAGAAACAGATTCTTGTTTTTCACCGTAAACTGTGTTTCGGCAAACTGAATGCCTATACCCTGATAATTGTATCTTACTTCCTGCATCTTGGGAGAAGGTGCCCGGTCGCCTCCGTAAACAATTCCGTTTCCGCTGAAGTTGTAATCCGTCGGCCGTTCTCCATGGTCGCCGCCGTATGCTTGGAACCACTTGCCGTACCTGTCTTTCTTCCAGATCGACTGGTCCACATAGTCCCAGATGAATCCGCCCTGATATCGCATCTCCCTGTCGGAGAGATCCGTATATTTGTGCATCGCTCCGCACGAGTTTCCCATGGCATGCACATATTCACACAGAATAAACGGCTTCTCCGGATGCTCCCTTAGAAAGGCTTCTACCTCCTCAGCGGGGGTATACATCTGGCTTTCCATGTCACTGGTATCCGGGTAGCTTCTGTCATGGAAAACACCTTCATAGTGCACAAGGCGTTTGCCGTCCAGTTGCCGGAAAAGTTGGCTCATCTCATAGATAACCTTTCCGCCGTAGGATTCATTCCCGCAAGACCAGATCAGGATACACGGGTGGTTCTTATCCCGCTGATAAACGGAATTGACGCGATCCTGCAGCAACGGCAGAAATTCTTCCCGGTCTTTGGGTATCGGTTCTCCCTGGCCTCTCAGCATCGCATCCCACATACCGTGGGTTTCCATATTGTTTTCATCAATGACGTACAGTCCGTAACGATCGCACAGCTCATACAGTGCAGACTGGTTCGGATAGTGTGAAGTGCGGATGGCATTGATGTTGTTCCGCTTCATCGTCACAATATCTTTGATCAGCTCTTCTCTGTTCGGCACTCTTCCGGTTACCGAGCTGAAATCATGCCTGTTGACGCCTTTGAAAACAATACGTTTGCCGTTGAGCAGCATCAGACCGTCCCGCAGTTCAAACCGCCGGAAGCCGATTTGCTGCTCTATAACCTCTGTGGTCTCTCCCTCACAATTCATCACTTCAATCAGAAGGCGATAAAGCTCCGGGATCTCCGCACTCCAGAGGGCAGGAGCATCCATTGTGAAAAATGCTGCTGTAGGTCCATCCTCCTCTATCGGTGCATTCCCCTCAGCCAGAATCTTATCTTCTTTCATCAGGCTGAAATGCATAGAACCGCTTCCCTTGCCGGAAACAATTATGTTAACCGTTCCGGTAGAATAATCATCCGCCAGCTCCGGCACGACAGACATGTCTGTGATTGCCGTATGCGGCAGCATGTACAGGAAGATATCACGGAAAATTCCGGAAAACCGGTAAAAATCCTGATCCTCAAACCAGCTTCCGGGAGTCCATTTAAAAACCCTTACCGCAATACGGTTCGTTCCTTTGCGGAGTGCCTGAGTAAGGCAGAAGTCTGCCGGGTCAAAGCTGTCTTCGCTGTAGCCGATATAGCTTCCGTTCACCCAAAGCGCAAAGCCGCTTTCCACGCCTTCAAAGGAAATGTTGACGTCTTCGCCTTCAAACCGTTCCGGCAGCGTGAAATCAAGAAGATAGTCTGCCACCGGGTTAAAGACCTCCGGTACCTCTCCCGGCTTCAAATCATCTATCCCGTCCCACGGATACTGTGTGTTCACATAGGCGGGAACATCATATCCCTCCATCTGGATATGGGCCGGAACACGGATCAGTTCCCATCCGGATACGTCGAAGCTCTCTTCCCAGAATCCTTCAGGAGCAGCGTGGATATTTCTGGCATAGTGGAATCTCCACAGCCCATTAAGGCTCATGCGCAGGCTCGTCTCCCCTGCAGCGAGCTCTTCTTTTGTCCGGTAAGCAATATGATCTGAGTGTGCTGGAAGCCGGTTATCCTCAAAAACGGACGGATCCTTTACTATTTTCTCGTAGCTGAATTCTTTCATAGTTCTCCAACCCATGCATAAAGAATAGCGCCCTCCGATCAGGGATGGGAGAGCGCCTTATAATCAATTATCTGAACCTCAGCAGTTCTGTTATTTGACAGCGCCGGTAATTCCTTCTGCAAACTGCTTCTGCAGAATGAAGAAGATAATAATTGTGGGCAATGAGCAGAACAGAACGCCCATCATCAGCATACCGTAATCAACGGAATACCCGTTGGAAAGGTTCGCAATCAGAATCGGCATCGTCTGGGAATTGCTCTTATTGAGCACAACACGCGGCCACAAATAAGCATTCCAGGAATTCATAAAAGTGATAACAGCTGCTGCCGCGTAGGTTGATTTCATCACCGGCATGTAAATCCGAAAGAAGATTGCAAATTCTCCCAGCCCGTCAATACGTGCCGCATTCATGATTTCCGTCGGGAAGTTGCGGGAATTCTGCCGGAACATCATGATCAGGAACGGCGTGGAAATTGCCGGCAGTGCAAAGCCCCAGACCGTGCTCAGCAGTTTCATCTTGCTCATCATGGTGAAGAGAGGAATCATCGTTGCAACGCCCGGGATCATCATTGCCATCAGCAGAATAGCAAACAGGATATCCTTCCCTTTGTCATGGTAGAGCTCAAATCCGTATCCGGCAAGTGAGCAGATAAACAATGCAAGCACTGTCTGGACTACCGCGTATACAAAGGAGTTCCGCATGGATCCCCAGAGATTGGTTGTAGAAACCAGATTCTTAAAGTTTTCAAGCGCATAGGAACCGAACCACAGTTTGCCCTGTGCCACTTCCAGCGTGGTGTTGGTAGCTGCCGTCAGCATCCAGAACAGCGGGAACACCGAAAACAGTGCAAAAATCGTCAGAAAGATATAGCTTGGGATCAGCCTCCGCTGAATGGCACTTCCTCTTCTTTTCTCAGTCACGGGTATCACCTACCTTCAGGTTAATGATGGCAAGTACGGCAACCAGGATAAACACGAGGAAAGACATGGCAGATGCATATCCAAAGTTTGCAACACCTGTCCCGAACGAGCTGTTATAGATATAGTGGGACATGGTCATCGTCGTGCCCGCCGGTCCGCCGTTCGTCAGGTTGACAGATTCGTCATACAGCTGCAGGGTACCGTTGATTGACATGATGAATGTCATGATAATAACCGGCCTTAGCTGCGGCACCGTGATATGCCAGAAAGTATTCCATCCGTTCGCACCGTCGATCTTTGCCGCTTCATACACAGAATAGTCGAGATTCTGCAAACCGGCGAGATAGAACACCATATTGTATCCTGTCCAGCGCCAGATCAGAGCAAAGATGATAACTCCTCGTGCTGTACCCGTTTTCCCCAGCCAGTTGATGTTTTCGCTGATCAGATGCAGCTTCATCAGGATTGAGTTGATCAAGCCGCTGGTAGCAAACAGAGATCGGAAAATCAAAGCGTATGAGACCAGTGCAATTGCACAGGGAAGGAAGATGCATGTGCGGAACAGCCCGCGGAACTTCAAATGCGGGTTGTTGAGCAATTGCGCCAGCAGGATGGCCAGGATAAGCATGATCGGAACCTGAATAATCAGATAAAAGAAGGTGTTTTTGAGCGAAGTCATAAACATCCTGTCTTTGAACATGCGCAGATAATTATAATTCCACGGATCTGCCCACTTCATGTTGGCACTGGAGCCGGTTTTAAAGGAAGTGATCAGGGCAGCAATCATGGGATAGAAGCTGAAGACAAAAATCATTAGGGAAGCAGCCAGTAAAAATGACCAGCCGATTGCTTTCCGTTTTCTTTCCACGGTTTTCCTCCTTTTCTCTATAAAGTACAGCCCCGTCATAAACATGACGGGGCTGAAACCGTATTTGTAGAATCAGAAGCCCATCTCGAAGCTGACCTGATCCTGAGCGAACTGAATTTCAGTTGCAAGGTCAGCACCGTTCTGGATGTTGGTGATTGCATTGCCGATGTAGGTACGTGCATTGTAGTGGTAATCGCTCTGCTCAATGACAGGAACGAAAGCACCCATTGCAACGATGTCGGAGTAGATGGCCTGGCCGCCGAAGAACGGAACCCCTTCCTGATAGACATCAGAGGTACCTGCAGAGAGGCAGCAGGTGATAACACCGCCGGTGCGGAGTGCGTTGTCGTAAGTCTCCATGGAGCCTTCACCGCCGCCGAAGGTATATGCGAGGAACTGCTTTGCAAGCTCAACCTTCTGGCAGTTGCCGGTGATGTACAGAGAAGAACCGCCGTTAGCAGCATAGCCTTCTTTTCCGCCCTCAATGGTCGGGAGGGAGGTAAGTGCCCACTTGCCGCTGTTGTCAGCAACCTGGGAGATGGTCGGGATAATCCAGTTGCCGTTCATGACGCCTGCAACCTGGTCGCCCATGATGGTCTGGTCGGTATACTCGGACCAGCTGTTTGCAAGAATGATGGAACCGTCGTTTGCGCCCTGTACGATCACTTCAATGATCTTCGTGAGAGCTTCATTGTCAACAAAGTTGGGCTTGCCGTCCTGCCACTGAGAAAGGCCTTCAGCCTGCATCATCATGTAGGGGAGGTCATCACCGGAGTGATCCATGGAGAGCAATGCCATGCCGGTCTTGTCCTTAACTTCCTTGGCAATCTCAAGCCAACGATCCCAAGAGATGCCGGTTACATCTGCGATGGTGTAGCCGCACTGCTCAAGGATATCAGTGCGGTATGCGAAGATAGCCGTGCCGTTGTCAACCGGTGCACCGTAATGTACGCCTTCGATGGTGCTGTAGCTCAGCTTCTCAGCGCCGAAATCGTCCCAGTTGATGCCTGCGCCTTCAAGATCCTGCCAGCAGTCGGGATAGTTGCGGACGAAGCTCTGGATGTAGTGATCCTGGAAGAGCACGATGTCGGGCAGCGTGCTGAGGTCACCGGAAGAACCGGCGAGCGTAACAGCCTGCTCTACATCAGAGGAACCGGACTGAAGAACAACTTCCAGTTCGAAATCGGGGTTGACTTTCTGGAAAGCAGCTTCAGCAGCCTTCAGGGCAGGGAGATTGAAGTTTGCGTCCCATGCATAGGCCGTCAGTTTGCATCGTCTGCATAAGCGGCAGTTGCGAACAGTGCTGCGCACATTGCAAGAACGATCACGAGGGAAAGAATCTTTTTCATGATAAATCCTCCATTTATTTTTTCCTTAACGGATAATTGCATGATAACATATTCTTTCTGTCGCATGTGCTCAAAATTAAGGTAAAAATCGGCAAATTCGATCATTTATTTTATTGCCTTATACAAAATACACAAAAACAGCCCTTCTGTTTTATGCATCCTTAACAAATCAGCTACCCGGAAGGTTTTTCCATCCTTTCATCGCTGAAATATTGTAGTTAAGCATGTGGCTATGGGTATTTGACTCTTCTTTTTTCCATTGATACGGTGTTGTATTCAGAAACTTTTTAAAATTCCGAGCGAAAGTGGAAACGGACAGAAAACCGCATTCCGCAGCCACCTGGTCCATCGAATAATCCTTTTTGCTCATCAGCTTGCAGGCTCTTTGAATTCGCACCAGATTTAGGAATTCCATCGGCGCCATTTGTATCTGTTCCTCAAAAACACGGCGAAAATGTGGCTCACTTAATCTGCAGCAGTCTGCAAGTTCTGCTGCTTTTAAAGGCTCCGCATAATGCTCTTCCATCAGATGAAGTGCCGGTATGATCTGGGCTATTGCCGGCCCGGAGCCTACGGTCCATTTTTGGTCGGGCATCTGCTTCTCCTGGATGCGGATCAACTCCAAAAGATAGACTTTTACAAGATTCCGCACAGCCTCCTGATAGTAAGGACGTTTCATCCGCATTTCTTCCAGAATCCGCCAAACAACAGAAGAGATCTCCGGGTATTCATCAATTCGGAACAAGTCTGCCCGTTTGTTCAGAATCTGCCGTTTCTCCTCTCTGATTTTCGGGTTGTTCGGATACATTTCCAGGAGAATCTCATCCGGATCGATAAACAGGAATTCCCAAGAGTCTATACCCTCACTGATCGTTGTATGAAGATAATTTGCAGGTATAGCAGATATCATGGCATCTTCATACGGCTTTTCATCTTCTCCTAAAATCAGAATACCATGCCCGTAATGGCAGTATCCGATCTCAAACAGGTTATGAAAATGCAGGCATACTTCTCCACGGCCGTATGCTCCAACCCACGCCTCTCCTAAAAGCGCAAGAGCACTTTCTCCGTGAGGAATCTCATAAAAACGAAATTCAACTTTATCCCGTTTCCTGCGTCCCATGGTATAGCCCTTCTGATCATCTGTTCCTGTCAAAAGTTGACATCCGGTTTATTGTCTCTCTGATAGGAACTCCAGTTTCCGTTTTCAATCAGTTCTTCCCTGGCAAGTACAGCCAGCAGTTCTTCTGACTGACCCTTTTGTAAAAGCTGAGCCGTCATTTTCGTGTAAAACTTCTCCATCTTTTTGTGATCGGAAAGCACTCTTGGCAGAGATTGTTTTCCATAATAATTCGCCACAAAAAGCGTAATCGCAGAGATCGTTCCTAGCGAAAGCTTCAGGATATTACGATATGTTTCTGCATCTGTAATGGAAGCTGCCGTAGGCTTAACAAGTCCACCCCAAACCAGTTCGAAAACAACAGCTGCACAGTAAAGAGTAATACTGAGAATCAAAGCAATGCGTACAATTCTCTCGCTGATAGCAACATCACGGTGAGATCGCTTCCCTGCTTGTTTATGATACTCCCTTTGGCCTTCCACCCAACAGGCAAGAATATCATGTTTCTCTTTTGGAACATCTCCAATTTCAAGGGCAAAAAGTGCAGCCATCACCCATGCGGTTTCCTCCTGCTGGGTCCAGGACAGTAATCCGGATGCCTGCACCCGGCTTCCCGCATAACGCAGGTATGTTTGTACCCTCAGGCATTCTGCCAGAGCACGATATTCAATATATTTCTCATGGCTCTTTGAACGGACTGCATATCTGCTGCAGAAAACTGCCGCCGCAAGCATGCATCCGCACACAAGAATCATCCACAAGATCTGTTCCACATCATATAAAAGGAACGCAAAAGTCAAAAGTGTGCTCGAAACAGCAAGCAAGCCAAGCACCTTTCTGTACTGTTTTGCATATTGAAAACTCAGTCTTCCTGCAATAGCACTGATTCTTTCCAGCCTTGCCAGGCATTGATCATTCTGGGCAGCTTCCGGAAGCCTGGATTTTGTTCCGGTTTCTGCTTCAGTAGCTTTTCGATTAAAATCATCTGTTCTGGCCAGAATAGTTTCTACCGCCTCCTGGTTTCCTAAAACAGCAACTGCTCCTGCTTCCTTTTCGGTCCGCTCTCCTCTCGGTGTAAAGACATGGATAACTGCCACATTGTCCTCAGACCGCATTGCTATCCCGGAACCCGGTGAAAAGCTTCCGTTCAAAGCAAAACTCACAGCTTCTGCCGTTCCACAGGCTGCCTTTGTTCCCGGGCTGCCATCCCAAAGCGCCAATAGCACATGGCAATGGGTAGCTACATAAATACCCGCCTGCCTGAAGCGGAAATCTCTGCTAGCCCCACTCTCCGGAACGGTCTCGGAATCCGGTGCAACGAAAACGCTTTCCGCCCTTTCACAATGATAACCCAATTGCTTTTTTGCCTTTTCACTGAAATCCAGCTCATAGACTTCCTTTTCCACAGGAAGTACGGCAACCAGAGGAATACCAAGCTCATTTGCCGTCTCAGCGCAAAGCAGATCTCCGCCTTCAGCCAAGCTCGTCAGCATCATAATCTGAGAATTGGGACAACGTTTCTGCAGTTTTCTGAGCTCGGCTTTTACTGCTGAAGTAATAGCTGCATAGTCCTGCTCTCGAATTGCCCGATGCCCTGTCACCCCGACAACTATCGGGATCATTTTATCATGTCCCATTTATGCTCCATCAAATGGATTGAAGTCATTTACCGCAAGGATAAACCACGCACATGGCGCAACCGATGGTAAGTTTCTGATGATTCTGTCCTCTTCTCCCGTTTTCAGTTCTGGAACGCTTGCTTCTGGGAAAGACCCCGATGGGAGTTGGTTCTTTTCTAACACTGAAAGAGCGGTTCCAGCTTTTTCTGTTTCTCCGATTTCTTTCAGGGCAAGTGCTGCTATTGCGGTGCCCTCGAGCCAGGAGCCGTCCGTGTTGGAATTATCAAAGGAATATCCGCCTTCATTGGTATGGCACATTGCAATGTTGTCCATTCCCGAATCATTTTTCAGGCAGAGTTCTGCCAGTGCCTGCACATCTGTCAGCACAAGATTGGTGACAGGTGTTGCCCCGTCCTCTGCCGTTCCCTGGAAAAATCTGCTGTCTCCAGCAGAATACATTGTCTCTGTGGCAAACCGCCGGGCTGAAGATGCCGCTTCTTCATACTTACTCCATCCGGTAGCATCTGCAAGCATTTTGCAGGCTGCTGCCATCCATAGATTATCTGATGTTGATTTATACGTAAGATCGGTAAATGCGTCAGCGTTTTTCCAGCCTGTATATCCTGAGGTAAAACCTGAAGTTCCGTCCTGGCAGTTAGCAAGGATCCAGTTGATCCCGGTCATAGCCGTGTTCAGATAACTCTCATTTGGGATCGTTTTGTGATATGTCAGCAATGCTACAGCTGCCACACAGGAACTTTTTGTGCCGGTTCCTACCTGGTAGGCATCCTGAACCCACTGTTCCTGCTCATTGTTCCAGTAGCCCGGGAGCGTTGAGGCATTTCCAGCCATATAAGCATTGCGGAGCCTGTCATTAAACTCTGCATCTGCTTTCATTCCATCAGCAAAACCATCGAGAATTCTTGCCGCGTCTGCGAACTCTCCCTCTGACATCAGGGCGAGTGCAGCCAGTGCACTCTCATAGGTGTAGGATGACACCGAAAGTAGAGGCTCTTCCGTCTCATAGGTTACAATCGGGCATTTATCTGCAATCGATGCTTTCAGATAGCTGACAGCTGCATCTTTTGCCTTCTCATGTCCTTCGTCTGCCATGGCAGAAACCGGCAGGCAAACAGCAAGAACTGCTGCAAGAAGAGCCGCCAGGAATCGTTTCAGATCTCCGGTTTTCATTTAATATTCCTCCTCACTGTTATTTCATAAACGGATTATATTCCTCTGCTGCAATTGCATACCATGCCGTCGCAGATGTCTTTGCCTGATTAAGATGGTTTTTCTCCTGTCCGTCAGTATAGGGAGCAATGCCTGCTTCCGGGAGGCTGCCGTTTTCTCTCTGGTATTGATATGCTGCAGCTATAGCCTGTGCCGCCTCCTGCTTCATTCCCATGCTCTGAAATGCAACTACCATCAGCAACGTACTCTCTGTGCTGATATCCCCATCGGAAAGAGAATCCGGCATAAACCCTCCGTTTTTTCCGCACATGGCTGCTGCCTTTGCAAGCCCTGTCCGATCCTTCATCACCATTGCTGCCAGCGCCTGCACTTCAGTGGAAATAAGCCCGGAATTTCCGTTGTCGTTTTTTGCATCTCCGGCAAGATAAAACGTTCCGTCTGATGACCGCATTGACTGTACAAACACTTCTGCGCTTTGGGCTGCTTCCGCATAACCGGCGTTTCCTGTTTTTTCTGAAACCATGTTGAATGCAGCAATTAACCACAGGTTTTCCGCTGTAGCCCTATTGCCCAGAGAATTATTCGTGTAAAACCCGCTCTCACTTTTTCGATTTTCGATTATCCAGTCCAGGATCTTCTGTGCTGCCCGCACACAGGCAAAGGATGTCTTTGCACTGTCATATTTCATCAGTGCCACAGACGCAGCCGCCAGGCTCCCCGTATCCATCTCCGGAGTTAAGATCGATCCGTCATTCACCTGTTCTGCAAGGATATCAATAATTTTCTTAAGATCACTGTCACTGTGATTTTTGTTCTTTTCATTGTCCGCAAGCAGAGCAAGCGCCGCAGCTGCATTGTTATAGATAGTCCCAAGCTCCTCTGCCGCCGATCCTTCTGGATCATAAACTGTAATCGGGCAACTCTCTTCCACCCGTTTTGACAGGTAATTCACTGCTTTCTGTCCGGAAGCATCTATGTCCTCCGGCTTTACGGTTGGCAACGGTGTAGGTGTCACTGCAGGTGTTACAGTGGGAACAGATATCTCTGCCGTGGATTCAGCAACTGGAGAGGAAGTGGCAATGGCCGTCACAGCTGAATCTGATATTGGTGGCAGTATTACACCATCTTTTCCTGTATTTCTGCTCAGAAATACAACACCCAGCAATGCTATTACTGCTACAGCTAATATACCTATGCCAAGCTTGACCCATGGCTTCTTTTTCGGTTTGCTGATCAGAAAAGAAATAAGTTTTTGCACCATACTTTCGAAATAATCATATGATGTAATTACAGCATTTTTCTTTCGAACAGCCTCAATATCTTCCGGTAGATTATCAGGGAAATGAAACTTGGAACTTTTGATGGGTATTACGTTTTTTCCTGCTTTCAGAGCATAAGCTAGCTCTGTCCTGACCCAGTCTCCTTCATTTTGACACCGATCCAGCGAATTTTCTGAAAGAATGATAATAAAATCCTTACAGTTTTCAATTTGCTCAAGCAGTGCCATATTGAAGTCGCCGTTTCTTAGGCTGTCAACATCGAAAAAAACACTGTATCCTTTTTCGACAAGAATATCCCTTAAATGTTTTGCCGTATCCCATCCGTTTGAACGGCGATAGCTTATAAAAATGTCATAATATTCTCTTTTACGTCTCATGCATAGCTGCCTCCCAAAAAATTTATGATAAAGACCATTCTTTTATTCCGAGCTTACGGATTTTTCTCCTGTATAGAAAATCTTCATATCTTCCAGTCTCAGGCAAGCAAGCCGTCCTCCGTATTCTTCTCCGCTTGCGCATCCACAGTCAATGTCATAGACGTTTTCCCGAACACTACAGATCTTCATCGGGTTTTCGTCCCGGTAATACCAGGTTGGTGTATGCCCGCAAATCATAATATCTGCCGGAAACTCCACCCTCATCCAGCCTTCAATCCGCTCCCAAACCGCGAACTCCGCGACATCGTCATAATCCCTGCCGTATTTATCAAACATACAGGTTGGCAGCCCGTGTACCAGGAGAAACTTAGTCCCGTTGATTTCTAAATCGATGTTTAGAGGCAGTTTTTCGACATACAGCAGGATTTTTTCCTGCAGTACCTTTGGTTCAGCAAAGAACTCCATTTTTGTTATGCTGCCACCATTTCGAAACCATAGCTGCTCGTTGGTCTCATTCCCGTTTAAGCTGATTGCCCTCGGATACAGAATCGCATTAAGCATCATTTGCTCATGGTTTCCCAACAGCATATGGATGTTAGGTTCATCCATAATCTCCTTGAAGATCTGAATGCCACCCTCGTTCCTGTCTCCGATGTCTCCGAGAATGTATAGATTATCTTTTGCACAAAAGGAAATCTTTTCCAGTATTTCATGGTAAAAGTCAATCCTTCCGTGAAGATCACTGATTACATAAGTCATCGCCGTATTATCCCCGGCTGTTGATCAAAGCGACCATTTTATCCAGGTCATAGCTGTGAATAACCGGGATCTCAGGCAGAACATCTATCTGCCTGTCAGATATAACCAGATCAGCTTCTTCAAGATCCTCCGTCATTTCCTGCGCCATCATTTCAATCAGCGAGCGGAAAGGCAATACCTTAACACATTCAAGGTAACGCAGCATGGATTGGATCTCCTGTGTACCGGCGATCCTCGTCCGTCCTTTTACTGCCAGGTTGAGCCAGACAAATTCATTTGTATCCAGATCAAAGGCAAAGAGCATAGCAATGGTGCTGTCGCAATCGATCCGATAAGAGGTATGAACCGTTTTCGGCTCAAAGATTTCTCCGGAATCAAAACGATCCCTCATCATATAGCCTGCGGTGCAGATGCAGTCTTTAAACGGGCTGCCAGAAAAAACATTGTCACAGAAAACAAGATAACGAACATCCGGGTATTTTTCGCAAAACTGAACAATATCGATATCAAAGAATTCTGAACCGCCGTTATATCCGCGTGTAACATCGCCGGAAAAAGCAATGGCAGTGCTCTGGGAAGATGCCATGGTTCGCCAGGAGAACTCTCTTCTGGATCCATCCCGGCAAATGCCGATTACGCTGAGGTCGATATCGTTTACCTTTTCCCAATAGGTAAAGGCACGGATAATCTTCCCGTCCGGCAGTGGCAATCGCGATCCTCTCGGTAAAGCACCGAACCCGCTGAGGGATGTGCCTTCCTGTAGCGGAATGGCAAGCCCGTTAAGTTGCGGGTCATAACAAACCCTCCTGAGTCGGTTTTTCAGCAGATTTCTGAGCTTTTTCTCAATCATTTCCTGTGCGGTTATCCGAATCGTGCGCGGGAGGACGGTTTTTCTGCGTGCCAATTCTTCATCTGTCTCCGTATGCTTATACAGCATCGAATGCTTTGCGAAGCGGAAAATCCTTCGCTCAGCCGGGCTGGAGAGCGCATATTCAAAATAAAGCTGCAGTAGTACAATCGTGTTTTCTGAATCAATCCGGGAAAGAACACCCTCTACTTCCGCTTTTGTTCGGCAGCGGCTGAGAAGATAGTTTAGATTCCGAAGCAGGATCCCGCTCCCCTTCTCCTTCAACAGAACGGAAACTGCTTCTTCGATTTCCCCTTCCGACATAGCGCCTTCAAAAGCGGAGTAAGCGGAGTGGTTCTCTTTGCCACGCATTCTCTGTACAAACTGTGCAGCAGCTTCGTTTTTCGGCTGGTAATGGATATGATGCAGCAGCCCGCACCAGAGTGCCTTTTTTTCATAGCAGGCTTTTGTGCAAGGATTGCTGTTCTCAAAAAAACGGTCCAGAATCTGAGTGATAAACTTTCGCTGCTGATTCTTCAGATTCAGCTTTCTCAGATTTGTGCTCTTATTCCATTCATAATTGAGTTCATCCACAACAGCAATAGTGTCCGAAAGATGGAGAAATCGAAGCCAGGAGAGATCTTTTGTCGCGAGAAGAAGTTTAATGGCAGTGTCCTTACAGGCGCAGCGGGAAATCTCAGGAGTATCTTCCTCCTGCACAAAGGCTTTCACCATTTCAAACTGATCCTTCCGCAACGGGCGTGTAGAACGCAGCAACGCGTCTGCTGAATCTGCCAGGAACTTTTTTGCTTTCTCCAAAGAAACGATTCTGAAATCCAGAATTCTGGCGTCTTCCCGAAAGGCCGCACGCTCAAAGTCCCTTTCGAAGACGGAATGCCCTTCTCCGCTGAAATCATTCATGCCGTAAGAAACATAGTATTCCAGAAGCTGGTCAAAAAGGAGTTGGAAGCGTGTCAGCTCCCGCACGCTCTTCGGGAAGCCTCGGTAAAAGGGCAGGGGAACGTTTTCCCCGAGTTTCCTCGAAGCAAGTTCAATCAGTTCCTTATGGGCAAGCCTCTGTCCGGATGTGATGCGGATGCCGAAAAGCCTTGCAAGGGCGAACACCGTAGAGAAAGCCTCCGAAGCCTCCTTTAGGTTGATCTCATCTCCGACCAGAATATGCTTATCAAACAGGTATTCCTGATAGATCGGACAAAGAATGGGATATTCTTTAGAATCCATTTTGAGCCCTCCCGGTTTCCATTGAAAACAACAAAAAGGCGGATGAAATGATCAGGCTTGAAGGTCCCGACGTTCTGCCGTTGAACTACAGCGCATTGCGCCGGGAGGAGTCGAACCCCCGTCTCCGGATTGGTAATTCTGAAGTAAGCCTGATTAGCTATCCGCCCTGTGAATCGTGACACTACTCAAATTGCCGCAAGGCAACATAACAGGAAATAAGCGTCACTAGCTACAGGTTTATGGTATCACAATGCTAAACTTGCGTCAACGAAAAAATGCAGGCTGTCTTCCCGATGTCATATAAATTCGGTTTTTAGTCTCCCTGTAATTGTTTCAATGCTTTTTCCGCTTTGGCGCGATATTTTTCATATTTTGGATTTGTCCTGCAAAGATCTTCCCACTGTCTCACGGCTTCTTCTATCAATTCCTTACTCTCTATGAATGCGCCGTAATTAAACGTTGCTACCGCCAGTTCATGGGCAGTCTCATCGGAAGGCGAGCCGTAATACAGTTTTTGCCGGAGAAAAACCGACTCATCAAACAGTTTGATGACTTCATCGGAACTCATAACGCGTTTCTCTACACCGGCGAGCTTCTCGCAGCTTGACGCATAGTGTTTCCGATATTGCACAGAATCCCGTTTGCCGGCCAGGGATTTGAAGATTCCCCTGGCTTTTCGATATTTTTCCGCAGCCGCTTCATACTGTTTTTCCTCTTTGAACAGATCTCCCTGCTTTACGAGGCTGACTCCGAGGTCATCCCATGCCTGATCCGTTCTTTCCTCCTCAGCGATTGCTTTATCGATCTTATATGCCCTGTCCGTATATTCTCTTGCAAGTGTGAGATTACTGCTCTTATACACATTGCCGAGCTTTGTAAGAACTGCGGAAAGGTCTCTTTTCGCTCGAAGCGATTCACTCCCTTCCGCGAGTTCACTGCGGATATCGTATACCGTCTTGTAATACTCCAGGGCTGAATGGATATTGTCCTGTTTTCTGGTAATATCTCCCAGTCGCTCTTTCGCAATAGATAAATCTCTCCGTGCCCGTGCCGTGCCGATTTCACGGGAGAGCCTTTCATAGGCTTCCGCTGCCTGAAGAAAACACTTCTCTGCCCCTTTAAGATCTCCCAGTGATTGATAAATACTGCCAAGTCGTGTGCTGATCACAGCCGTATCTCGTTCTGCTTCCCGCCTGCCTACTTCATTTGTCAGATTTTGCGTCATGCTGAGTGCTTCTTCCGCAGTGTCGGTAGCTTCGGAGATCCTTCCCGCGTCTTTCAGGATATCGGAAAGTCGGATCAGTGCCCTGAAACACTTCGTCCCGAAGCCTTTGTGCTCGTCTGCAGAAGAATGCTTTTTATATTCCGTCAAATATTGATCACAGAGTTTTCTCTGCCATTCGATGGCTTTCTCTGTGTTTCTTTCCACCCCATCGCCGGTCAGGTACATGTCTGCCAGCTTTTCGGTCGCATCAAAACAGGGGCTGCTGTCCTCTGCAGCAGAGATGATCAGCTTCAGGGCTCTGTCAGCGTTCTTCTCCACATCAATCCCGCAGAGATATGCGAGGCCGATAAAAAACCGGTGCTGCGCCGAACCGTCATTTTCCTTTTTTGCAATCCGGTCAAGTGCATCCAGAAACGCCTGATTCATTTCGGATTCCCGATGTTCATCCTGCAGTTTTGGGATCGCCTTGTATTTGAACTCTTGCAGGTTGTTTTGATCGATCCGCCATTCAGGGGCATTCACATCATACATTTCCACCGGCACGATCTGAAAATCACGATCCGTGATCTCTCGATCCCGTGCCAAAGGATATTCCACCCTCATAACATAATTTTTTTCCTCTTCCAGATGCGGTGTAACTGCCATAGCAAATAGTTTGCTTTTGGTAAATGCAGCCTGAATATCATTATTATATTTTTCCCCCGGTATCAAAAACTCATCGTACCAGATAGCGATATTCTGAAACTGTTTATTTTCATGGATGAGGTGCATCAGTCTCTGTGCATATCTGCGATCCTTCTTCCGGTAACTCAGAAAAACATACGCGTCAAAAGCGTCACGTACTTTTACAGCCAGCTCGTCACCGATAAGAACGGATTTCAAATAGGTTTCCAGCACTTCCTCATACGGAGTAGCAGTGGGGTCATTGACCATGCGGTTCACGACCTGGATTGGAATATTGGTCGCCTTGTTAAATTCCCGGGCTAGTCCTGTTTCCATCAAAATAGGCAGAATTGGAATATGATGCTCATAGGCATACCGCAGCACAACATCTTTCGCTCGGTTGTCTGTATGGATCATTTCAGATGTAACGGCAAGCACCACAAGTTGCATCTCGTCCAGACAGGCATAAAGCTCTTCGAGATCCACTGCCTCTTCCTGATCAGGAGCATACCAGATGGCACAGTTGGCATATCGCAGGAGATCTTCGGAAACAAGTGGGAAAGCCGTTTTAAAGTCTTCCTGCCGGCAGGCAAAATACACCCGTGGCTTGCCCTGCGGATTTGTCATCCCGCGGGTCTTATATTGCAGTTCCAAGGTTTCCTCCTTATATCCATCCATCGAGCATCTGGCATAAGAGGCTATTTCCTTTCTTTTGTCAGATGTAGGAGTATTTTCTTCCTGTTTTTTCCTATGCAGGGTCACATATAGTTGGTCTTATTTTGTAGAATTCAGATTATTCCAGTTCTTTCAGTTCATATTTTTTCCAGCCATCCCAGCCGCATTCTTCGCACAAAACGTAGGCTAATTGATGCTCACGATCCCATTGCCTGACACTGACTCTGTGGGTTCCGCATTGCGGGCATCGTGACGACTGAAACGTTGGGATTCTTTTCCCATCAAACAGATCACCATATACTTTTTTCAGGTAGTCGTAATCAATCTTCTTTGGCTTTGGCGTAAGTTCCCGGCGGATGACAAAGGTATGCATGAAATTCCCGGTTCCGACGTACAGAATGCAGCCATCCGACGAAAAGGCAAGTATTTTTTGAAAGATGGCTTCTTCCGGATCAATCTGCGATGTCAGACCTTTTAGTTCGTGGATCAGCGTGTGCTCCGGAACGGACCAGATGCGCACACCTGTGTTCCCGTATGTTGCCATGAGAGAACCGTCAGAACTGAAGCAAAGATCACCACGGCAGTCATCTTTATAGCTATGAAAGCACCCTGCTTTTTCCCATGTTCCTGTATTCCAGATAGAGACTTCCTCTTTCTCACTGACATAGAGATAATCTCCTGACGGAGTAAAGCAGAACCGGATGACGGAAGGCTCTTCCGAGTCTTCCCAGTCTTCCGGATTCTCATCCTCAAAGTCTTCCTCTTCCAGGTCATACGTTTCTTCCGGATTTTCCGTAATCGTCTTTAAAATTTCTCCGGTAAACGGATTCATGACCGACAAATTGCCGGCTTCGTCAAGTATTCCAACCGTTTTCCCATCCGGTGAAAAGGAAATCTGACGGATATTCTCATCGGACTCTGCCTTCCACTCCCGGCGTTTATGATAGCGTCCAAGTCCGAATGAAGAGCTGGATTCCCAAAGACAAAAATTACCTGAATCCCAGGCAGAAAGAAGGAATCTGGCATCTGGACTAAGCGTAATTTTTACATTTCCATTTTCTGGAAAAGGTAATGCCTCATGTACTCTGATTGAAAGACTATCCATCTTAACCGGGCGAGCTGTATCCCAGATCTCGATTATACCGCTTCCGGCGGCATAAAGATGAAAGCCTGAAAAACATAAATGGTTTGAAATACCGTAAAAATGCGGTGGCAGATCCAGCTTTGCCCGTCTTCTTCCTTCTTCTGAATAAATGTAAAAATACTTGCTCTCAGGTTCCGTGATTACGCAGTAATTGCACCCGGGAACCGGATAGGGAGTCTGCGAATACGCTCCGGAATCTCCCGAATACTCATCCGCCACAGGAAAGCTACTCATCTCATATATGTCCGTCACTTTGCTAGAAATGCAGCTTTTGATGAGCTCTCTGCGCACTTCCAGAAAAAGATGCTGACCGTATTTCTTTTCCGCCGCAACCAACTCCGTGATAGCCTGTCCGACCTTGTCGGGGGTATGGACGAGATTGAAGAGGCTCCACTTCGTATCACTGACCGCTTTCGTCAGAGCCTGCTGCTCCTCAAAGGTCTTCATGCGGCATAACTCCCAGGGGGCATAACGCACCCGGGAACGGGCATTCCATTTGAAAAGGTTGCGGTCTCCTCCGAGGGAGAGAAGGAAAGAGAGATCCTCCGTTGCGGAGATTGCCCAAATCTTTCCTTTATGTCCTTGAAAACTTTGCAGACAGGCGCCGGTTTTCAGGTCCCAGAGCCGAATAGCGCCGTCTTCATTATGGTCTGCGCTGATAAGATGCGAACCGTCTCCGTCCAGCCAGAGCCTGCTTACACCTCCCGGCACACTCAACAAATCCATGGTCATATCCGCCGTATTCCATACGGTTACACCGTACTGTCCGCTGGCATACAGCTTATCCCCCTCCGAAGAAAACAGCATGTCGGCATTCTCATTCAGAGTCGCCTCAAACTCTTTGCCACGGTGAGTGGAAACATCCCAGACAGCGATGCCCTTTTTCCCTGCGGCATAGAGCTTCTGCCCGTCCGGTGAAAAACAGAGCACATCCACTGAAAAGGTGATTGTATAAATCGGGCCTAGCAAAGCGCCGGTCTGTATGCCATAAGCGGCAATAAACGTATTGCCTGAGTTCACTGCAGCATATACAGTACTTCCGTCCGGCGTAAGGCAGATATCAGCCGGGACTGTCAATTCCAACGGTTCGATCCCCAGCGCCTGTTTGATGTCTTTGAAGCGCAGATCGATGTCCAGCACCTGTTTCCCGGAGAGAAGATCCCATTTCTGCAGGAAGTACTTCCAGGCTGTTGCGTACTCTGTTCGTCCGGTGCCCAGAATAATGCAATGCCTTTTGTCTGGGTGAAAACGGACCTTCTTTGCTGTGATCTGTTCTGATTGTTCCAGGATGGAAAGCAACTTTCCCGTCTCTGCTTCGAGTACGCGAAGGCGTCTGTCTTTCTCCGGCCCCTTGCTGGTGACACGATAAAGTAGAAACTTCCCATCCGGAGAAAGGAAAGCATCACTACCGCTCCCCTCACATTCCCGCTGATAAAGGATCTGCAACGTTTCGGCATCATAACAGGTAACGAAACTGGAAACTGACCAGACGCGCCTACCGTCAGAGCGGAAAGCGCAGGACTGCCATCCCAATCTTTTCTCGATCAGGACCGGCTTCGTATCCGCCTGCTCTGCGCGGATTTGCTTCTGCAGGTACTCAAACGGCAGAGGCTGCGTCTGCACTGCCATCCGCACTCGGCGCAGAATCTCCTGAGAGGAAATGCTTCCCCCTCTCCACTGATAGAGCCCTTGATTGTAAACACTTGGAACATGGGCAGAATCCTGTGTCAGGGCCGAGTCCCAGCATTCCGCTGCTTTTTCCTTCATCCCGAGATCAAGAAAACTCAAAGCGCGGTTGTTTAGGCTATCAGATGTGTCACCGGCGGCAAGGGTCTCCTGGCGCGGATAGGCCGAGCCGGTCTGTACCTGCCAGATCTCCATTAGGGAAGGAAAGAGCACATCAAAGGTCAGGTCTTCCCGATTCAGTGCCTTCTTCAGCACTTCTTGTATAGCAGTGGAAGGTGGGATGCGGCACTGATCAAAGTATTCCCCGCAGTGTTCCTTTGCCTCAGCACCAGTATTCCAGAGCCGCCTGCCTGCGTACATCTCCAGCACGGTAAGACCCCAGGCGTATACGTCCATCCACTTCTCTGCAGCTGTTCCTTCCGCCTGTTCCTTCGGGCAATAGGCAAGCGTGTAGCCCAAAGAGCCCGATGTGTTGGCATCTGACAGCTGGCTCTGTGCTTTCGCCAAGCCGAAGTCCGCTACCTTAGCCTCCCATTTTTTGGTTAAAAGCAAGTTGCCGGGTTTCATGTCCTGATGGATTAGGCTATTTTTATGGGAATAGGAAAGGCCTCGTGCTGCCTGGATAACGATGTCAAGAATTCTCTTTTGTACCTCTTTCTCGGTACCTTTATAAAGAGACCCATCCTGAATGCGGTCCTTCAGGCTGCCGTTGTCCATCCATTCGGAAAAGATCGTCGGCACACCGCCGATATCACGCACATAGTAGCAGGAGACGATATTTGGATGCAGGCCGAGGTTGATCCAGTTCTCGCACTCTTTGATGAATTCCTCTTTCCGCCTATCGCTGCCTTCGGCAAAGAATCTTGGCTGTGGGCGCTTCATCGCCAGATCAACATTCCAGCTCTCATGATGAACACACCACACACTGCCCATGCCACCATGGATCGCCTCATCCAGAACGGTATAGGTTTCAAGGATCTTATCTCCTTTTTGTATCTGTTCATTGGAGATGGATTCCGGTCTTCTGTTCTTCGCATCCTCTAGCGCCGCAAGGGAGAGAGAAAACTCTTCCTGAACCTCGCCTTTACTGATGGAATTGCTTATGCTCGTGGATAGTTCCATGCCTGTTCTCCTTTATGTTTCTGTTGTGTAAAGACTCCATCTTCTGCAATATAATCCCATTCTTTTGCTCGGCTCCAGTTATCTTCATTGAAAGGTCGTTCTCCGGATATTTCCTGCACATGCATGACAGATCCGTCATAAACTGCCTTCACGCATTGGATACTCCCTGTCACCATCATTTCATAGCGGCTGATTGCAGAAAAAGGCACCTGCGGAAATCGCAGAGCAATAGCAAAGCAGAGTTGCGGAAAGAATTCTTCTTTTCCTTCGAAATTTGAAGTGCGTGCAATATCCGCACAGCGTTCGATAATAAGATGGGTTCGCCTGCGTTCCAGCCAGTCCAGTGCGCAGAGATCGTGTTTCCATCGTCTTCTGTCACGTTCCGGATGAAGATCCAGCTCTTTGATGTATTGCTGGTAATTCAGGTATCGCTCACTGAGGGATGCACGGTTCGAAGCTTCCTGGACCCACGGCAGTTCTGTCGGTGCATACAACAGTTTGATCATATCTTCTGCTACATGGTATGCCCAGCGGGCGTGCTTTTCTTTTGTAAAGTGCAGATAGATCTCAACGGTACACCCCAGCCATCCTACGCTCATAAACCCTCCCTACAAATAATGGCGTACGATCTCCATCGTCAGTTCATTGGCTGCCTCCCGGTTCGGTTCGGCAGGAAGCCTTGTCCGAAGCGCCGCATTATTGAAAGCTCCCATATAGTCTTCTAGCAGTCTTTCATATTCCCAACTTGGTGCTTTTCTCTTTTTATCCCAGTATTCTCCTCCTCGGATCTTCATCAGCAGGTCATGTTCCTTTTCTCGGTAGGTCACAACCCTGCTCGTTTCCAGCAGTTCTATGCCCATCGCATAGAGTCGGATTAAGTGCATCATGTCTTTGGAGATTTCCTTTTGGGAAGTATTCCTCTCCTCCACAAGCGCCGCCACACGTCGCCGCTGTTTGACGGCATAGCCATTGAAGGTGAAAATTGCCTTCCGGGAAAGAAAAACATTTGAATTGTCGAGGATGCTCTTCCCTTCCGATGAACAGAAAAGAATATGCTCCGGTCGAAGCCCGAGGATCTCAATCATGTTTGGATTGCAGGCCAAGAGCAGGTTCATCGCCTTTTTGAGGCTGTAAACCACCGTGTCGGAATCGTCCAGTCTGATCTGTTCGGAGTCCTCCTGCAATCCAATCCATTCTTCCGGCGGGTTCAGAAAGATCCCACGGATATCTATGTCGGACCCCGGTAGATTCGTTCCGTAAGCAATACTGCCGCTATAGCCGACCAGTAGTGGATAACAGCGCTCCTGAATCTTTTGCATCGTGCGCAGCACAATCTGTTCTTTTTTCTTCCCGTCCATGTTTTTATCTCAATCCGCCTTCGGTCTTCGCTGTATGCTTTTTACAGTATTTCTGCACCTCGTCCTCCTGCTCCTCTGTTTCCACAGCGAGGATGCTGTAATTCTTCCGCAGGTAAGTGATTGGATCCGTGATCCCCAACCGGTACAGAACACATGCCGTGAGGTATCCGGTCCGGCCGTGTCCGCCAATACAGAAAACAGCCGTTCGTTTCCCCTGTTCAAGACATTTTATAATTATGTCAACTATGCGATTCAGTACATCCCGCGGTAGTACACCTCGATCAGAAATCGGGCAATAGAGGATTTCTCCTCGGTAACCTGTCTCCCAGATATCTCCGGGTAGATGATCCAGAGGTACCAGCACGTCCGGCTTCATTCTTTGAATATCTTCAAGATTACGTAGTCCTCCGATGATTAACCCCGGATAGATCTCTGTTGCCTTGGAAGGTTGAAAAGAAAGCCAGTCTCTTTCCATTCCCGAATCTCCTTTTTGCAAAACATTTCAATCCATTCTATAGATTCTCAGTCCATCGAACTTTTTGAGGAGCTCCAGCATTTTGTTGAATGGCTTCCAGTCCTTGTCCTGATCTTCGGGGGATAACCCGAGATAATGCCTGCGGATTTGCTGACTTGACGGATTCCCATCCATTGCCAGTTTGTGTATACGCATCTGCTCCCGCAATGCTTTCCGTTCCGCAGCCTGCAATTCCTCCGGAAGGTCGAGAGTCAGCGTTTCATAGTCATTGCCGTATCTCCAGCCCATGGCGTGGTGTTCCCGAATCCAGCGCTCATGCTCCATGGGTGCAAACTCAGCGGCATCTCTTGGGGTAAATTCCGTCACCATCTCATAGTCCACCGGTTTATCCGTATAGAAACAGCGTATTGCATCCAGATACCTGCCAAAGTCCCGTGCACGGTTAAGGGTAGAAAGCTGGTATTCGAGGGAAACGCTCCGGAACTTTTTCTCGAGTTCCTCCGTCTTTGTTTCTTTGGGCATACTTCTGCCGTGAAGAGCAACGGCGAAATCATATAAATGGAGGAAGTTGCTCCCTGACAGATAGGTGTGCTTTTTCTTCCGGTTTACCTTGCACATACTCGGGTGTATGGTCAGTGGAATGATTGAAGTGTTGACAATCTTTTCAATGTCTGTAGTAAACCTTTGTTTCTTCCCCGCCATATCACTGTAAGCCTTTAGCCGAGGCTCTTTTTTTGTTTTGGGATTCTTCTCCCACTCTTCATATTCTTCCTCAAATTCCTCTATTTTCTCACGCTCTTCCTCGTCATAATAATATACAGCGGAAATCGAATTATAGGAAAAATCAAAGTCAGCAGCCATCGGGTGCAGCTCCTTGCGGGAATTTCTGCCGTAGGCTGTTCTGTCCCAGCACTGCAGCTCGTCACAGAGCATCAGCAAATAAGCCAGCGGATGCAGTTCAACCCAGAGCGGTTCTTTTTTCTTCTCATCGTCTTTATAGAAAGAGATTTTGAATTTGTACAGGCTGTTATGCAGAAGAATAGCGGAAAGTGCATCCACGTGCATTTTATTGAGTTTCTTCGTTTCAAGTCCGGCAATTTCACGATACAGCCTTGTTGCGCTGAAGAAAGCGTGATCCATAAAGTATCCGAATTCTTCTGGTTTTGTTGGCTTACGGTTGATCACATCCAGCATATATTCTTCGGTAAAGCCAAATGCCCTTCCCAGTTTCTGCGTGACATCGTAAGCAAGGAGCTCATTTGAAGTCCTGAAGGGTCTGTGGTAAAGGTCTTCCAGTTCTTTTTTGTCCTTCTCCTGAAGCTTTGTCACTGTCTCAATACCGTGGAAAGCAAGAAACGGCTTCTTTTCTCCCCGGTTCTCGTTATTAACTTCATAGTACGACAGCACCTGCTCGAACGGCAGTTCAAAAGGATATCCGATATCATGGAAAAGGGACGTTAGCCCCCAGTATTCGAGGAATAGGCTTGCTGCCTTACAGCTTTCTTCCTTATTGTTTTCATTCGCATTCAGATGATAGAACTCCTTAAAAGCCTTCCGGTATTTTTCGTTCGTCTCATAGATGGCAAGGCCGAGGGCGAACACATAAACGGAATGGGAATAGTGATCCCGGTGCTTCATCAGCAGGGAGCTTCCGTTGGCTTCATATTCTGACAGGAGCTCCACCATTTTTTTAGACCTTCCATACTCTCCGAAGAAGATTTCCAGATAGCAGTAATACACTGCATAGGCATCCTCTGCCACGCCGGAATCGATGAATCTCTCTAATGCCTTTTCAAGGCACAGCCTGTTGAGATCCATCTCCATGTTATAAGGAATCTGGTTCGGTTTAAGGCTTTTTCCGAGATATTTTCCCGTATCTCTCTCTTCCTCCGTTTTTTTGTCGTCAAAGCAAAGCCCTTCACAACTGTTGTGGATAAACCGCAAAACAGCCGACTTCAGGTCATTCCGGTTATGTCGGTTGATGTAGAGCGGCGGTTGCTTCGGGCCGAGGTCTCTTCCAAATCTTTCTTTGTTTACCTTCCTCATCTGTTCCAATGCCGTGTAAGCCATAGTAGTCCCTCCTGTTGTTTTATGTCATATTGTCATGGCAATATATATTTTCATATTACCTTACGGTATCTGCCTTTTCAACACCAAGTTCATCCTTGCCCTGTTTTTCCTGTTCTATTCTTTTCAGGACACACCCCTTCACCGTCTTCAGCTTCCCTCTCAGTGCAGCGCTGATCGTCGTCTTGTCGACACCGAGCGCTTCTGCCGCTGCAGCCTGTGACGGATACACCTCTCCGGTTGTTTCATTCAAAACCGGTTTATATCGTGGTGCTGCCGCATCTTTCATATGCTCAATCTGCTCTGGCCTGTTTCTTCTGCTTTTCAGTTTTTCAGCCGCTTTCGCTTTACTCTCTTCAGACGAATGCCACCCGCTTTCTGTCTCTCCTCCGACGGATTTGTTATAGCCCCGTTCCGGGTCTATTGTCCGGTTGATCCTGATCAGAAACTGCTCCAGCCGGATAGCAGACTCTTCCAGAATGTTCTCCATACAGCGGATTTTGATCACATTTTCCCATCCGTATTTTTTGATGTCTTCCATCAGTTCAGGCATATCTTTGTAACCGTATCCGCTGTCCCATCGCACTTCCAGCGGTACACCTGTTCTGCCGACATACATTTTCTGATTTGGGAAGATCAATTGGTAGACGGAGTAGTGTTCTTCTTCGGTATGCTCTTTGGGGATATATGCATTATAGCCTTTCTCCGGTTTCCAGCTTTCCAATGCAATAATGGTGTCGCGTTCCAGTTTTCTTGCTTCTTCAATACAGAGCTCATCCAGTACAATATCATGTGTAAACCGATCCCAGCCGAATCTGTCTATATCTGCTTGAAATCGTTTATTGTTTCGGTATCCATGCCCGCTGCTCCATCGTTTATTCGGTTTGCCTTTCCCGTGGCCCACATATTTTTTCCCTTCCGGTGATGTATGCACATAGACAAAATGGCAATATACTCTCGCGTATTCTTTTTTGAACCACTCATAGGCTTCCCTTGTGGTGTAGAACATGCCTTCCTCAGGTTTCTGCTTCATTTTTCGGTCTTTTTTTATCCCTTCCGTCAGAATTAGTTGACAAATAAAGAGGATTACTGTATAATATTTTATGTAAACTTTTGTAACAAAAGGAGAAACCCCTCATGAAAAGAATAATAAGCATTGTCTTACTGATCTGCATCGCTCTGACTTGCGTTTCCGTTCAGGCTTTCGCGGAGACGGACTATTCTGCATATGTGCAGACGATTACTGCTAAAAAAGGCGATTCCGTTGTTTCTCTCTGCAAAAAATTAGGGCTGGATTATGCTGCTGACAGAACAGCAATTCTCATCATTAACGGAGTTTCAAGGGAAGAGTCCCTTGAAACCGTGGCAATCGGTCAGACAATTTATCTGCCCAAGTCCGATGAAGACGCATTAGCCATTGTTTCCCTTCATAACAAAAACTGCCCTGCAAATGCTATCGAGTATAAAGTCAAAAAGGGCGATACGATGTTTAAAATTTGCAAGGCCCAGCATCTGAACTACAATTACTACAAAGAAACCATCAAAATCCTGAACGGTTGGGAAACAGATGATGATCTGAACAGCATTGAAGCCAGACAGATTATTTATCTTCCGCTTGATGCCCCTCTCCTGCCAGTAAGCACAACTGTTGAACCCCCAATTGAAGGCGACAGGCTTGAATACTACCTCGTTGAGCACAAGATGGAACCAGGTGAAACCGCCGAATCCGTATGTGAGGCGCTCGGTGCGCCATATTCCTACGAGATTGATGCACTTGTAAAATCCCTCAATGGCGTAATGAATCTTGATAAACTTGCAACTGGCGAGGCTTATCTCTTCCCCTCTTCCAAAGCAGATAATGCTGTGTACGCAGTCTATTCCCATGATATTGTTACCGGAGACACTACGGGGAAGCTTTGCAAGGCTTATGGCATCAATTATGCAACCATTGAAACTCTTCTGGAAAGCATCAATCCTGATTTGAAACTTGATTCGATTCCGAAAGGCGGAAGAATTAATCTTGTCAGCAAAGTCTCCGCACCTGTAAAAGTTGCAGCGCCTGTTGCTACGCCTGCCCCACAGCAGCAAGTTTCAGAAGAACCTGATTCTTATAACGGTATCTATGTTGAAAGATCTAATAATAAGACTGTCATCGAAGTAAAAGGAAATGAAGAGTTAAGCAAGGTAACAGTTCATTGGCCGAACGGCACGGAAGAAATGGATGAATGGAACTTCAGCGGCACTTTCACTCAGGCTGGAATCCTGACGTATGAAGACTGCACCAAGACCTCTATCCACTACAACTCCGACGGAACTGAAACTCGCACCACTTATTACGAAAACGGTACTGGTTATCTTTATATTGCAAATAAGATTGCAATCTGGCATGACAACCAGGAGGAAATCGCCAACGATTGCTCTTTTGCCAAAAGCTGATATTTCTGATATTTCTTCTTCGGGTGACAGTCAATCCGGCTGTCACCCATATTTTCTATCTTCTTCCTATTCGTTCCGTTTTCTGTTCTATTTTAAAAATATTCGTTCCGTTTTGTGTAGACACCCGTCTTTTGTTATGTTATACTGTTCAAAAAACAGCACAGAACTCACTATCTGGACACTGCTGACTAACGGGAGGAGGGCAGGGAGCTGAAAAGCTTCCATTATCTGTATGGCGCTGAAAAGAGATTTATATCAAAAACTGCTGTCCTGGAGAGACTCTCCTGATCGGAAGCCTCTGATCGTCAAAGGGGCACGGCAGGTTGGGAAGACATGGTTGATCAATGAATTTGGAAAAAATGAGTTTGAATCGTTTATTACCCTGAACTGTGACAAAGATCTCCGCGTGCGGGAGCTATTTGATCATGGTTTTCAGACAGAGCGCATTCTTTCGGATATTGAAATATTGACCGGTCAAAAGATCATTCCTGGAAAAACCCTTATTTTTATTGACGAAGTAGGAGATGCGCCAAAAGCGCTGGCTTCGCTGAAATATTTCTGTGAAGATGCACCTCAATATCATATCATCGTTGCAGGTTCGCTTTTAGGTCTTGCCATTCATAAAGGTGTTTCTTTTCCGGTAGGAAAAGTTGATGAGATGATACTTTATCCGCTATCCTTTGCTGAATTTGTCCGTGCCCGGTTAGGCGAAACAGCCTTTCGGAGACTGATCGGAGATTCGCTGGAAAGCCTCAGCAGTCTGCAGACCACTCTGACGGATTCCCTGCGGGAATATTACTTTACCGGTGGGATGCCAGAGGTCGTACAGGGGCTGATCGACGGAAAAGATCACACAGCTCTCCGTAACATACAGAAGCAGATTCTGTCCGATTATTCTTTGGATATTTCAAAACACGCCAACCCGCAGATTCTCGGTAGAATCCATCAGGTATGGAATTCCATTCCTCAGCAGCTTGCCAAAAGTAATCGCAAATTTGTCTATGGTGACATTCAAAAAGGTGCTCGGGCAAAAGATTTCGAACTTGCCATCGAGTGGCTGATTGATGCAGGTATCGTCTACAAAGTGTCAAGAGTACGAAAAGCGGGAATCCCGTTGAAATTCTATGAGGATTTCACAGCTTTTAAATTGTTTCTTGTCGATCACGGTCTTATGGGCGCACAGGTTGATGCACCGGCATCGGAGATTCTTCTGAACAGGAATGTGTTTGAAGAATACAAAGGTACATTCACTGAGCAATATGTATTCTGTCAATTGATTTGCAGCTCTGAATCCGAAATCTTTTATTATGACAGTGACGCAACCAAACTGGAGCTCGATTTTCTCATGCAGGCAGGGAACTTTCTTGTTCCCATTGAAGTCAAGGCAGAGGAGAATCTTCGCTCGAAATCCCTTCGCCAGTTTACAATGGATTATCCAAACGCAAAAGCCATCCGGCTGTCCATGTCCGATTATCGGAAGCAGGATTGGCTGACCAATATCCCTCTCTACGCAGCTATTCGGGTACCTTCTTTATTTTTGGATCCTGCCTTATGATGCAAAGATACTTTGGAATATCAAAGCACGGAAGGGAAACCAGTATTATTGCCAGTAACAATGAAGTCAAAATTAAATTTAATCCCTAAGTCTCCAACTTCTCTATTTGTCCACCCGCATTGCAGTATACCTATTGTACAGTTCTTTAAGGTTACAAAGATCACAGGGGACGGTTCTTTGTGTTGATACGCAAATGATAATTTGATATATTGTACCGGGTGATGCTTATGCCAAGAACTGCCAGACGAAAAAGCAAATCCGGGATTTATCATGTCATACTGCGCGGGGTAAACCGGCAG
>JAFQZI010000086.1 GCA_017406005.1 Oscillospiraceae bacterium | reverse complement strand
TGGAAGCTTACCGAGGAAGACTGGCGCAATCGTGAAAAATGGCCGCAGTACGAAGAAGCCATCGACGAGATGCTCCAGAAGACCAGCACGGAAAATGCTCCCTGGTTCATCATTGAATCGAATGACAAAAAATACGCCCGCATTAAGACATTGAAAATCATTATTGATGCCTTGGAAAAAGCCTGTGCCGAGCGCCTTTGATTAACCGTGGATAACAGAAAGCCCATTGGCAGGGAAATTGTCTTGCCAATGGGCTTTCATTTTCGTGATGGTGTGTAAAAATGCTGTGCACTTGATTTTGCCCTCAAACATGTTATAATTTTTATAATAGGAATGAGGAGGTGAAGCAGTGGAAACATCGGGAAAAGATAACCAGTGGGGCTGTACCATCGTTCTCGATCCGGTTCCGGCTGCTCCATCCCCGGTATATGGTGATACGGCTATACACTTTTCCGAGCGGATACCCGTTTTGCCGAAAGACCCAGTCCCGGACAGGATTGGGCAGATGAGAAGTCTCTATGAATATGAAAACGGGTCTTTTCAGCTTAAGTGCAGGAACTTTTACCGTCAGGGTATTTTTATGCAGGATTATGAAGACGATGCCCCTTGGACGGGAGAGTTTGTCTGTTATTTTCCCACCTACCGTGATTTGACCCTTAGGCAGCTGCGCGGCTATTTTTCCTGGAGAACGCGCATTAGAAAAGGGGAATATCATCCCATCCCGACGTCGGCGGCCTATCTGTATGTATATGAACTCCTCAACGGGATTGGTGCTTCCTCTTCGGAGGACAGCTTGATAAAACTGGCGGAGTTTTTGGCCGGGTATGTGGAATCCGGTGTTGGCGACAAGCGGATGCGTAAAAATATTCAGCGCTGGATGCTGGATTTTGCAGTGCTTCATGACATCTCTCCCGACTTTGCACGCCGTTATGCCGCACCCGATCTTCTGCAGGAAGATAAGGCTCTTTATTCTTTGCGATATCCGGCGGGCTGTACGGATGAGGAAGTTTTTTCCGCTCTCTGCACTCTCGGAGGAGAAAAGCTGGCAGATTCTCCGGTTATCGTCGGGTATGCGGCCGAAGGGAAGCATCTTTTCAGTGAGGTGTGGAGAAGAGCTGCTTCCTCGTATCATCGCGGCAGGAAAGATCTGTTTACAGTCTGTTTTGGGGAGCCGGCTTCTTATAAATGGTATCCGCTTGCCAATGCAGTTTATTACAGTCAGCACAACCCGGAAGACAGAAACTATGTGTTCGATGACTGCCGTACATACCGTTGCCGCAACGGGACGTGGACAGTGGAGAGGTATGAAAGTCTCTCTTTTGACCGGAAACGGTTTCAATCCTTTCTCCATGCGGCCGATCGGAAGCTCCGTTTTTATCTGAAAACCGGTCGTTATTTGCGCGAAAAAAAGGAAGAAGCATGGGCGGAGCCATACATAGACGCCGTCATTGAGGCAGATATTCTTGCCAAAGCGGAAGCGTCAAAAACGAAGCTTGCAATTGATCTTTCCGGCCTTGATCGGATTCGGGAAGACGCAAAAGCAACCCGTGACAGCCTGCTGACGGAAGAAGAGCGTATGGAACTGGAAGAAGAATCCGGAAAAATGGAAGGTTCCGATGCCGAAGGGCAGCCGTCTGGGGTTTTGGCGGATATTTCGCTGGATGCGTTGCAGTTGCAGATTCTCCGTACACTTTTACAGGGAGGGTCTGTAGAAGAAATTGTACGGGAGAATCATCTGATGCCGTCCCTCATTGCAGATGCCGTCAATGAAGCTTTTTTTGATGAAATAGGGGACACGGTTCTCTCCTGTGATGATGATATGCTTTCTCTCGTGGAGGATTACCGGGAAGATCTTACCCGGATAATGGGAGGTTTCAGCAAATGAGTGAACAGAGTATAAAAGTGCCGAGGCGGATTTCACAGACGGTGCTGAATTCTCTGAAAGGCGGTGTTGTCCCCAGAATCGGCCTGCCTTATATCACGGTTGGAAGAAAGAATGAAATAGAAGCACTTCTGCATGATGTCGCCATCATTTCGGAGGGCGGGGCCTCTTTTCGGTTTATCGTCGGCCGCTATGGTTCAGGAAAAAGCTTCCTGCTGCAGACCATCCGTAATTATGCAATGGATCGGGGGTTTATCGTAGCCGATGCCGATCTTTCGCCCGAGCGCCGTCTTCAGGGAACCCGCGGGCAGGGCCTGGCAACCTATCGGGAACTCATCGGCAACCTTTCCACAAAAACGAAGCCGGAGGGTGGAGCATTGACGTTGGTGTTGGACCGCTGGATCAGCACGATGCAGTCGGAAGCTGCCCGTGAGACCGGTTTTCTCCCCGGAGATCCGGCCTTGACAGCGGCGGTCGATCAGAAAATCTATGCCGTCACTGCTTCTGTCAGCGAACTGGTACACGGTTTCGAGTTTGCAAGGCTTCTCTCAGCTTATTACCATGCCTATTGTAATGGAGACGACGAGACGAAGGCAAAAGTAGTCCGCTGGTTCCGGGGAGAATATACGCTTAAAAAGGAAGCAAAAGACGAGCTTGGCATCAACGTCATCATTACGGATGATGACTGGTATGACTATCTGAAGCTCTTTGCGGTCTTTTTCCGCCTGGCAGGTTATGCCGGTATGATGATTATGATCGATGAGCTTGTCAATATCTATAAAATCCCCAATGCGGTTACCAGGCAATATAATTATGAAAAGCTGCTCACCATGTATAACGATACTTTGCAGGGAAAAGCCAGATATCTGGGGTTCATCATGGGAGCTACCCCACAGGCGCTGGAAGATAGACGCCGTGGAATCTACAGCTATGAAGCGCTGCGCTCG